>JAHZJJ010000173.1 GCA_022600975.1 Gammaproteobacteria bacterium
CAGTGCTTCGGCTAGAGTGACTATATCTAGGGGCTGTGTACTTTGAACCAGTGTCCCCATGACCTGGTAGATGGTGCGGTGGCTGGCAGTAAAGAAATCTGTCTCGTTGAGCTGTTCGGCGACGCCGTCGAAACGGTTCGAGTCCAGCATCAGGCCGCCCAGTACCGATTGTTCTGCCTCTACCGAGTGCGGCAGTGGTGAGCTGTCTTCTAGTGGTTGATCTCGTTCTTGTGCGGGGGGGAAGTCATTCATAAGATTTTATTAGGCGCAAAAAAATCAGGCGCTGAACTCAATTGAGTATTCAGCGCCTGATTGTAGCGCGGTTGACCCGCGAGCGGTTAGCAGAAATTGCTCGGTGTTTAGCTCGAGTGAGGGTTGCCCCTTACTCTTCTGCCACCACCTCAACTTTCACAGTAGCGCTGACATCGGTGTGCAGCTGTAGGCTGACATCAAACTCACCAATTTCACGCAGTGGCCCTTGAGGCAGCTTCACTTCGGCTTTGTTCACCTCCACTCCGGCAGCAACAATGGCGCTGGCAATGTCGCGGGTGCCGACAGAGCCAAATAACTTGCCTTCCTCACCGGCGACAGCGGTGATCCGCACCGTCAGATCTTGTAACTTGGCAGCGCGGGCTTCAGCTTCACTTAATTTGGCTGTTGCAGCGGTTTCCAGCTCGGCGCGCTTGGCTTCAAACTCCGCTATATTTGTCTTGCTTGCCCGCACGGCTTTGCCGCCGGGTATAAGATAGTTGCGACCGTATCCAGGTTTGACGGTAACGCGATCGCCTACCTTGCCCAGTTTACCTATTTTTTCGAGCAGAATTACTTCCATCTCGGAATCCTCTGTTTCAGTTTTTGTGCAACACTCAGCCTTTATTGCCTGAGCGTGCGCGAATATCTATCCAGCTGTCTGTCAGTGCTAGAGCACATAAAAAACCCGCTGCAGGTAACGCTACAATAACCAGCATCACATAGAGTGCAATCAGTGGCCCTTTGCCCCAGTTGCGCTTGGCGATTAACCAATGGATCAACGCAATACCGGCCACGATTGATGGGAAGGCTGCTACGGCGCCCCAAAAAACATAGTGTCCACTGGTTAACCCATAGACCCACAATAACATGCCGATAATGGCAACTGGCAGCGGCACTTGCAGTTGATGCAATTCCGGGCGCAAGCCGCCGGGGTTGTATAGCAGTGATTGCCACCAGCGCCCCAGCAGCAGTGCCAGGGTAGCGGTGATCGCCGAGATTAAAGTCAGATATCCAGTGACCTGGTGTTCACTGCCGAATACCTGCTGTAATTGCGTAGTTGGGCCGCCAGAAGTTGTAGCGACTTCCAGCAAACTGCTCATCACCCCGCCGCTAAAGTGCGACGTTAACAATATACCTATCGCGGCCACTGTCGTTAGCGCAATTAGGGTTTTACTCCAGGCACCGCTTTGGCGCAAAACTAGAGCGCCGAACCATACTGCGCTTAAATGCGTAACTGCTAGCCCCAGCATCAACGGGGATATATAGCCTGCCACACTTGCAACAACAAGCGGCAGCAGTGCCCATGCCAACAACAACAGGCCTTCTATGGGGCCCCGGCGTAACCCAATCAATCCCAAAATTGCTGGGCTCAGCAGCGGTATCCCCAGTAACATGAGGATGACCGCGCACACGCGCCCGCGCATAACATATTCTAGGGCACGCATTAGCACTTAATAGACTCTCTTGTTAAAGCCCACAAGCCGTCTGGCTCAAGCTTCGTGGCTGTCCGAATAGGGCAGCAACGCCAAATATCGTGCGCGCTTGACCGCAGTGGACAGTTGACGCTGATACTTAGCTTTGGTGCCAGTGATACGGCTTGGTACAATTTTGCCAGTTTCAGAAACGTAAGCTTTCAAGGTTTCAAGATCCTTGTAGTCGATACGTTTGGTGCCTTCGGCGGTGAAGCGACAGAATTTGCGTCGACGAAAAAAACGTGCCATCAGATAATCCCCTTACTCTTCAGCTTCGACATTTTTGGAGGGCAGCTCTTCTGCTTCTGCTTCTGCTGAATCAGCTTCCTGTTCGGGTTGTTCGGTACGCTCTCGGCGGTCGGGGCGCTCAGCGCGCGCAGCTTTGCGCTCACGAGTCTCTTTTTCCGCTTTCATAATTGGGCTTTCTGCGCTGATGGCTTCATTCTCGCGCATCACTAGGTTGCGCAAAATCGCGTCGTTATAGCGGAAGTTGGTGGTCAATTCACCCAGTGCTTCTTCACTGCACTCGATATTCAGCAACACATAGTGTGCCTTGTGGAGTTTATTGATCGGGTAGGCCAGGCGGCGGCGACCCCAATCTTCCAGGCGGTGTATATGGCCACCGGATTCTTGGATGGTCGCGCTGTAACGCTCAACCATACTGGGCACCTGATCGCTCTGATCGGGGTGAACCAGGAATACAATTTCGTAATGTCGCATTTTTGCTCCTTACGGGTTAAACAGCCTCCCGAGTGTTCGGTGAGGCAAGGAGTACAGCCAGTCTGTTATTAAGAGACTTACTGCGGGTGGCGTATTTTATGTATTCGTCACAATGGTTGCAAGTTGATCCAATGTATCATTTGGGGCTGGCTAAAAAATCCGGCTCCAGTCATTGTGCGATCTTATTGGCGGCGTTGTCGCACCGCTTCAAATAAGCACACGCCAGTGGCAACCGATACGTTGAGACTGCTCACCTGACCTGCCATGGGGACATTCACCAGCTGATCGCAATGCTCGCGGGTGAGGCGGCGGAGCCCTGAGCCTTCGGCGCCCATTACCAGAGCCAGTGGCCCTGTCAGGGCGCTGTCGTAAATACTTTTCGGGGCCTCATTGGCAGCGCCAAATATCCATATGCCTGCTCGCTGCAGTTGCTGTAAGCAGCGCGCGAGATTAGTGATAGTGACAAACGGCAATATTTCCGCTGCGCCACAGGCGACCTTGATCGCGGTTGGTGTTAATCCAGCAGATTTGTCTTTGGGCGCTATGACTGCGTGTACACCGGCGGCTTCTGCTGAGCGCAGGCAGGCACCGAGATTATGCGGATCAGTGATGCCGTCAAGAATGAGTAAAAACGGCGCTTCAGCACGGGCATCTAGCCGCTGCAGCATGTTTTTTAAAAACTGTTCATCCCGTACCTCGGCAACGTCGGTGCAAATAGCCAATACGCCTTGATGGTTGCCCTGGTCGTCAATCTTTTCGTCTAGTTGCCGACGCTCGACAAACTGAATCGCAATATTATTCAATTCGGCCTGGCGAATAATTTTTTGTAATCTTTGATCTTTGCGCCCGCGCAATAACAGCAGCTGCTGTACCCGCTGGGGAGACCCCTTTAGTAATGCCTGCACCGCGTGCAGACCGTAAATTAATTGTTGCACTAGTGGTTACTTCTTTTTTTTGCTGGAGGTTTTTTGCTTAGCGGATTTTTTCTTCGTACTAGCTTTGTGAGCGGCCTTGCGGGCGGCTACTGAAGGGCGTTTACCACCTTTGCGGGTAGGGGTGCGCCTCGGCCCGCGTTTTTTTGGGGGGCTAATAGTATCGTTGTTAAGATTATTTTCTGCTGGTGTTTGCTGCGTTGCTGAATCGTGGTTTTCTACAGACGCTGCCACCGGCTCGGCATCTGTAGAGCCTACCTTGCGTTTGCGAAAAGGCGTGTGTTGTGTAAGTTTAACGTCATTCCAAAAATTGGGCTCGGTATTTTTACTCGGTGCTTTTGGTGCGCTCGATGTATTTTCGCGTGGCACTGTAGCCTTGTGTTGATTGGCTCTGGGTGTATTTCGGAGCTTTGTTTTGCGTTGTGGTAATAAAGTTTCCAGTGTGAGATCTACTTTGCGTTCATCCAGGTCTACCCGCACCACTTGCACGGAAGCCAGATCGCCAAGACGGTAGCGTGCGCCGCTGCGCTCGCCCACTAGCCGTTGTTGTGCCTGCTCAAACCGATAGTAATCTTTGGGTAGGGCAGTGACATGAATCAAGCCCTCAACATAGAGTTCATCCAGTTCAACAAACAGACCAAATCCCGTTACTGCACTGATGACCCCGGTATATACTTCACCCACATGTTCTTGCAGATATTCACACTTAAGCCAGCTGATCACATCGCGTGTGGCATCGTCGGCGCGGCGTTCGGTCATCGAGCAATGTTCGCCGAGCATCTGCATGGTTGCGGGGCTATAGGGTGAGGTTTGGTTTGTTTTCGTCGGGGTCTCTAGGGTCCGGCGCAACCTATTTGCCACTGCAGGCTTATTGGCGCTGCCGTTGTGCAGTAGCCAGCGCAGTCCGCGGTGTAATAACAAATCGGGATAACGTCGAATTGGTGAAGTGAAATGGGCATAGGCTGGGTAATCGAGCCCAAAGTGGCCACGATTCTCCGGCTGGTATACCGCCTGGTTCATTGAGCGCAGTAACATCGTTTGAATAATATGTGCATCGGCGCGGTCCTGTACGGATTGCAATAATGTTTGATAATCCTTTGGTCGCGGCTTGTCGCCGCCCTCTAGCCGCAAACCCAGCTCGCCGAGATATTCGCGCAGGTTGCTGAGCTTTTGCGTTTTTGGCAGGTCGTGCACACGGTACAGCATTGGTAGCTTTGCTTCCGCCATAAGTTCCGCCGCACACACATTGGCGGCCAGCATGCACTCCTCAATCAGCTTGTGAGCATCGTTGCGCACCACGGGCACTATACGCGCTATCTTTCGCTGATCGTCAAAAATGATGCGTGTTTCGGTGGTTTCAAAATCGATCGCTCCGCGGGCATCGCGAGCACCGCGCAGGGCGTGATACAGATCTTGCAGGTTGTCGAGATGGGGCACCAATGCAGAGAATTGTTGGCGCAGGCCAGTGACGGTAGTATTGTCACGCGTGGCCATGATCTCCCCCACCTGGGTATAGGTGAGCCGTTCGTGGCTGCGCATTACGCCTTCAAAAAACTGATAATTGTCAATTCCGCCCTGCTGATTGATGTGCATTTCGCACACCATGCACAGGCGATCCACGTGTGGATTGAGGGAACATAAGCCATTGGAGAGTTTTTCCGGCAGCATCGGTAACACAAAGTCGGGAAAGTACACCGAATTGCCACGATTGCGGGCTTCTTCGTCTAGAGCGCTGTCAGTTTGCACATAATGTGAAACATCGGCAATGGCGACAAGTAATTTCCAGCCCTGGTCGGGCAGCACCTGGCAATAAACTGCGTCATCAAAATCCCGTGCGTCTTTCCCATCGATAGTAACCAGCGGTAACTGGCGCAGATCAATGCGGGCTTTTTTATCCGCCTCGGTGACCTCTGCGGCAATCGACTCAGTTTCTTCCAGCGTAGCTGCGGGCCAGGCGTGTGGTAAGCCGCCGTTGCGAATCGCTACAGTTATTTCCATTCCCGGTGCCAAATGGTCGCCCAGCACTTCTGTAATTTCACCTTGGGGTAAGCTGTTGCGGCTAGGTTGAGCGGTGATATTCACTACTACATACTGGCCGTTACAAGCGCCGCCTATCTTATCTTCCGGCACCATTACGTCGAGAGTAATACGTGGGCTTTCCGGGCGCACAAACGATATGCCATTATTGCGAAATACTCGGCCGGCCAATTGTTGAGTATTGTGTTTAAGCACCCGCACCACCGCACCCTCGCGTTTGCCGCGATAGTTGCCGGGCATTGTCCTCGCTAACACCTCATCGCCATCCAGTACCTTGCGCATCTGTCGATGGGACAAAAACAAATCCTCGCTACCGCCGCCTGGGGATACAAAACCAAAGCCATCGCGATGACCAATGACGTGGCCGCGCACTAGGCTCATTTTATCCAGTACCCCAAAATCGCCACTGCGATTACTGACAATCTGGCCGTCGCGGGACATGGCAATTAAGCGCCGGCGCACGCCTTCACGACGATCTTCATCTTTAAGCCCCAGTGTATCTGCCACCGACTCCCAAGAAACAGGGTTAGGCTCCTGTTCTAATAGCTTGAGTAGATATTCGCGGCTGGGAATTGGTTTTTCATAATTTTCTGCTTCGCGTTGCGCGTAGGGGTCAATAGTTTCAAATTCGGATTTATCTTGCTTCAAAATAGCTTCCATAGTTCTGCGGTTGGCCGAGCAGGGTTATAAGGCCACGGATAACATCCGGCACAACAGTTGGCTGGGGGCAACCCAAGTTGGTTGAATTTGGCGAAAACCGGTGGGGAAAATTGCCCTTTGGTTGTGCCAGTTGTTGTATGTCACCAGCATTATAAGCGATTTCAAGCCCTTCCCCGACTTCTTGATCACAAACAACTGGGATAGTTTCCGTGGAATAGGCCGTTGACACCCTCAAAACAAATCTCTATAGTTCGCGACCTCAGCGATATGCACTGTTAAGTGCCCAGGTGGCGGAATTGGTAGACGCGCTAGCTTCAGGTGCTAGTGGCCTTTTGGTCGTGGAAGTTCAAGTCTTCTCCTGGGCACCATTTGCCTATTTAAAAACAATAAGCTAGATAGAGTTTGGTGCAAATAGAGTGCTCTGATAGCAGATATCAGAGGTATCGCTTACCGATTTTTTGAGCGCATATTTATACAGGGCTTAAAGCCATTGGTGTAAGCATATGGCACGGGGTTGGCTGAGCCCGCCTTTCCCTGAAGTCCTCTGCTTTTTAGCCCAGTTTCGTATTTCCTTCGCTACCCATCAACGCCTTGGCACTTCAGAGATTTTTACGGCTTGTAGGAATTCAGGCTTTGCAGATATCCTAAAAGGGGTTGGCTCGCTACAATTCAAATAATTTGCGATGGCTCCGCTGGTTTAAGCCCAGGTTGCACACATCGAAGTGCATTAGTGATTGTATCTACGATTTGTTCAATTTCGTTTATTATTTTCCTTCCTGCAAGCTATAGCGTGGTAGCAGTTATATTTGCCTTTCAGAGTAACTATTCAGCAATAAGCGGTAGAGTAGTTTGGTCGTTACAGTTTTTTTAGCAGAGTACTTTTTAAGATGTAGGCACGAGAAAGGAAACATTAAATATTATGATTTGGAGTGGATTAGTGGTACGGTGACGGATGAAGGATTTCATTTTAATTAGCAGGAGCATGGTTGTTCTATTCATTAATAACATGTGATAAAAGTATGAAAAAAAATATTTCTTTTTTAGTTGTCGTCCTATTAGTAGTGGCAGGTTACCTTGTTTGGAATACAAATCAAGCTGACGTTCAAGGCTTGACTGCAGTAAGCAAAGAGCCAAAAGTTGCAGTGGATACTGTTCCACATATAACTAATTCAGTGGAATTGACAGAAACAAAACAAAATACCACACCATCGGTAAAAGAAACTGCAAAAGATTTGTGGAAAGAGTCCAAGTTGGCGCAACAAGTTTTAGAAGAAAGTGATTACTTGCCTGCTGACCTGAACGCAGCAAAGTATTTAGAGCTTGATGTAAATCGACTAAAAAATATGGCTCTTGGTGATTACCTTAAGCTTTCTATGCCCGGAGTTTCAGGGAACTATGATGCGCAAGTTAGTAAGATTGAGCAGCATAGCAGTGGCAACCGCACTGTTCAGATGAATTTCCCGGGGCTTGCCCAAGTTTATAATGCTAGTTTTACTTTGGGAGTAGATACTGTGTATGGCCATCTAACATTACCCACGGGCTCTTACACACTAGAAGCACAAGGGAGCTACGCATGGGTTGCCTCGAAAGCTGATCTAGCCAGGAACCATGAAGAAAAACATGATCAAAGCCTATCAGCTGACGCGCCGTTGAAAGAACCAGAGAATAATGATCTGATTTCAATTGAGGGGTTTTAATTCCACTACGTCTTAAAGTTTGGTGTATCAGGAAATTTTTAGAAATTTTCTAATTATTCAGACACTCTAACCAGCCGGTATAGTGAAGGAATTTTCACCTTTTTTATCTACATTTGTAACCGTTCAGTTTGTCTTTACATGGTTTAAAAATGGCTAATTTGGTTAAAAGAGCTCCAGCATTGTGTAGAATCTATCCAATCGGTGGTGAGTTTAGCGCATAAATTAAGCTATTTTTGCAGTGTCCCGAATGGTTGCCATTATTTTCAGATAGTCAATTTTCTAGGGTTTCATAATGAATTTTAAAAAAACTATGCTTGCAACCATTGCAACTCTGACTTTATCTACAACCGTTGATGCAGAAACCATCGACATTTCTATTTTATACACTCAGCCTGCAGCTGAAAAAACTGGCGATATTACTGCTAAAATAGACAGTCTTGTAAGTTACGCCAATCAGGTTTATGCCGACAATTCGATAGACATCCAGTTGCGCCTCGTGGGCAGCGCTAAAGTATCGGACGCAGACCTGCGGGTTACCGAGAATAGTCTGAACTTGGTTACTAGCAGCAGTAGCGTGCAAAACTATAGAAAAAATAATGGTAGTGATATGGTGGTTCTATTGGGTAAAGCAGACACTATTAGACAAAATGACCAGACTTTTTTAACTTGCGGTATAGCTTGGGTAGGCATAGGTAGTGATGGTACTATGGATCGCAGCTCGCGAGATAGAGCGTATAGTGTCACTGCGGTCGATTGCGGAGCTAACACCTTTATTCATGAGTTGGGTCACAATATGGGGCTAGTACATTCCCGCAAACAAGGGGACAGAAGAGGCGGCGTTTATTCTTATGGTATGGGGCATGGTGTCGAAAACAGTTTCGCTACCATTATGGCGTACCCCCATGTATTTGGACGCAACGTTACGCACTTTGACATATTCTCCGATCCTAATTCGTTGGCTTGTAACAATCAGCGCTGTGGTGAAGCCGGCATCTCTGAAGCTCATCAAGCGCTCCTCCCTATCATAGATGATGTGGCTGCGTACTATTAACAACTGAACTCAACGTTTGAGTGCATAGCTCTTGCCAGAGATAAGTGGGGGAGTTACTGGTAGCTGGCCGCTTTTTCTATTCTTGGCTAGATAAACCCCCGTAAGGGAAACCTTCACTATTCTAGTGCCATTGACGCCCTCGTCGCACAGTTTCGGGGGGGTGCACTCACTCACTCCCGCCCGCCCGAAAGGTATCCATTCTGAATGAGCATACCTGATTCATTGGCTTGAGTTGTACACAGGTGCCGTAAGCTCACTACCTATAGAATTTTCTGAACACCGTTAATTTGACGTGGCATCCTAAAATCGCCGCAAAGCGGCCTACCTTGGAAATGCCTTTAAGCGCTATGAATGTTAAGAAATTTCGGGTAAGGTGCTTCGGCAGAAAGGAAAAGAGGTGCTTTATACTTCCTATACTCGTTGAATGATAGCCAAGGAAGGCTCATTATTATTTACTTTCATAAAAAAGAGATTTAAAAATGAAATTAATTAAAAAGAACTTAGCAGCAATTATGTTGCTTTCTTTATTTAGTGCTTCTTCTTATGCTCTTAACACTTGTAAGACTGGCGTTGTTGATAGTATTTTTATAGGAGTAGATGACGATGACGACGGGAACGCTGTTGGTTTTTCTTTTGAAGATTCTAATAAAGTATGGAAGCTTGACGTAAAAAGGAATCTGAATGATCCTTCAGGATATGCTTTGCTTAGTGCTCTAATGTATTCTAAATCCAGTGGATATAGTGTAAGTATATATTCACATAACTGCAATTACAGTGATAGAATAAGACAAGTTTCTATACAGGAATTTTGATATAAGGATTATTTTGTGAAGATTAATAATATTTATCCTTTATTGTTTTTCTTGGTTTTTTCGTGTAATGCATATTCAATAACAATACCTAAAAAACCTTTTATTGCTTTAGGGTCTCCTTTATATTCAGAGCAATCAAGCATAAAAAATATGTTTGATTATATAAAGAAGAGGGCAGAGAAAAATGGTTTTGATGTTCTTCTTATATTGGATTCAGACGCTACGCCAGAAAACTATATAAAGGTTCTGAATGATAAGAAATTGAGATTGTTTCATAATACGTCACACGGAAATCAAGCAAGAATAACGTTGTGGAGGAAGCAGTATTTAAATTCAGATGCTGTTATGTCAAGCGTCGAGATGAATGGTAGAGCCTTTGTATTCAATCAAGCGTGTTTTGGTTTTATTTGTGAGCTTAGAGACGCGTTTACAAGTACAAAAGTTAATGCGGCAAGATATATAGGTGCTGATACTTCTTTTGCTTTGACCAATCATAACGAAGGTGTAAAAACCTTTTATACCTATTTTCTAAAAGGAAGAGATATAGAGTTTGCTGTAAGAGAATCCAATTCATTAACAACAGGTACAGAAATAAAACAGGCAGGTAATGGAATAGGGAGGCTATATACACCAGTTGACAGACAGGCAGTAAAAAGAACCGTAAGTTTATGTAATCCTAAAGTTTGTCATGATGAGCTTTAAGTGTTCCACGTGAAATACTTCTGGGTCTTCAGCGGAATCGGTGGGTTTAAATCGCGTTCAATAGGGGCCCGCCCCTAAGCCGCGAAGGCTTGCCAGGAGGGGTGCAAGCCACTCGCCTGCGCAAGGCTAATCGCCTAAATAGCTCGCGCAAAGGCCATAAACATTTGACAGTGGTGTACCAAATAGATCAACACTGTAAGCGTTTGTTGTGGGTAAGCGAGAGCCGTACCAGCAAAAGCCTGCAAGGTTTCTTCGATCTGTTGAGGCCCAAACGAAGTGAGTAGTTGCAATAATATGTTTGCTCTGGTATGTGGCAGGCTTACCTTAAAGTGATCGAAGCCCGAGCTAGCCAGGCGCTACACATTCTAAAGCGGTTTCACATTATGTCGATGCTCAACAAGGCCATTGATCATGTAAGAGCTGAGAAGCACCGGTAATTAAAGGTGGATGGTTATGAGCCGATATTGAGCAAAAGTCGCTGGTGCTTATTGAAGCGCAAAGAGAATCTGACAGAAAAGCAGGATGCGAAGTTATCAGGGCTGCTGCAATACCATTTGAAAAGTGTCAGTGCTTGGCTGCTACGGGAAGATTTCAATGGTCTTTGGGAGTATGTATCCCCGGCTTGGGCTAGTAAGTTTTTGGATTGCTGGACCACGCGGGTCATGCGTTCGAAGATAGAACCTATGAAGAAAGTTGCCAAAATCATTCGTCAACACCAGCCATTGATTTGGAGCTGGTTCAAGGCAAAAAAACTATTTCCAATGGGGTTTGTAGAAGGGTTGAACAACAAAACAAAAGTGATAGCGAGAAAATTCTATGGTTTCAGAATGGTTCGATGCCATAAAATCGCGCTATACCATTCACTTGGGCGGTTACCGGTGCTAGAAATGACCCACAGATTTTACTGGCGAGGTTAATTTTGATGGCCTGGATATTGAGCGTGTCGTTAAAAATTGTTTTGTGCACGAGAGATAGGTGATTGAACGCATGAGCTAGTGTTAATCAGCTGGCGGAGTAAAAGAGGTTATTCCCAGTGGAGCCCATGATGCTGCCGGTCATCGTTTCGTCAATAAGTTCCTGTGTTAGCTCTGCACAGCGCCCGCATTGGGAAGATACACCGAGTTGACGGCGCAGTGCTTTTACAGAGGTGGTGCCACTGTATACTGCTTCTTTAATTTGATTGTCGGTAATGCCTTTACAGATACATACGTACATTGGAAAGCTCTGGAGTAATTCAAGCAAGGTTAATTGAAGCATACTGCTAATGAGAATGAGTGTCAATGCTGTTAGCAAATGGTAAGATTTCGCATTCGGGCTCTTGATGCTATGTGTAACAATTTGCAATTAATATGCTGCAGGCCCGCAGGAGTTGGAGTGAATGTTTGCGGATTATTTATGACGATATGGTCAAAACGGCAACGAAGAGAGTGGGTTTATGTGTCTATTTGGTGTTAGGAAGACGTGTAATTGACTAGTCGCCAGCTTAGAATGCCGGGCACACAGGCGCTGGCTAAGTTAGTTTTGCCATTTGGCTATGAGATCCATATAGAAATTTTATAGGATTCCTGCAGTGGTGCTGTGTATCATAGCCTCTCTCTATCAGGGCTTGTTCGATTTATAGCAATTGCATGTAAAATGATCAGATTGATAGTAACTTCAATAGTTTAATGAGGAGATTTTTATGACTGTTTTAGTAGGTAAACAGGCTCCGGATTTTACAGCGGCAGCGGTGCTTGGCAGCGGTGAAATTGTTGATTCCTATAATTTGGTAGACGCCATCAAGGGCAAGAAAGCGGTTGTTTTCTTCTACCCTCTGGACTTTACCTTTGTGTGCCCGTCTGAGCTGATCGCTTTTGATCATCGTCATGGGGATTTTCAAAAGCGCAATGTGGAAGTGATAGGCATCTCTATTGATTCCCAGTTCTCCCACAATGCTTGGCGTAACACCTCTGTCGAAGATGGCGGTATTGGCCCGGTGAAATACACTCTGGTAGCCGATACCAAGCATGAAATATGCCAAGCCTACGGTGTTCAATCTGAAGGTGGTGTTGCTTTTCGTGGCTCTTTTTTGATTGATGAAGAGGGCATGGTTCGACATCAAGTTGTCAACGATTTACCCTTGGGGCGCAATGTGGACGAAATGCTGCGTATGGTCGATGCTTTGGCGTTCCATCAGGAGCACGGTGAAGTTTGCCCTGCTGGCTGGACCGAAGGGGATAAGGGAATGGAAGCCTCTCCAGGCGGTGTTGCCTCCTATTTGAGCGAAAATGCTAACAAGCTGTAAGTTTGCGTGGGTATAGGTTCGGTGCTTTCAGGAGCTTTTGGGCTTGAAAGTGACCGACTTTAGCAACACTAAAAAGCCGCCTTATGGCGGCTTTTTAGTGTTTGCTGAAAAATCTCCCTGATAAAGTGCCGAAGCGTACCGGTCATTAGTACCGTAATAGTGGATAAACAGCCTGAACACTAAAGAGCTTGAATTGTGTGCTATTGGCCCAATATTGCTTGCTGTGGTCTCAAACAGAGGGATATAACACCATGACCGTTGAAGCACATACCGTTGAAGCACATAAAGAGCAGCACGGCTTTCAAACCGAAGCCAAGCAGCTGTTACATTTAATGATTCACTCGCTCTACTCTAATAAAGAGATTTTTTTGCGCGAGTTGATATCCAATGCCTCCGATGCCGCCGACAAGCTGCGTTTTGAGGCACTCTCTAATGCTGAGTTGTTACAACAGGATACCGATCTGCGTATCCGTGTCGAATTCGACAAAGAGCAGAGCACATTGACCATTGCCGATAACGGTATTGGTATGAGCCGCGATGAAGTGATTGAAAATCTCGGTACTATTGCTCGCTCCGGTACCGCCAGTTTTGTGCAAAACATGACGGGTGATGAGAAAAAAGACGCGCACATGATTGGCCAGTTTGGGGTAGGATTTTACTCTGCGTTTATCGTTGCCGATAAAGTTGAGGTATTTACTCGCCGTGCCGGTCAAAGTGCCGATCAGGGCGTACATTGGGAGTGCAGCGGGGAAGCCGAGTACAGTGTTGAGAATATCAGCTGCCCCGATCGAGGCACCCGCGTGGTGCTGCACTTGAAAGAAGACGCCAAAGAATTTGCCGATAACTGGCGTCTGCGCTCGATTATCAAAAAATATTCCGATCATATCGCCATTCCGGTGGAAATGAAAAAAGAGGTGCCGGCCACCGCAAAAGAAGACGAGGGTGAAGGCGAGGCTAAGAGCGAAAGTGCACCTGAATTTGAAGCGGTCAATGCCGCGCAGGCACTCTGGACCCGTCCACGCTCGGATGTGAAAGAGGAAGAATACAATGAGTTCTACAAGCATATCTCCCACGATTTTGAAGCACCGCTGAGCTGGAGTCACAACCGTGTCGAAGGCAAGCTGGATTACACTAGTCTGCTATACATCCCTGCACGCGCCCCCTTCGACCTGTATCAGCGCGATGCGGCTCGCGGGCTGAAATTGTACGTGCAGCGCACGTTTATCATGGACGACGCCGAACAGTTTTTGCCACTCTACCTGCGTTTTATTAAGGGTGTACTTGATTCCAGTGATCTGCCGCTCAATGTGTCTCGTGAGATTTTACAAAAAGATCAAAATACGGATGCTATTAAAAGCGCATTGACCAAGCGCGTATTGGATATGCTGGATAAGTTGGCGAAAAAAGATAAAGAGCAATACCAGAAATTTTGGGATCTGTTCGGCAACGTTATAAAAGAGGGTCCGGCGGAAGACTTTGCCAACAAAGAGAAAATAGCCAAGCTATTGCGCTTTGCTACCAGCCACATTGATGAGCCCAAGCAGAATCAGGCACTGGCCGATTATGTGGGGCGCATGAAGGATGGCCAAAAACATATTTACTATGTTTGCGCCGATAATTTTGCCACCGCCAAATCATCACCTTATTTGGAGGTTTTCCGCAAAAAAGATATTGAGGTACTACTGCTCAGCGATTCGGTGGACGAGTGGTTTGTAGGGCATATACATGAGTTTGACGGCAAACCATTTCAGGATGTCGCCAAAGGTGCACTGGATTTGGGCGAAGTAGAAACCGATGCCGATAAAAGTGCACGTGAAGAGGTGGAAAAGTCCTCTAGCGCCCTGGTTGAGCGGGTAAAAGGGGTCCTTGAAAAGCGGGTAGAAGAGGTGCGTGCAACAACTCGCCTAGTGGATTCCCCTGCTTGTTTGGTGGTTAATGATCAGGATATGGGGCTGCAAATGCGTCGCATGTTGGAGCAAGCTGGCCAAGCAGCACCAGATAGCAAACCCATTTTCGAATTGAACCCTGACCATTCGCTGGTGAAGCGTCTGGATCAGGAAGTAGACGAAGATCGTTTTGCAGATCTTGTTAATATTTTGATGGATCAGGCCAACTTGGCTGCAGGCAATCAGCTGCAAGATCCCGCCGACTATGTTCGGCGATTGAATGCACTGTTGCTGGAACTGAACAACTAAGCAGCAGGCGCCAGGAAGCGAGGCTCCATACTGTTTGGTGGCCTCTTGCTTAGGTCGTTCTTTCCCGGTGGACAAGCAAGCGGTTGTTCACCGGGAAATACTGCAAATTCAGATTGCTGTGTAAAAGTGTCAACTGTACACACTTTATTTCCCTCACACTGAGCCCTCCGGGTCGAAATTTGGCTTGAAAGCCATGGTGCCCATTAATTGTACTTTACGGTTATCATATTGCCTATATTTAGGCGTCGAAGAGCCGCAGTAACAAATTGTACCTTGAGCAAAATGATCTGCGACTATCATTGGGCGGTATGGCCAGATTCTTTATATTCTGTAAAAAATGATTGATCGTTTATATGACGCAAACAAATTCTTCAATTCGCCTGCCAATTGCGATTCTTGGGGGTGGTAGCTTCGGTACCGCAATCGCCAATATTATTGCCGCTAACGGACATGATACCCGGCAGTGGATGCGTTCATCAGAGCGGGCAGCCCAATGCCGTCAGCTAGGTGAAAATCCTGTTTATTTGCCTGGTGTTAAATTACATCAAGCATTACAAGCTACCAGTGATTTGGCGCAGGCTGTCAGTGGCTGCCGGATTGTGTTTGTCGCTATTCCCAGTAAATCGTTTCGCGCCGTGCTGCGTCGTGTCGCGCCGCTGTTGGCAGCGGAAACCATGTTGATTTCCACCACCAAAGGTATAGAGCACGATAGCTTTCACTTAATGAGCGATATTCTGCGTGAGGAAACCAGCGGCATGCGTATTGGAGTATTAAGTGGCCCCAATTTTGCCAAGGAAATTGTTGCCAACCATTACACCGCGACGGTAATCGCCAGTGAGGATGAGGCCCTCTGTCTCACTATCCAAAAGGTATTACATTCGGAAACCTTTCGAATCTACTCCAGCAGCGACGTATTTGGTGTTGAACTCGCAGGAGCACTGAAAAATATTTACGCGATTGTTACCGGAATGGCCGCGGCGCTAGGTAGTGGTCAAAATACAATTAGTTTACTGATCACACGTGCGCTGGCAGAAATGATGCGCTTTGCTGAGGCTATGGGCGCCGATCCGATGACATTTATTGGTCTCGCCGGTGTGGGGGACTTAATTTTAACCTGCTCTTCAGATTTGAGTCGTAATTATCGTGTTGGTTATCTTGTGGGTAAAGGTAAAGAATTGGAGGCGGCTGTTGCCGAAATTGGTCAAGTAGCTGAGGGTGTGAATACGATCCGGTTAATTAAACACAAAGCAGATGAAATAGGCGTCTACATGCCCTTGGTTTCCGCGATTTACGCCATATTATTCCAACATAGGCCGATTCCTGAGGTGATTGGGGAATTGATGTCTGGAGCTCAAACCTTCGATGTTGCATACTCAATTAAGCATTGAAATAAGCGTGTACTTTAATCCACAATGAGATTGGTGGCTACCCTATGAATACCGACGAGTTAAAGCGAAATTTGGCCTCTTCTAATCAGTGGCTACGGCTGCTGTTTATGGTGCTGTTTGCACTGCTGCTGGAGGTGGCTGGAGTAGTAATACTAATAGTTGTTGTGCTGCAATTTTTGTTTGCAATTTTAACTGGCAATGCTAATGGTAATCTGCGTCGCTTTGGTGATCAGCTGAGTTCTTATATTTATCAAATTCTACAATTTTTAAGCTATAACACTGAAGAAAAGCCCTTTCCTTTTGCTGAGTGGCCTGAATCGGAGAGTGATGATTTTTCCAGTTATGCCAACGCCAAAGAAGTCGATGGAGAAATTGTTACCAGTGAAGAAGATGACGAGCAAGAAACAACCGGGCCAGAAGACAAGCCTAAGCCTGAGTAACCACCGGCAACCCTCTGTGCTCTGTATTAAAAGTGTGTACAAAGGTTTCAGCTAAAGTTCTAGGGCTCTTTGCCAATAGGGTTGGATGGACAGCTAGTGAATACTGGTGTTGCTATAAGAGACAGTTGTCACTTACCTGGGAGTTTATTGTGCAGTTATTAGTATTGCGCCACGGCCAGGCGAAGGCCATGCAGTATGATGATGCCAGCCGCGAACTCACTGATCGAGGCCGAGCTCAGGTTGCGTGGATTATCCGAGCGCGCGCGGCGCAATTGGCGCAAGTGCGCACAATCTGGGCCAGCCCGTTTGTGCGAGCCCAGCAAACTGCCGCTATCGTTGCCACCGTGCTCAAACTATCAGTCATTACTAAAAACCGGCTAACCGGAGATACAGCTCCAGAGCAACTGTTCGATACTTTGGGGCAAACAAGGTCGGAACAATTTCCCTTGCTGTTGGTTAGTCATCAGCCGCTGGTTGGTAGCCTAGTCAATGGTCTCTGTGGTAGTGGACGGGCGCACCCAATGGGCACTGCGAGTTTAGCGTGTATGGAGGCAGAAATATGGGCCAAGGGTTGCGCTGAGCTCAATTGGCTACAGCACGCAGAAAAATAGTACCATCCCCCGCTCATCGATGGCAGTTAAGTGTTCATTTTTCACAGTTCCACCCCATGAATAATCATCAATTTCCCCGTGAAATGACGTTGAAGTTTGGCAGTAAAAAAATTGCAGCGCGCCAGTGGGGCTCAACTTCGGGTGCTCCCGTATTGGCGCTGCATGGCTGGCTAGACAACTGCGCTAGTTTTGATCGCCTGTCGCCGATGCTGGGGGATATTCACTTGGTCGCCATAGATATGGCTGGACACGGGCAGAGTTATCATCGTTCGGCTGATGCCAATTACAATCTTTTGAGTGAGGTGGAAGATATATTGGGGGTGATGGATAGTTTGGGCTGGCAACGCTGTGCACTGCTCGGTCACTCCCGCGGAGCAATAGTGGCAATGTTAACTGCTGGAGCGTTTCCCGAGCGTATAAAGCGGTTGGCGTTAATCGACGGCTTGATACCTGCACCTACGGAAGATTGCCAGGCGCCATTCATACTGGCCAAAGGTATCATCCAGCGCAAGCGCTATTGGGAACGCAAGCCGCGTTTTTTTGCCACTATTGATCAAGCGGTTAGCGCGCGTCAAAACGGGCTGTTTCAACTGGATGGGGATGCAGCGCGGCGCTTGGTCGAGCGCGGTGTGCGGGCTTATAACGGCGGTTACACTTGGAGTAATGATCCTCAATTGCTGTCAAGTTCTAGTGTTAAATTGAATCTGAATCAGATAAATGCCTTTTTGGATAAGGCAGCCATGCCCATTCGTTTGGTACTGGCAGAGAGTGGTATTGAAGATATGATTCAGCGTTTAAAACCGCTGGTTGAGTACCGCGAAAATATTGAGCTGCGGGAAATACCTGGTGGGCACCATTTACATATGCAAGCTGAAGCTGAGGGTATTGCCAATTGGTTTCGGCCATTTTTACAATTGCCCTGAGCGGTTGCCGAGTTGGTTTTTGAAAAGAAAATCAGGCTTAAAAGGGTAGTCGTTTCGAATAACAGCTGCGATTCATTTCTCTTACCTCAACTGTGACCGAGGATACTTTTTGGGCGGCATTGCATAGACAATTGAAAACCGCGCAACTCAACGCCTCTCGCTGTTTGTCGTTACGGCCACTGAAAATACGCACCTCGGCGTGAATAAAGCTGTCACTTGAGCCCTCCAGCGCCCCGCCGGCAATATAGTGCGTGTAGGCAATAGCTCGAGTTTTTATGGTATGGGTTGCGAACAACTTTGTGTTGCTGACAGCTTCGTGAGCGGCGCTGACCAGTGCTGGGATGGAGAGCTCCTGCTCCAATTTGTGTGCATACTCAATAACCAAATGCGGCATAACAGCGCTCCACTTTTATTCTATTCAAGGTATTATTGGCTATCTGGGCCATAAAGCATACGAAAAATTAGCGAAGAAGTGACAGAAATTCGTTTCGGGTTGCCTGCTGGCTGCGAAAATTACCGAGCATAGCAGAGGTTTTCATGACTGAATTTTGTTTCTCGACACCGCGCATCATCATACACATGTGCTGGGCTTCAATAATAACGCCGACGCCAACGGCAGAGGTGACCTGTTGCAGGGTCTTGGCAATTTGAAACGTCAATTGTTCCTGAATTTGCAAGCGGCTCGCAAACATATCAACAATGCGTGCCACCTTGGACAGGCCCAGAACTTTGCCATTGGGGATGTAGGCGACATGTGCCTTGCCGATAAATGGCAACAGATGGTGCTCACACAGAGAGTAGAGCTCAATATCCTTTACCACTACCATCTCACTGCAATCCGAGGGAAACAGGGCCTCGTTAACTATTTCGTCGAGGCTTTGCCGGTAGCCGCGAGTGAGGTATTGCATGGCTTTGGCAGCCCGGTGCGGGGTATCTTGCAGGCCCGGACGCTGCGGATCTTCACCAATCGCTTTTAGAATTTGTACATATTGTTCGTTCATTTCGGTTAACTTCCAACTTCGTGGCTACAACGTAACGGTTCAGCCGAGGGGAGGGAGATCAAAGATTCGCAGGGTAAATTGGGCACTCAATTGAGCATGGCACGCAGTATCCCAACTGCTCCATTGAATTTTGAAATGCGCTACCCTAAGTGTTTGTTAACTGCGAGTAAAGCACCTGAACCTGATTCAACTTTGAGGAGCAGAGTCAATGATAGAAAAACGAGAGTCCAGTTTACACGAATTGTGCACCTTACTGGACTATGTGCGTTGGGGGGCCAGCCGTTTCAATGCCGCTGAATTGTGGTTTGGTCACGGTACAGACAATGCCTGGGATGAATCACTACAGTTGGTGATGCATGTGTTGCGATTGCCAGTAGAGCAAACCAAACCTGAGGTGCTGCAGGCACGCCTGACCATGGATGAGCGTCGTGAGATTATGGCCTTGTTGGAAAAGCGGATTAATGAACGTCTTCCGCTGCCCTATTTAACCAATACTGCCTGGTTTTGCGATATGCCGTTTTATGTCGATAGGCGTGTGTTGGTACCTCGTTCTCCTATTGGTGAGCTGATTCGCCATCGATTTCGTCCATGGCTCAAGGGAGAACCGTTAGCCGTGCTGGATTTGTGTTGTGGCAGTGGCTGCATCGGTATTGCTTGTGCCGAAATCTATCCAGACGCGCAGGTCGATGTAAGCGATATTTCTGCCGAGGCCATCGAAGTGGCACAGATCAATATCGATCGCCACCATTTGAATGAACGCGTGCGTGCAGTACAGTCGGATCTGTTTACCAATCTCGGTGATTGCAGTTACGACCTGATTGTCAGCAACCCGCCCTATGTGAACGCTGCCGACCTTGCACAGATGCCAGCAGAATATCTTGCCGAACCCGATATCGCACTGGCTTCCGGTGAAGATGGCTTGGAATTTACCCGCAGGCTGCTACGAGAAGCTGCTAGCTATCTGCAGCCGGAGGGCATCTTGGTTTGTGAAGTGGGTAACAGCTGGGAGACGCTGAAAGAAGTGTACCCACGGGTTCCCTTTGTGTGGCCGCAATTGGAAGAGGGCGGCCAGGGCGTTTTTGTACTTAGCCGTGAGGAACTGCTGGCTTGTGAGCCATTTTTCAACCCTTGATTACGGCCTAAAATGGTTTGGTCATTTTCTTTAAACTTTCAGCTAGTTTGATAGGCGAAGTTTGGCACGCAGCTGTCTTACAAACGATATAAACTTGTGTCACTTTCCGGTGGTTTTTACCCGCTTAATAATTGGCTAGCTTTGAGGCTTTCGATAGGAATAAATCCTTTTATGTCTGGTAATACTTTTGGCAAATTGTTTTGTGTTACTTCCTTTGGTGAAAGCCATGGCCCCGCGCTGGGCTGTATTGTTGATGGTTGCCCACCGGGGCTTACAATCAGTGCAGAAGATATTCAGCGTGAGCTAGATAGGCGTAAGCCTGGTAGCTCTCGCTATACTACCCAGCGCCGCGAAACAGACACAGTGAAGATTTTATCCGGTGTGTTTGGAGGCAAAACCACCGGCACGCCGATTGGGCTGATGATCGAAAATACGGATCAGCGCTCTAAGGATTACGATAATATCTCCGAGCAGATTCGCCCGGCCCACGCGGATTACACCTATTGGAAAAAATACGGGCTGCGGGATTATCGTGGTGGTGGCCGGTCTTCAGCGCGGGAAACCGCGATGCGGGTGGCGGCCGGTGCTATTGCTAAGAAATGGCTGAGTCAGCAATTGGGCGTAGAGGTGCGGGGGTATCTCTCTCAGCTGGGGCCAATCGTGGCAGAAAAGTTAGATTGGCAGCAGGTCAACCAAAACCCATTTTTTTGCCCGGATGCAGAAAAAGTACCGGCAATGGAAAGTTATATGCAGGCACTGATTAAAGAGGGAAACTCCATTGGAGCACGTATTTCGGTGCATGCCAGTGGCGTGCCTGCAGGTTTAGGCGAACCAATTTTTGACCGAGTGGATGCGGATTTGGCTCATGCACTGATGGGGATTAATGCCGTTAAAGGGGTTGAGATTGGTGCAGGATTTGCCAGTGTGGAGCAAAAGGGCACTGAGCATCGGGATGAAATTACTCCTGAAGGCTTTTTATCGAACAATTCCGGTGGTGTTCTCGGGGGCATCACAAGCGGCCAGGAGCTAATAGCCCATATTGCACTCAAACCCACATCGAGTCTGAGAATTCCTGGTCGCAGTGTGGATATTCATGGCAGAGCGATTGAAGTTATCACTAAGGGCCGCCATGACCCTTGTGTCGGCATACGCGCAACGCCGATTGCCGAAGCGATGATGGCGCTGGTATTGATTGACCATGCGTTGCGCCAGCGAGGGCAAAATGGTCAATCGAACTTTGCGTTAACGATTCCGGCTGGCCGGGATGAGGATACATGATGTACAGCTTGAGACACGCATGAAACCCATAGGTATGCTTGGCGGTATGAGTTGGGAATCAACAGCCAGCTATTATCGGAAGCGCTTACATCCCCATACTTCTAGTTTGGGGATGTAAGATTTCTATAAGGGCAGGCTTGCTGAAAAATATGGTATTGATGTAGTTGTCCCCACAGTCCACCAACAAACTACCATTCACAATATTATTTATTCGGAATTATGTCTTGGTGAAATCAACGAAGCCTCAAGGCAAAAATACCTGGAAATAATCCACCAACTTTCTCAATAGGGCGCCCAAGCCGTGATTTTGGGGTGTACAGAAATAGCATTGTTAGTACAGCAGCAACATACTTCGGTACCTCTTTATGACACTACAGCTATTCATGCTGCTCAGGCGCTAAAGCGGGCAGTGTTCGAGTAAAGCTAACCGTGGCTTATCTCAGTTTGTTCAGCAGGGGGAGTGTTTCAATTGGATAACTGAGTGGGGTATCGGTTAGCCATTTACCCACGGTAAAATAATTGCGACGAATGCCAGAAATCTCATACCCGGCTAGGCTAACCGGACCAGCCGAGCTTAGAGCGGCAGGTTTCGTAAAAGTTGTGGTCAATGGGGTGAATTAAAGTCATGCGTTGGGGTTTTTTGTGGATGCGTATCACATCGCCCGGTTGCGTGAGCAGTTGATCGTGCCCATCGCAGGTAACATGCGGTTTGGCGATATTGTGCTGGCCTATGGTGACTTTGAATTCACTGCTGCCTTCGACAACAATAGGACGACTACTGAGGGTGTGGGGGTTTAGAGGCACCACTACGATAGCATCTAGTTTCGGGTGCATAATCGGCCCGCCACCGGACAAAGCATAGGCAGTGGAGCCAGTGGGTGTGGATATGATCAGGCCATCGGCGCGCTGCGTTGTTACAAATTGCCCGTCGATAAAAAGAGCAAACTCAATCATGCGGATAAACTCCCCCGGATGTATAACTACATCATTGAGTGCGCATCCTTGACCGATAAGCTTGCCATCTCGTGTGGTGGACATATCCAGTAGAAAGCGGCTTTCAGCAATATATTTGCCGGCTAGTACTTCGCTTACCTTGGTTTCGATTGCATCTGGTGTAATATCGGTTAGAAATCCCAAACGTCCACGGTTGATACCAAGTAACGGTACACTGAACTTTGCCAATGCACGGGCGGCAGTGAGTAAACTGCCGTCGCCGCCGACAACAATAACCAGATCGCAGAGTTCACCCAGCTTGTCTTTTGCGCAAATCTGAGCTTTGTGATTGGCTACATTGGCGGCTGTATTTTGCTCAAGGATTACGGTAAAGCCTTTGTTCTCCAGAAAGGCCATAAGGCGTCTGAGAGAGAGCACGGTACTTGTATTTTCGGTAGGGCCTAGGAGGCCGATAGTGTGAAATTCCGACACTGTTGTCCCTCTCAGGCCGATTTAATACGGATGCCGATGCCATTGAGCAGTCGCGGAATCATTATGCCTTAGCTGAGGGCGCGAGTCGAACTTGCCAATAGGTGAGGCAGTGCGTAAATTATTGTTGCTTACTGGACCCTGTCAGTGTGGCAGGTACTACGTCTTCCCTGTAGCCCTCCAGTGTGCATTAGTAGAACGTTGGCCCCTGGCGTTAAACGCTTTAATAAGCATTCCCGGTGTAGCGCATAAGCCAGCTTCAGAGTGTAGACAGGGTCTAAAAGTATGCCGGTTTGTTGTTCAAATTGGTTTTGAAAAGCTTCTAGATAGACGGGGCGCCGCGCATAGCCTCCACAGTGATATTGTGGTTTTAATTCCATATTTATCATTTTTCCGGTCAGCTGTTTTTGCCACAATGCCGCCTCGTGGGCAATACTCTTGGCAGCTTTTAGTACCGGTACTCCTACTACTTTTTGATTTCTGAGCCCTGACTGCAAAGCACCAAGTGTTAGGCCGGTGCCACAGGCGAGCCAGATTTCATCAAAATGAACCGGTTGGGTATGTTGGATTGCCCTAGCTAGTAGCTGCACGCCACGTGCCCCAGCGATATTTGCGCCGCCCTCGGGGATAAATAGTGCAAAGGGATCTGTTATCCCCAGCTGCGGCAAAAAATCCGGGTTGTTTCTTTGGCGATAAGCTGTTCGGGAAAGGTGAATTAATTGCATACCGAAGCGCTCAGCATCCACTAAGGTGGCGCTCGGTGTCGGCGCTCGCTCACCGCGAATAATTCCCACCGTTTTGAAACCAAGGCGCATACCAGCTGCTGCCGTGGCGTGAATGTGGTTTGACCAGGCTCCGCCACAGGTAATCAGAGTGTGGGCGCCAAAGAGCTTAGCTTGGGCTAGGTTAAATACCAGCTTAAAGGCTTTATTGCCTGAAATAATGGGGTCCAGTAAATCGTCGCGTCGCATCCAGAGCGCAATGCCTGGAAATAAGCCGCTTTTAATTTTTTGGTAGGGGATAGTGTGCGCGCTATCTCGCAGCTCTTGCGGATCGAGTTTGGTTAACATCTATGCTATGGCTTGATTGGCTGCCGAGTTTCCCCGACAGTGCTTATGCTGGGTGCGGAAGTATGCCATCTACCTGGAACATTTCCAGAGTGAAGTTTTGAGTCATAATCTGCTCGTCGAGCCGGAGCAGGAAAGACACGCTTGATGAGTGGCTTTCTGCAGTTACATCGGCGATTTGGGTTGGTGGTTTCTTCAGCAGTGCCGAGGGTTCAAACAGTGCGACATTAATACCTTCAGAGTTACCTGGTGGCAAATCTACTAAACCTGCCTGTAATGCACGAGCGGCCGGTACTTCTAGCCCGGAAACTTGTGCTCGGCGCAATTGCAGCCCGAGAGACTGACAGAAGCCGTAATTACCAGGATCGGTCAATTTTCCCCAGTATTTCTGCCATCTTGGATCCTGCAAACGAATCCCAGGGTTTGCGTGGTATTTTGCCGAAAAGATATTGTGATAACTGGTTACCGGCGTTGCCGGGGGAGGGTTCATGGCGTGAAAAAAAATGAGGCGATAGTAGGCTGCTTCGGCAAGCAGGGTGGTTACCGTCTTGCTACCATAAAAAATACCGTTTGCGGCCACTGCACCAAATCGGGAACCCCAAGGTAAGGGCGGATAACGAAATGGTGTTGCAAGTAGGTAATGTAGTTTTTCGCTGCCAGCCAGTCGCTTTGGCTTACTCTGTTCCAGAAGCCTTTCGAGGACTTCTTGCTTTTTTAAATTATCCACTAGGGTGTGCGTCGCCACTTCCTCTTGAGATTCGACAATGCGGTACAATCTGCCCAGTAGACGTAATTTGCCAGCCTCGATATTCTCGTTTAAATCGATGCTCACACTTTGCCCCGTGCCGCATCCAGGTAGGCAACGATACGTACTAGCCCATCAATGCGTCGGGCAAGCTCCTTGGGTGTGCCATTTAACGCGTGGTTGGGGGTGGTAAACCAATAACGAGCACCTTCGCTACTGCCCATAAGTACAAAGGCCGCGCGGTAACCTCGTATCAAAAGTAACGCCAGTTGACCGGCGGTACCTTCTGCATCCAGGCCGTGTTTGCGCCTTAGGGTACGTTCGTCGAGATGAATGATTTGGGCAAGTTCTTTTTTCTTAAGTCCAAGGTGGTCGGCGGCATTTAGAGCCGCCTCAAGTAATACTTCGGCGGCATCAGGCTGAGACTGGTAGGCGGGCGTGCATATCATCAGAGATTCTCCAGATTGATGCAATTCGGGCATTTGCCCTTAATCTAGCCTTTTTTCGGACAAAAAACAATAGAATGTATAAGAGTAATTAGGCGATGGCGCTTCGCTTATCACAATTGAAACTCATAAGAGCCGGAAAAGGCTCATTGGGTGGTGAAATCTTGTTATAAAAGACAGTTTGATTCATTAACAATTATGCTAAAGCATGCTCTGGGCGTGTTTTGATTGAGCTGGTTGCCCTTTGTGTGGAGAAATAGTCCATAGCGTAATCGACCCGTTGTTCTAAGTTTTTCTCCAGTTGTTCGGTTTCCAACTGTTCAATATGTTGTAGGCGTGTGCGCAGGCCAGCGCCGTTGGCAATTTGAATGGCAAGCCCTGGGCGTGCATTCGCCTCAAGTAGCAGTGGTCCGCGTTGATTATCCAGTACAATATCGCAACCGAGATACCCAAGTCCGGTCATTTCGAAGCAACTGGCGGCCAAGCGTACCAACTTTTGCCATTCGGGAATCATCAGGTCGGAGAAGGGAACACCGGTATCGGGGTGGTGATGGATACGCTGACCATGCTGCACTGCATGACATACCCCCCCGCTTTTTAAATCGATCCCGACACCCACCGCGCCTTGATGTAAATTTGCTTTGCCATCGGAAGTGTGAGTAGAGCACCGTAGCATGGCCATTACTGGGAATCCAAGAAATACAATAACACGTACATCTGGGACGCCTTCAAAGGAGTATTGGTCAAATACAGGGTCAAAATCCACGAGAGTTTCGATCATAACCCGATCGGGTTTGCCGCCGAGGCTGTAGAGACCACTGTGAATATCACTGATATGGCGGAAAATGGTTACCGCATTGATCTCAGCCCCAGACGGTTTTAAATACTTATCACCATTGCGCCCGACAATAACCAGAATACCTTTGCCTCCAGAGCCCCGGGCTGGCTTAATCACAAATTTTTGCAATGGTTCTATGATTTCCATGGTGCGCTGACGACCGCTTTGCGTTTCAAATGCAGTAATCAATTCTGGAACGGGTATGCGAGCACGCGCAGCCGCGCGTTTGGTATTGAGCTTGTCATCGACAAGAGGGTACTTATCACGGGCATTGTAGCGCGCAATATAGTGCACATTGCGTGCATTCATTCCCAGTATTCCATGTCGCCGAAGGGACAGCGGCGAAGCTGGGCGGCCACGGAGAAAAAATGGTAGGTGAAACATCAGCGTATCAACTGGCGAAAGCGGGCCAATTCACTCAACCGATAGCCGGTGTAATTGCCCACAATAAGAATTATCCCCAATAGTGCTAGCAGTAATTCAGGGAAATTAAATGTCCAGTGCTCTATGTAGCGATTGGTCATCACCCACCATGCAATAACTGCCACGAGCAGACTGCCACCAGATTGGATAAACACTTCAAAAGGGCTATCTTCCTCCCACACAATAGACATGCGCTCAATGGTCCAGGCAATAATGATCATCGGGAAAAATGTAATCGTTAGGGCTTGTTGGATTCCAAGCTTATAGCTGATGACGCTGATAGCGCCCATTAGTATTACTACCGCGACCACCACTGCTGCAATTCTTGCCACGAGCAATAAATTGAGTCGACTAAGATAAAAGCGTATCCATAGGCCCAGCACCAAAATTAATACGAAAATAGACAACCCTGTCAGCAGATGAGTTTCAATAAAGGCGATGGCTAGCAGTACGGGCATAAAAGTGCCCGAGGTTCGAAGCCCAACAAATACACGTAGCAGTACGACCACCAGTGCGCCTACCGGCACCAGCAGAATCAGCTTAAAAATACTCTGTTGCTCAATGGGTAAGCTGTAAATTGAGAAATCAACCAACGCTTCTTTCTGTTGATTGGTGCTGAGTAGAGCCACATCCCGCGCTGGAATATCGTTGGCGATTACTGAAAAGGTCACTCTGGAATCGCTGCCGCCTTCCACATCGAGCAGGCTTTTACCTCCTCGTTGCCAGATAAAGAAATTCTTAGGGATTCCCGGTAAACCATTGGTTGGTTCAAAAGCAACCCAGTGCTCGCCATCGTAGATTTCCAATAAATCTTCCGGGGGAAGTCGGCGTCGATCGTCTTCGAGATACAGGCCGCGGATGCGGTGTGCGGGGATTTCTGCAGCTGCTAATACGAGTAAATCAATATCTACCAGCGAGCTAGCTTTGTAATAGTTAAAGATCAGATTGCGATCCTGATTGTGCTTGTCTGCCAGTGCTGTGAGAAGCTGGGTTGTAAAACTTTTGGTGTCTGAAGAGCGATCGTGAGCATGTTTGATTAGCGATTCGATTGCCAGTCGCACAGCTTCTTGTTCGCGAGCATCTAGGAGTGGTTTTTGCACTTTCAGACTGAGATTTAAAGGAGGTTTTAGTGCGGCTTCAGGCGTTTGGATCACATCTAGTTGATAGAATAAAGACTGGGTGCCAGATGCGCTGCGGCGAGCCCAGACCGCGCGGTATTCATTATCAGCTTGGACAGTGTTAAAGCCGCCGTAACCGGAGGAGCTGAATGTTTCGTCGAGAATTTCCATATTCTGTTGAGCGCGCGGCAAGGTGAGCGCGGCTTTTACCGGGCCGTCATCTGCAATAAACTCAACTTTAGCTTCAATGGTCCAAACAGTGCGGTATTCTCCCGGGAATAGCGGAAAACCCAGCTCGGTATTCTTGTAAATGGTCAGCCCAGCACCTATGAATATAAGTAGCCCGGCGAGAACATAAACTTGAATGCGTGGTGACATGCGCCCTTTCCTGCAAGGATTGAAACTGAGTTAATAAAGACGTCATAAAACCTTTAACTATATTTCCCCGACGTCCTTGATTCGTATATTGGTGGTTTAGGTATGGAACATACTGCTTATTCGTGCTGAGAGCTATCTGGCTTACCTTGAACCTGTCGGAGACTGACATCTACTACTGCAGTATCTTTTAAGAAATTGCGGCCTATGAGTAAAGGGAATTGCTCGTCATTACCTTGGGTGAGATTGACCTCTACCATATGGGTAACCTCTCCGACAGTGAGATTCATCTCTACAAATGGTCGCCTTTGAGGTTCGAGCCCAGGCCGAGCAACCCGCATATAACGCTTGACCGGGAGCTCAACTTCTACTGCCTCTTCAGCTGCAGAAGCAGAAAGTTGAAAGCGCACCCAGTCGCTACCATCGCGCTCAAAGGCTGTTAGCTGTTGTACGTTTAGAGATGTGGTTGCAGCGGCGGAATCTATCAGTGAGCGCAGCTGCAAACCACTTGGTACTACGGTAAAAAACTCTTCTGCTCCCAGTACCAGTTTACCTTCAGCCACTGGCACTTCAATAATCTTTTCATGATTGCGCTCTATTATACGCTCAATGACCTTGATTTTGGGTTCGGCACAAACAACCGCTTCAGTTGCTGGGCACTGACTGGTCACTTCAGGCTCAACTACTACAGGAAGATTAGTCGTGTGCTCAACGTTCACGGGCGGAGGTTGATCAAGTTTTGTGCGCTGCAGAATGCCACAACCGGTCAGGAGTTGAGATGACAGCAGTAAAGACAAGATAGGAAAAAGCCGCATTTGATTGATACTATCCCGGACTATTTGGTGCAAGCATAAGCAGCAACCTGGTTGTTGTGGCCCTACAAAATGGTTGCGGGGACAGCTTGAATATTCGTTTAACTAGAAGTGGTGATACTACCTTATCTGAGCACTTATTGCACTGTGGGCGATGTATGGTGGACTATTTTCGCAAAATAGTCATACAGTGTGGAGGCTCTTAGGTTGATGATAACCTCATTGTGGGAAGGAAGTAGTGTATTCTGCTTTCACAAGAGGAGAGCTATGAGTTGCTGCTACCTCTTTAGCTGGTAAAGGCCAAGAGGCAGTTTTTTAACTTTTTGCTCAGGTTACATTAAGCGCTTTAATTATAAAAAGTACTTTTCAATCAGTTCATGAATGCTCTTAGATGTGATTCATCTAAATATGGCATACAGTAGGCCGATTAGCAGCAACCATTTTAGAACATAGTAGAGTGTCCGATTATAATTTTTAATGCGTTTTCCCAATAGTCGAATTTGGTACAGGTAGAGAAAAGCTTTGTTCAAGCCGCCTACCCGATCTCCATCAAGGTTTCGTGTTGCACTGGCTGCCATGACGAAGCGAGAGAAGAATCGGTTAAATGCTTTGGCAATTGGATTGTTCATGGGCCTTTCAACATCACAGAACAAAATAATTCGATCTTTGTCGGTGGTGTTTTCTGCAAAGTGAATATAGGTTTCATCAAAAATTACTGATTCACCATCTTTCCAATAGTAAGTCCCGCCATCTACATTGATAAAGCAATCTTCAGTATTGGGTGTAATAAGCCCAAGGTGATATCTTAGGGAGCCTGCATAAGGGTCTCGATGTTTAACAAGGCGGCTACCGGGTGGCAGTAGGGCAAACATAGCGGCTTTAATGCTGGGAATATCTCTTAGAAGCGCAACTGTTTTTGGGCACAGCGCTTGTGCAGAGGGATGTTCATCTTTATACCATTTCAGATAAAAGCGTTTCCAACCCGTTCTGAAGAAAGAATTAAAGCCAATATCATCCAGCTTGTCTGAAGCTTTAATATGGTTTTGCTGATAAAGTGCCCGAGCTTCGTCACGAATATCTTCCCAGTGAGTATTAAGGGTTTTGAGTTCTGGAAAATGGCTGGCAGCAATATAAGGTGTGCGAGGAACCTTCGAGAAGAGATACATAATGGCATTAATAGGTGCCATGAAAGTAGAGTGGTCGCTGAGTTGGCGAAAAGGGCGATGGCGAATTTTCCCCCGCCGGTGCGTGTAAAGTGCTGCGGCAATACAGTAGTAAACCAGCAGAAGCTTGGGAGTCAGTAAATTAGCAACCATGATCTAATCCAGTTAGTAGGGCAGAATCACTGTAAGGTCGTTACACTTAAGTGGTTGGTAAAAGGGAGGAGCGTAGAAAGTATATATATCAAGAGCGAACAGTTACACAATATTATCTAAAGTTTCCATCCTATAGTTGTTTATCTCCCTTGTTTTTAGCAAGTTTTAGCTGAATCCATTCTACTGACTAGTTGAATTGGAGTTATTTATAATCTCATGGCGCCGAAGAGACGCTACTTCTATTCTATACGGCGGGTAAAAGGAGGCAGGGCGTCGAGGATTGCGCGGCCATAACGTTTGGTGATAACGCGGCGGTCAAGCAGGGTTACGGTGCCGCTATCAGTTTCATTGCGCAGTAGGCGGCCGCTGGCCTGTACCAACTTTAGCGCTGCGTCAGGTACGGTAACCTGCATAAAGGCATTGCCACCGCAGGCTTCAATCCATTCCGCAAGTGCGGCTTCAATGGGATCGTGGGGCACGGCAAACGGCAGCTTGGCGATCACCACATGACGGCAATAGTCGCCGGGTAAATCCAGTCCTTCGGCGAAACTGGCGAGCCCGAAAAGTACACTGCTGCCACCCGCATCAACAGTTTGGCAATGCTTTTTTAACAGCTGTTGCCGTGATTGCTGCCCCTGCATCAGTATCAGTTGCTTCCAACTACCAGGTAGCGCTTGGAATACAGTTTCCATTTGTCTGCGGGATGAAAATAAGACCAGAGTGCCGCCAGTTTTTTCTAACAAGTTAGGTAGAGCGTCGATTACAGCATTGGTGTGCCGCTCGGTATTATTGGCCTCTACAGCAGTGTGAGGTACGCGTAATTCGGCCCTGGAAAAATCGAACGGGCTGGGGACAACTTGATAGTCGGCATTAGCTGGAGTGCCTGCGCGCATCTTCAATCGTTCAAAACGCCCCAGTGCAGTCAGTGTTGCCGAGGTCAAAACAGCCCCAAAGCAGCGCTTCCAAAGGCTGGATTCCAGAGTTTTGGCGGCTAGGATTGGTGAGCTGCACACTTCAAAGTCGAAAGCGCTACCCCATTCGGCCAATGCTACCCAGCGGGCCTGGGGTAAGAGGCTTGTTGTTGGTGGGTCGTCCACAGCGTCTTCTCGCGCATAATTAGCCCAGAGTGCCAGGTTATTTTCGGCGCGGCCATGCCAACTGCCGAGTATTGGGTGCCAGCGCTCTAAATCTTTGAGTGGTACCGGGCTGTGGACGTCTTCCAGCATACGTTGGACAGCTTGCTGTATTTTACCCAGCTGTGTCTCAATTTCATCAAAATCATGGCGTAATTGTTCTGCCAGCTGTACTAAATTTTCAGGCAGTACACCGCCGGAAAAGCGATGGTGTTTCCTGAGGCCGCGTTCATCTTCGAATTCACATAGGGCTTCTAGCATTGGCCATACTTGTTCCAAATGCAGTTTGGCCGAAGCTAAGGGTGCCGGTAATTTTTCTCCGGCGCGCTCTAATTCCGCACCATCACCAATTTCGCCAAGCATCTGCCCGAGATTTTTATTGGCCTGCTCCAGCCAGTTGGTGGTAGCACCGACACGACTGTTGTGGGAAAAGTGGTTGAGAGCCTTTTCGGGTAAGTGATGCGCCTCGTCGAGAATATAGATGGTTTCCTCTGGTGGCGGCAAAATGGCACCGCCGCCAAGGGCGAGGTCGGCCAGTAACAAATCGTGATTAGCGACAATAACTGGGCTTTTGCCGAGCTTTTCGCGGGCACGAAAAAAGCTGCAACTACTGATGTGTGGGCAACGGCGGCCACTACACTGGCGATGATCGGTGGTGATGGGGCGCCAGTCTGCGGTGTCAATGGTGTCCGGCCAGTTATCGCGGTCGCCATCCCAGCTGCCGGAGGCCATTTGATCGGCCATATGGCGATATAACGCAATGCTGGTTGCCGCCGGTTGAGGTGATTCATCTGCATAGAGGTCTAGGGTAAAACCGCTGCCGCTGCCGCTGCCGCTAAATTCCGATAGCAGCTGATCCAGTTTGCTCAGGCAAAGGTAGCGCCCACGCCCTTTGGCCAGACTATATTCAAACTTCAAACCGCTGTGGCGCATTAGCTCTGGCAGATCTTTATGGACAATTTGTTCCTGAAGAGCGACGGTGGCAGTGGAGACAACCAGAGTTTTATCTTGAGCCAATGCTGTGGGGATGGCGGCTAATAGATAGGCTACGGTCTTGCCGGTACCGGTGCCCGCTTCAACCACACAAATATGTTCACCATCGCTTTTTAGCGGGTCGCGCTGGCCCGCATTATTGCGCTCGATAGCCCCGAGGGTGCGGGCAATAGACGCAATCATCAGTTTCTGACCGTGGCGCGGTTGCAGAGTGCGATTGGAGAGAAACTGACGATAGGCAGTTTGAATGGTCTGTTTAAGTTCGTTGTTGAGCACTAAATTCGGGCTTCCAGTCAAGGTTTTGGTGTGAGGTGAGCGCCGTGCATTGGTTCATCAAGTTTGGTTGTGCAAGTATGCTTGGTTTGTTGGGCCAATAGATTGTGCTTTTCACTGATAGGCTAACCGTGAGACGACCGGATTGGCGTAGGCGGCAAGCACTTTGTCGCGCCAGCGCGAATCTATGGCCTCCAGGTGCTGTTGGAATTGCTGGTGCAATGGCTTGTGTTGATTGGGGTCCCAAAGTCTCGGAGGGCAAGAAACCGGCAATTCGGGCGCGTCGCCGTAAAGCATCTGATAGGCAATTAAATTGGTGGGGTGCAAAACATAATTGTTGATAATTTGGCGGTCAATTTCATCGGTGATGGCATTTATTTCTTCAGAATTAGCTTCGATCGGCGTGCCAAAAGCGGCGTGCACATTGCCTTTGTCACCGGTAATGCCCTTGGCGATGGATTTCAAATCCTCGTATTTGGACTTGCGATACTCGTCCTGATGCTCGGTGATATAAAGTTCTTTGGCTTTTTGCCGATCACAGGGGTCCCATTCGTAAGAAATAGACAGGGGGACTATGTGCAGTTTGCGCCATAAATCAGCTAGTGACGAGGTTTCGCGTCGGCTCATGGCGAGCATGGCAATGAGTGCCGGATTGGTTCGATCCAGCCCGTCTTTGGCGCGCCCCTCTCGCTGGGCAAGCCATACATGCTCATTTTCACTGACGATAGAATGGTAAATGTAATTGGAGAGCTGAGTGGCCGCGGCCAGCTTTTCCCTACGGCTACCGGAGCTGCGTTTCACTATGAAGCTTTTATTTAGCCTCATAAGATCGACGACAAACTGTTTGGTTAACAGATTGTCGCCAATAGCAATGCGGGCGGTTTCATGGTCTTCTCTAAACATTGCCATGATCGACAGTGCGGGATCCATGACAATATCGCGGTGGTTACTGATAAACAGACAAGCGCGATCTCTCGGCAGCCTGTCCAGTCCGGAAACGGTAAATTTGCTGGCAGTGTGCTTGACAACACGGCCCACATAGCGGTCGATCACTTGCTGTACATCGCGCACGGTATGGGCGTTGCGGAATTTAAAGCGCAAAAATTGACGCACCAGCCACGCCAGTGGCCGCTCTAGTTTGCTGGCCACACTGGGTAATAAGAAGTGTGCCACGGCGTGTGACATCTGAGGGTCGGCGATCAATCGTGTTAACACCGCACGTACTTCTTCGTCTCGGTACGGGCGGATATCTTCAAACTGAGCTGGGTTCAATCTATTCACTTTTATTCAATTAACGACTTTTGGGTATTAGAGCGCAGCTTTCATACATATGGGTGTGGTTCGTTGTGCTGGCAGACAATGGCGACAGGCGAGCGCAAACATACCTCAAGCATCGATTAACTGCCAGTATTACCCATGACCATTCAGCCTAGAAGCCGTGGTTAGGCGCGCAAAAGCTGTATAAATTATTGGTATACATAGCGAAGTTTAAGCATTCTTGATCACGTTATTGGTGATGAGAACTTATTAAAATTTGCCAGGTGCATCAAGAACTTGTGCAGACTTGCGTGATTTCACAGCGGTTTCTAGGTTCAGTGTAGACTTCAGTGGCACGAGACTAGAGAATAGAGCGCCTGCCGTTGGTGATTACACAATAATCATTATTTCAGCCCGTCCGACGGGCCATTTAAAGATCAGGAGAGCCCTTTGAGCCAGCCCAGTTCCGTGTCTAATAGCCACCCGCCCAGTCTACTGGATGCGTTAATGCCCTTGTCAATCCTGATCGCGCTACTGTCGCTTTCTGTCTATTTTTATGGTGCCGACTCCTCTTATGGCCCCAATCAAGTTGCCTTGTTGCTATGCGCTATTATCGCCGCGCTTCTAGGCATGAAAAATGGTTTCAGTTGGAATGAGATGCAAGAGGGAATGCTCCACGGCATTGGCTTAGTGTTCGGAGCCATTCTGATTTTATTTGCAGTGGGGGCCTTAATTGGTAGCTGGATTCTCGCCGGTACCGTACCGACAATGATTTACTATGGTGTGCAAATTCTTTCGCCGCAATGGTTTTATGCCGCTAGTTGTATTATTTGTGCCGTTGTCGGCCTCAGTATAGGTTCCAGTTGGACTACGGCGGGAACCCTGGGTATTGCCTTAATGGGCATTGGTGGTGCAATGGGCCTGTCGCCTGGTATTACTGCTGGAGCGATCATTTCCGGAGCATATTTTGGCGATAAATTATCCCCGCTGTCCGATACCACTAACGTTGCTGCGGCAGTGACCTCCTGTGATTTATTTGATCATATTCGTCATATGCTTTGGACCACTGTTCCCGCATTTTGCCTCGCCCTGATAATTTTTATGATTCTTGGCTTTAGTACCGAGAGTGGACAGGTTTCGGCCACAGAGATTCACCAATTGCTCGGGGCTTTGAAACTTGAGTTTAATATTTCAGCGGTCAGTTTACTGCCACTGTTACTGCTGTTGGTTATGGCCTGGCGCAAAGTGCCAGCCTACCCAACGCTGATCTGTGGCGCCTTGGCAGCCTGTGCGATCGCCATGGTTTTCGAGCCTGAGGCCACTCGACGGCTGGGAGGGGATGACGGGGTTCTGAGCTTGATCAAGGGGGCCTGGTATAGCCTGTTTAATGGTTACAAATCTGAATCTAGTAATGTGGCGGTGGCTGCGTTGCTGTCCAAAGGTGGAATGAGCAGCATGCTCAATACCATTTGGCTGATTATTTCGGCAATGGCCTTTGGCGGAGTTATGGAGCGCGCGGGTTTTCTTGAGCGTATTGTCAACTGGGTGCTTTCGCGGGTGAGTAGCGTTGGCGGCCTGATAAGTGCCACAGTGCTTACTTGTTTTGGCATGAATGCCAGTGCTGGCGATCAGTTTATGGCAATTATTATACCTGGACGCATGTTTCGCGAGGCGTTTTCCGCCAAGGGATTGCATGGGCTCAATTTGTCGCGCAGCTTAGAGGATTCCGGCACCATTACCTCGGTGTTGATTCCATGGAATACCTGCGGTGCCTATATGAGCGCTGCCTTGGGAGTTGCCACTTGGACCTACGCACCCTATGCCTTATTTAATTTGATCTGCCCACTATTGGCCATCATTTATGGCTGGCTACATTTCAAACAGATGCCGTTGACAGCACCAGCTGAATCGAACTTGAAGGCAAGTTCCAATGTTCATAGTGTGCAGGATGGGGGGTGATTCGTTTAGGGTTTCGGTATGCACTGTAGCGCTCAGGCGCTCAGTGCTGCACTCAAATCAAAACGTACAGGATTGTAATGGAGCTTGAGTTTCTGGTTGCGATGTCGGCTTTATGAAGTCTGTGTGGGGCAGAGATGAAATTGTTCCATCATGATGCCCAGGCGTTTGCGTTGCATTTTTAAGCTGTATTCTAACTCTTTAACCCGAGTGCGGCTGGTAGCTTTTTCCCATTTGGTGATAAATTGCGCACGGGTTCTTTCGTAGCGCTGCTGCTGAAGTTGCTTCCATTCGGTCAGTGCTGCGGAAAAAACCTGTGCTTCTCGTTCAATATGATGTCGCCAGCGCTCCCGGTAATTGGATTGTTGCAGTTTCTTCTCAGCATGTTTGAACTGCATCGACAACATAGCGTGTTGCACGCGCATTGCAGACACCTTTTTTAGATTGCGTGTCAGGCCAAGCCAACTGCAAACTTTGATGAGCCATTTTGTGGGATCCCAATGATACCAGCGGATGCCATTACGGTAATCGGTTTGAAAAATATGGTGGTAGTTGTGGTAGCCCTCACCAAAGGTAAACAGTGCGAGCAAGCCGTTGTCTCGCGCAGTATTTTCGTCGGTATAGGGGCGGTGACCCCAGATGTGTGCCAGTGAATTGATAAAAAAGGTGGTGTGGTGATTGACGACGATGCGCAGAACGCCAGCCAATAACAACATGCCAAGAATATCTCCGGTGAGCCATCCCAGCAGAAGTGGCAGGCCGAGGTTGATCGCCAGCGTTAGGGCAATGTAGTGCTTGTGCTGTAGCATGACAATTTTGTCCCGCTGTAAGTCTTTGGCATTGTCAAAATTTTCAACACCGCTGGGATAGTCGCGCAACATCCATCCTATATGCGAAAACCAGAAGCCGCGCTTGGCGGAATAGGGATCTCGATCATTGTCGTCGCAATGGCGGTGATGGCGGCGATGGCCGGAACACCAGATTAATGCGCTGTTTTGCAGCGCGGCAGCGCCGAATAAGGCGTAAAACAGACGCAGAGACCAGTGTGCCTCATAAGTGCGATGTGACCACAGGCGATGATAGCCCGCGGTGATTGACAGGCCGCAAAGGGCGCCGATAACTGCGAAAGCAAGCCATTGATACCATTGATAGCCTATGAGCATTCCGTATAGCGGCACTAGTATCAACGCCGCCAGAGCCGTACTGGCAAATAACAAGGTGGTAACCCAGAGTCTGGGGGCTTTGGCAACCGCTTTAGCTTTCATTCTATATGGCCTTTAGGGAGTACACTTTGAACGAATGATGGCAAGATAATTCATCCTGCCAGAGTGCGAATGCTACCGTAGATAATGGATTATGGCACTTATGTATCGGTATTTTGATGAATAATTAGTCATATTTTACTGTTATTGTATTTTTGTGCAGTGTTTGTTGTGGAACCTTTTCCTATTTGTGGTCAAGTGCTTCAGCCGTGAACTGGAGTATAAGATACCCGAGTGATAAGTTTGATTAAACACTAAGCTGATTGTCTCAAGTGAACCTGTTAGAATGCGCCGTTTTTTTAGCCATTTGTCGCAACGCTGCTTCTCCCCCGACTATGGGGCCGAAACGTGTATCAAAGTGAATTTGTAAATGACCGATATTTCTAAGCCTATACAATTTAGCGAGCTCAAGCTTCCCTCCGAAATACTTAATGCCGTTGAAATTTTGGGATATGAATCCCCCTCTCCAATTCAGGCGCAAACTATTCCTCCACTGTTGGAGGGGCGCGATGTTCTGGGCCAAGCCCAAACAGGTACTGGTAAAACGGCCGCATTTGCACTGCCGTTGTTGGCCGGGCTGGATCTAAAGCGTCGATGCCCCCAGGCATTAGTGTTGGCGCCGACCCGAGAACTGGCAATTCAAGTAGCGGAGGCTTGCCAGGCTTATGCGCAAAAGCTGCGCGGGTTTCAGGTTGCACCGCTATACGGCGGTGCGGATTATCGCAGCCAGATTCGCCAGCTTGAGCGCGGCGTGCAACTGGTGGTAGGTACGCCTGGCCGGGTTATGGACCATATGCGCAGGGGCACATTGAAACTGTCGGAGCTGAAAACCTTAGTACTCGATGAAGCCGATGAAATGTTGCGTATGGGCTTTATTGATGATGTGAAGTGGGTGCTGGAGCAGATCCCCAGCGAGCGCCAAATAGCGCTGTTTTCTGCCACTATGCCGAAAGAGATTGCCCGCATTGCCCACGAGCATCTGCGTGACCCGGTAGAGGTAAAGATTCGTGTAAAGACCGAAACGGCTGATACCATCCGCCAGAGGTACTGGCTAGTGGGAGGGTTGCATAAACTGGATGCCCTGACCCGCATCCTCGAAGCTGAGCCGGTTGACGCTACAATCATTTTTGTGCGCACTAAAAATGCAACTGTTGAGTTGGCAGATAAGTTGGCAGCACGCGGTTTTGTTAGTGCCGCTTTAAATGGTGATATGGCACAGAATCTTCGTGAAGCGGTTATCGACAAACTTAAGAAAGGCAAGCTGGATATTGTCGTTGCCACGGATGTGGCAGCTCGAGGGCTCGATGTTGCACGCATTAGTCATGTGATCAACTACGACATTCCTTACGACACTGAAGCCTATATTCATCGGATTGGTCGCACTGGTCGTGCCGGGCGAGAAGGCGACGCGATATTATTTGTGGCTCCTCGGGAACAGCGCTTACTGCGTTCTATAGAGCGCGCGACCAAAAAACCCATTGAGCGGCTTCAGTTACCCAGTGCCGCAGCAGTCAATGATGTGCGAATGGAGCGGTTTCGCCAGCGTATCACCGACACCTTGACAAATGGCGCTGATTTGGCGCCTTTTCGCGATTTGCTTGAGCAGTACTTAACGCAGACGGATGCCGATCCACTCAATGTGGCGGCTGCACTGGCAGCCATGGCGCAGGGTGATCAGCCGTTGTTGCTCAGCGAACGTGAACTTGTAATGCCGAGAGAAACCGATGATCGCGGGCATGATCGGCGCAAGCGCAAAAAAACGAGCTTCGATAAAAATGCTAAAAACGTACCAGCACCGGATAAGGGCAAAGAGCGTTTTCGTATCGATGCCGGTCATGACCATGGTCTCAGGCCTGGCAATGTAGTGGGAGCGATCGCCAACGAGGTGGATATCGACAGTTCTTATATTGGGCGCATTGAGATTTACGCTGGATATACCACGGTGGATTTGCCTGAGGGTATGCCCCAAAAAGTACAGCAACACCTGAAAAGGGTGCGGGTAGCCGGCAGACCGATGAATCTGACCAAGCTCGGTAATGACGGCAGCAAACCACCGCGTATAGCCGGCAAGCCCAAGCCCAAGCATAAGCCGCGAAAATCCCACGATTAACACAGAGCCCCGGCAAGGCCCTGAGACAGTGTTGTATTAAAGTAGGTTCTAGTCTGAACCTAGAAACTGCAGTCGCATCACGCAAATCTGCACAAGTTTTTGATGTGCCTGGCAAATTTTAAAAAGTTCTCATCACCAATAAAGTGACCAAGAATGCTTAAAATTCGCCATGCATACCAATAACTTACACAGCTTTTGCGCGCTCAACTGCGGCTTCTAGGTTAAAAGCAATCCCGGGTCATATTTTCCACATGATCGGCGTGTACAATGACATTGTCTTCAATGCGCACGCCGCCATAGGGGCGTAGGCTATCCACCTTATCCCAATGTACTTCGCTGCCTAAGTCGGAATTTTTTAATGATTCCAGCAGGCTATCGATGAAATATAACCCTGGCTCAATGGTGAATACTTGGTCTACTTCTATAGTGCGTGAAGTGCGCAGGAAGGAGTACTCAGCTGGCGGCGGTGTTGTGCCACCTTCTGCGGCGGTTTGATGGCCGCCCACGTCGTGTACTTGCAAGCCGAGAAAATGCCCCAGTCCGTGTGGTAAAAAGCTGCGGCTAAGGCCGGATTCCACAGCGCCTTCTGGTGAACTTTTAATGATGCCGAATTGCCTCAGGATTTGGGCAGTTTTTAAGTGGCATTCGCGGTGCAGGTCTGGATAGGCTAAGCCGGGTTTGAGTGCGGCCACCAGCTCCTGTTCCATATTATCCATAGCCGCGATCAGATCGGCGAATTCATCGGGCTTATAAGCGTAACTGCGGGTAATATCCGCACAGTAGCCGTGATAGTCAGCACCGGCATCGATCAGAAAGCTGCGAAGTTCTGTCTCTGGTAAGCGCTGAGTAGATAAATGGGTGTAATGGAGAATAGAGCCGTGGTGGTTTAGTGCAACAATATTGCCGTAAGGCAATTGATTCTCCCCTTGCGCTGCCGCTTCAAGGTAGGCGAGATTGATTTCAAACTCACTGACACCGTTGCGGAAAGCCTGTTCAGCGGCGTGGTGTGCCTTTACGGCAATACGATTGGCTTGTCGCAGACAATCCATTTCATAGGGCGTTTTATAGGCTCGCGCCCAATGCAACCTTGAAATCAGAGCTTCGGGGTTATGTTCACCGAGCTTCCAACCGTCTAGCTTGGTGGCTTCGCCAATAAATGCGGCGTTTTTATCGCTGAGAAAGCGTTTTGCATCAGCGGCATCGGCAATCAGTTCAATATCATAGTGGTCGCTCCAGAAGGTCTGCGGTGCTGGAGGTACATAGTGCCAAAAATCAACAGGGCGATAGAATAACAGCTGCGGGCGTTGTCCGCGGCGGTAGATGACCCAGCTGTGAGGGTTGTTGGTGAGAGGAACCAAAGCTTTGAAGTGTGGATTAACTCTGAAAGGATAGTAATTATCGTCTAAAAATCGCACCCCAGGTGCACCACTGTAGACATTGAGCGATTCATATCCGCAGGTTTCGAGAATGGCATCATAACGATGACACAGTGTTGCCAGGTGCTCGGCATAAGAGTTCTTGTTCATAAATGCCCTTGATGTTTAAATGATCATTTGGCGTAGTATATAGCCATTGTTTGAAAATTTTGGTCCGCATTTGATTAAGGCAAGAGAAGATACCACAGAGCTTTGTGCTAGCTATCTCCGAGTTGATCAGCTGGGGAAATTTAAAATTTGTGAGTAGCATATGAAAAGCTTGATGAGAATAATTGTAACAGTGTACTTTGGGATTTTACGGCCAGTAAAACTAAAAATCGTACTGTGTTTTATTGCCTCGTTGTTACTGATTGCTTGTGCTGCAAAACCGGTTGCCCCCAATCCAGGGTTAAAGGAATCTTTTCACACGGAGAAGACGGTTAATGGGGCAAAACGTTTTACTTATTCGTTAGAATTTTTAAGCCCCGACGTGCCCGGCCCCTATACTCGCAGCAATAGAACGAGCCGGCGCAACGTGAATGCCGTTGGGCCAAAAGCTTCGAAGTTTAATCAGTTAGAGAGAAACTTTAATTATGGATTGAAGCTAAAGCTTCAGGAAAGTAATTTTTGTCGAGATGGCTACTTTGAGTTGGAGCGCAGTGTATCGGCAATGGGGGCCCAGGTGCGCGGTGAGTGTCGAGACGGCTATCTTGCTGAAAACAATAAAAATACCTGATTTAAAGCTAGGCGTGCGTAGTTTGGAGCTGAATGGTACTCGTGAGGTTTATGGTTTTTCCGGTGCCGGGATACTCCCCAGGCTAACCCAGTTGTCGCCTATAGTTAATGAGATTTTAAGCAGCCTTCAAATGGAGCAAGCTCGCCAGCTTCAAGGGGAGAGCCTCCGCTATCTGGCCAAAGTTGTAAACGAGCGCTAACCTTTTTGGGATTTATGGTGGTGATTTGACCAGCAGTGTGTAATTTGAGGGGTTTAGAGGGTAGAATACCTGAGCGTATAACTTGGTTTATTGAGGCGATTATGTCTGAATTGAATGTCACTATCACTGATTCTGCACAGGAATATCTACGGGATCTGCTTAAGAAGCAAGATTGTGAAGGTATTGGTGTACGTATGTTTGTTTCTAACCCCGGTACGCCCCATGCCGAAACCTGCATCGCATATTCCCGCCCAGGCGAAGAAAAAGAGGACGATTTAACAATAGAGCTAAATGGCCTTAAGGCCTATTTTGAAGCCCGCAGCTTGCCGTACCTTGAAGATGCGCGGGTTGATTACGCTGAGGACAAGATGGGTGGACAGCTCACAATCCGCGCGCCCAATTCACGCATGCCCAAGATAACCGACGATAGCCCGATAGAAGATCGTATTAACTATGTGCTTTACAACGAAGTAAATCCGGGGCTCGCCTCTCATGGTGGTGAGGTCAGCTTGGTTGAAGTGACCGATGAGCATTTTGCGGTGCTCAGGTTTGGCGGTGGCTGTCAGGGTTGCGGCATGGTGGATATGACATTGAAGGAGGGCGTGGAAAAAACCTTGTGTGAAAAGATACCAGAATTGGCTGGAGTGAAAGACATTACGGATCATACTGATAGATCGCAAGCATATTACTGATCGATATTAATTTTAAGCTAAAAACTGATTGGTAGTGTGTAGCTCCATAAGCCCTAAGAGTGAACGCTTGCCGATCAAGCCCGAAAGGATTCGGTGGACTTTTTTAAAATAATAACTACCACGCCAATAGCTGGCGAACCTTTCTAAATTAATGGCACATTTTACGATTAGCTAGAGCTTACTGGCACAACCATTTTTAGGGTGCAGTGGTGAAGCCGAGTATTGATTTTGCCGAAAAATTCAAATTCAGGCCGTTTTACTGAATAAATTGGCATTTTTCTTATCCTGAGTTGATCCCTGGCGGTGTTTTTTGGGGTGTGCCTATTACACTCCAGGGTGCGGTAGTTTCGTGGCGAATAATTTTGCCGAGTACACCAAACGGCTGACATTTTATTGTCTATGCTAATGATTAACATCAACGGAAAGGAGTTTGGAGATGAATTTCACTCCAGCCAAATACTTAACTGGAATTGTTTGCGCATTTGTTCTTGCCGGTTGCTGCGCACCGACCCATGCGCCAACATCGGCTTGTCCTCCGGGCGCTGAGCAGATTCCAACGTCAATGGCTTGCCCTGCAGATGCAGATTGCTGGATGGCTTCTGACCATGTTCGTTGTATGAAGGTGGTTAAGTAGCCATTTTTTTGTAGAGATATCTTTTCGCCGCTATTTAATGCGGTGCTTTACGCCACTGCGCCCGTCTGTAGAAGTAAATTCTTAGACGGGCGCAGTGACTTACTGACCTTTTCTAGTTTTATGTCAAGTTGTTTTAGCTTGTCGCGCTAACGCTTGATTTTTCAAAGCAAGTGGCCCCTCCTGTTTGTTTCAGTTTATTCTTGTCAGACCTTAAGCACTGGTTACTGCGTGCTGTTTAGCGTTAGAATCACTCTCATTATTCCGTATTTAAACTGAAAAACTTTATGACCGTAGACACTTTAACGTTGCGCTTGTCTGCAAACATCGCACATTTGCGCGAGCATCAATCGAGCTGCAACTGGTCATTGCGTGAACTGTTTGCAGCAGATCCCAATAGGGCGCAAAACTTTTGTCTGAAAGCGCCAGGTATTGTGTTGGATTTTAGTAAGAATTTAATACGACAAGATACTTTGGTGCAATTGCTAGAGTATGCGCGAGAGGCCCGCATTAGTGAAAAAATTGATGCCCTGTTCAGCGGAGCAAATGTCAATAGTACAGAGCACCGCCCAGCATTACATAGTGCGCTGCGCTTTAAGGGTGTGCCGCAAACGGCCCATGAACAGGCTGTCGCAGAATGTCGCAGCTGTATGCAGAAGTTCGTGGAGCAAATACACAACGGAAACTGGCGGGGGTTCAGTGGTAAGTGTATCCGTCATATTGTAAATATTGGCATTGGTGGTTCTGATTTAGGGCCGCGTATGGTGGTTGCGGCTTTGCGCCCCTGGTTACATCAATCCGTTAATGTACACTTTGTTTCCAATTTAGATGGTTCAGATCTTACTGATACGTTAGAGCATTTGCCACCGGAGAGCACTCTGTTCATAGTGGCCTCTAAGTCTTTTTCTACCCTGGAGACACGTCAAAATGCTATTTCAGCGCGCCAGTGGATGCGCAATGCAGGTTGTAGCAAAGATCAGCTTGCCAGGCATTTTGTGGCCGTTAGCAGCAATCCAACTGCAGCGCAGGATTTCGGTATTGCAGCAGAAAATATCTTTCCGATGTGGGATTGGGTAGGCGGGCGCTACTCGCTATGGTCCGCAATTGGTCTGCCTATTGCACTGGCCTGTGGGTTTGATACGTACCAGGCGCTACTAACCGGCGCCGAAGCAATGGACAAGCATTTTGCTAAGACACCGCTGCAACAGAATATGCCAATCTGCTTGGCATTGATGCATTTTTGGTATCGACAGTGCTGGGGGGCTGGCAGCTTTGCTGTGCTTCCCTATGCGCAACGTTTGGCACAATTTCCCGCCTGGTTACAGCAACTCGATATGGAGAGCCTGGGAAAAAGTGTCGATACAGCGGGGCAGCATCTCAGTTATCCCAGTGGCAGCGTTGTCTGGGGAGGTGCAGGTACGAATGGTCAACACTCTTTTTATCAGTTATTACATCAGGGTACCGATATCATCCCTGTCGATTTTATCGCAATAAAACAGGCTTCCTCACCACTAGATGAACAGCACAAATGGCTGCTGGCCAGTTGCCTGAGCCAGAGCCGGGTACTTTTGCAAGGGCGAACCCTGGCAGAGGCCCGCCGTGAATTAGAGCGCTCTGGGCACACCCATAAAGAAGTGCACAACTTGGCACCACACAAGGTAATTCCCGGCAATCGCCCTAGCAATACGCTTATTGTCGAAAAAGTTGATGCGTATCATCTGGGGGCATTGCTCGCATTATATGAACACAAAGTGTTTGCCTTTAGCTGCTTATTAAATATCAATCCGTTTGATCAATGGAGTGTAGAGTTGGGTAAGTTGTGCGCCGAGCAGATTTATAATGCGGCAGATGGAGGTATTCCAACAGATTGGGACAGTTCAACTGCGCAGTTGATACAACTACTTTTTAAGCAGTAGTGTATTTACTTAAAATTCAAAAAAGCCAGTTTTTCAGACATTAAATGTGAAATCTCAGTTTCATAGTTACCACGGAACAAAATCGTTACGAAAGAGCTGGCTGCTTTTTACAAAGCGCACAGAGGTTTAAATGATGCATACAATTAAAGGCATTCCCAGCCTATAAAAACATACTATTAAGCTGCATTAGGCTAGGGCAAAGCGGCTCAAAAACCATTCCTGCATTTCAGCTGTTATACTGCCGCATCCATTTGATCAAGGCCGCGAGGAAACTGTAAGAAATGATGAGAAATCTATTTTCGTCCTGGGTGCTGCTATGTTTGTTTGTCGTTAGCGGCTGTACTCCCACCACACCTCAAAGAGCCGATGTTACAGCAGTTGAAAGTGAGCCTACAGCCAATAAAAGTGAAACGACCCTGGCTCCAACGGGCAAATTGGCCGAAGGAGTGCGTCCTACAGCTTACCAACTGGCGCTGACGTTAGACCCCCGTGAAGACAATTTTTTTGGTACCGTAGCCATCACCATAGAGTTGGATCAGAGCGCAAACCATATCTGGCTGCATGGCAACAATCTCGATGTCGCCAGCGTCACAGCACGAACTGCTGGCGGTGAAATTACCGGGCACTACAGCCAAGTATTAGATAGTGGTGTAGCACGGGTAGACTTTAATGAAGTACTGCCAGCGGGCACATTAGTGTTAGAAATGGAATACAGCGGGCTGTTTGATCGCAATTTGGCGGGGCTGTTCAAGGTAGAAGAGCAGGGCAAGGCGTATGTGCTGGCTAAATCTGAGTCTATCCAAGCACGGCGCTATCTCCCCAGTTTTGATCAACCTGGATTTAAAGCCAACTTTGATATTAGCCTCACGATTCCCGCGGGTTACCAAGCAATTGGCAACGGTACCGAGAACAGTCGTATCGAAGTTGGCAATGGATTAGAGAAAGTCACCTTTGCAACCACCCGGCCCATGCCGACTTATTTGCTGTCGTTAGCGGTGGGGCCGTTTGATGTGGTGTCGAGCGGAGCAATACCCCCCAATCAATACCGCAGCTATCCAATACCGCTGCGGGGTTTCGCCCGCAATGGGCGCGGCAAAGATCTGAGCTATATTCTCGGAGTAACGCCCAGGTTAGTGGAAATTTTTGAGCAGCAGCTACAGCGCCCCTATCCCTTCAAAAAGCTTGATATCATCGCCGCACCCCAGTGGCCCAGCGGCGCCACTGAACTCTCAGCTGCCATCACCTATCGCGAGCAGCGCATTCTGGTGGAAGGCGATGAACCGGCACCCGGCGCGCGACTAGCGTTGCTCGGAGTACACGCCCACGAACTGGCCCACATGTGGTTTGGCAATTTGGTCACGCCCCCCTGGTGGGATGATCTGTGGCTGAAAGAGGGCTTTGCCACCTGGGGCACGCCACTGGCGCTGACAAACTTTGAACCCCAGGGTAACCATGATTTAAACGCAGTAGTGAGATCTATCAGCGCCATGCGTCTCGACTCCCTGGCCAGCACGCGCGCTATTCGCGAGCCGATCACCGACAATAATACGATTCGCAACGCCTACGACGCCATCACCTACGCCAAAAGCCTAGGAGTGATACAGATGGTGGATCAATACTTTGGTGCCGAGCAATTTCGCCCGGCAGTGGGCCGTTATGTAAAAGCTTTTGCCGATGGCGTAGCCGATTCAGCCGATTTCTATACCGTTATCGGCAAGCAGACCGGCACCCCAGAACTCACCGAAAGCTTCCGCAGCTTTGTTGAACAAAAAGGCGTACCGCTGCTCAATGTAGAGCTGCAATGCGCAAAAGACAAAAACCCTACGGTTACAATCACACAACAGCGATACAAACCTTTAGGCTCCCCTATTGTTGACAGCCCACAGTGGAGCATTCCAATGTGTCTGCGCAGGGCAGACAACAGCAAACAATGTTTGATATTAAGCGCGCCCAAACAGACCGTGGTATTGGAACAGCAGAGCTGCCCAGCGTGGGTGCACCCTAATGCCGGCGGCAGTGGCTATTATCGGTGGAATTTGCCCGATGCGCAGTGGCAGCGGCTGATTGAGCACTTTGCAGCATTAACCGATAGTGAAGCCCTCACTGTTATCGATAGCGGGTTTGCAGCATTCGCCGCGGGCCAACTTTCCGGTGAACGCTTGTTAGAGATAGTGAGCGCCTCGGCACAAGCGGATAGTCGCCAGGTAGTGGCGGCACCCCTAGCGTATTTGAGCCAATACAGCAGACAGTATCTGAGCCCACAAAACAAGCGCTCGTGGCAAGCCTACCTCAAGAGCCTTTACCAGCCGAAGTTGCAGCAACTGGCCAACAATCGCAACAGTGAGCAACAATTATTGCGCAGCCAGCTGCTTGGTTTTATGGCGCTCACAGGGGAGGATGCCAAAGCCCGAGCCGAGCTTGCAGAAAAGGCCCGAGCCTTTACCGGTTTTGAGCGTAAGCGCGATAGCGAAGCACTGGATTCCGACCTCTATGAGGCCGCCTTAACGGTAGCCCTTCAAGAGCTAAAAACGCCTTTTTTGCAGCACCTGCTGAAAATTCGCAGTGAACTCGATGATCCGCTATTTGAAAATGCCAGCGTCAATGCCATCGGCCGCATCGATGATAGTAATCAGTTGGATAAAATTCACCAGCTAGCGCTCAGTGATCAGCTGGGCTCTCGGGAAGCATTCGGCTTGATTCAGCGGGCACTGGCCCAGTCGCCGTTAAGCGAACAACATTGGCGTTGGCTGCAAGAAAATTTTGCCCAGGTAGCGGCTAAAATACCCCAACAGTGGCGAAGAAACACCCCACGCTTTGCCGCAGCCTTTTGTGATCGTGAAAAATTAAACCAAGTACAAGGATTGTTTGAAGCCCAACAGCAGCTGGTGCCCGGCTATAAGCGCGCGCTGGCGCAAACCCAAGAGCAGATTACGCTGTGCATGGCATTGCGGGAGAAAGGCCAGCGGTTGTTAGCAATGGCTCCAAAACCTTAAAAAATACCCCCCAGTGCTGCTGGGGGAAGTCGTTAACGAGTGAGCGCTACGGCAATTGCATAATAACTCCAGCGTGAATCGCAAAGCGCTGACATTCCCGCAGTAAAACACCGGGGTGCCAGCGCTTTAGAGATTGCTTAGGGCAAATACAACCAAGCTGCGTTTTGCCCTTTAGTGCAAAGCTTCTGAATCGTCATCTGGATACACAGGGGCTTGCACCGATTGCTTGTGCTCAAGGGCCCAGATTTCGCTCATCGCCTCTAAAAACTCCTCACATCGTAATAATCGACCCGCCTCGCATTCGGAAATTTGCAGTTGTATAACGCCATTGTCGATGGCAACTGGTTCGATGGTAAAAAGCCCAGCCAGGTGGACACGTTGAAATAATTGGCAAGGGATAGTAGTCATTGTAAAGACTCCTTAAAAAGCCCGTGGAAAAGCGTTCAGCAAAACGCATACCGCCGATCTATTTTTTTCGCCACAGGCGTGAACGGTATCAGTAAAATACACAGAATTGGTTTGCAGTTTGAAAGAGGGGGCGGGGGGGCACGGCCAAAGTAAAGAGCCACACCCGTTTTCGTGGTACGCCACAACGCACTCCTACGCCAGGGGCGGGAGCGGTACGAATTGCTCGGCCTTAAAAACAGCTTTATTGAAGACGAGCGTGTAAATGACGTATCATCCAAGACAGCCTCGCTAGATA
>JAHZJJ010000025.1 GCA_022600975.1 Gammaproteobacteria bacterium
AGAGGAGTTCAATACTAACGGCTTCGTCGGCAACACCAATGCCAGCGCCAAAAGCGCCAGTGCCGGTGGCTCATGGATAACCGATAGGGGTTTTGTGGGGCTATCCATTAACCGGTTGGAAAATAATTATGGCATCCCCTTAGGCTCTCATGTGCACTCAGGCCATGAGCATGACGAACCCGGTCACGACGACCATGATCACGGACTTGACGACCACGATCATGACGACCATGGGCACGATGATCACGCTCACGAAGGTGAAGAGGCTGTCCGTATAGACATGGTGCAAACACGCTATGACCTCAAAAGCGAATACAATTTCAACAGTGAATACTGGGACAAAATTCGTTTTCGCCTAGGGCACAACAATTACGAGCATGTAGAGCTGGAAGATAATACGCCAAGCACCCGGTTTAACAATGACGCTTGGGACAGCCGCCTTGAATTAACCCATGATGATGGTGGCGAATGGCGCGGGGCTTATGGCCTGCAACTTTCCACCAAAGATTTTTCCACTTCTGGTAATGAGGCATTTATTCAGTCCTCTAAAACCGATACTGTTGGCGCTTATGTGATGAAGGAGCGCAGCTGGCAAGACTGGCAGCTCGATTTAGGTGCGCGGCTGGAAAAGACTAGTGTTGATCCCGAGCTTGGAAAGAAGCAGGATTACAACCTGGTCAGCATGAGTGCCGCACTGCAATATTTATTCACCGAGCACCAGCATGTAAGTTTCTCACTCACGAGCGCTGAACGCGCCCCGGTGGCAGAAGAGCTGTTTGCCGATGGTGCCCATGTGGCGGAATCTCGTTATCTGCTTGGCAATGATGCTCTTGATAAAGAAAATTCTTTTAACTTAGAGCTGGGGTATCACCACCATAATGAGGAAGCTCAGGGGTGGCACGCTGCTAAAGTAGAGGTCAACGTATTTTATAACCATATTGATGATTATATTTATGCGCGCAATGATGATCGTGTGGACGAGGACAGCGAGTTTCCGGTTTATGTATACATGAATCGTGATGCAACATTTTACGGTGCCGAAGCTTCTGTTACCTTTCCATTAATAGATTCAATGTACTTAACCTTCTTTGGTGATAGCGTACGGGCGCAGTTTGATGATTCTATTGCCAGCCTAGATAACACAGATGACAAGAATGTGCCGTTTTTGCCACCACTGCGCTTTGGCTTTGCCCTTGGCGGCGACCACGGCCCCTGGAGCTGGAACTGGCGCAATACCCGGGCAATGGAACAGACCAGGCCAGGTGCTTTTGAAGAGCCTGTTGATGCTTACACACGCATGGATTTGTCCGCTCAATACAGGCTCCAGGTCGCCGGCAAAGACATGCTCCTTTTTGCCAGTGCCAATAACCTGTTGGATGAAGAAATCCGCAACGCCACATCACCACTACGGGATTTTGCCCCAGAAGTGGGCCGCAGCCTGGAGGCTGGGGTAAGGTTTAACTTCTAGTAACCCACAGGGAAGCTGTTAATCGTCTCTACTAATGGTGCCGGGATTCAACCTCCGGCACCATTATCCTAGAAGCCGCAGTTGAGCGCGCAAAAGCTGTGTAAGTTATTGGTGTGCATGGTGAAGTTTAAACATTCGTGGTCACCTTATTAGTGATCAGAACTTGTTAAAATTTGCTAGGTGCATCAAGAATTTATACAGACTTGCGTGATTTAATTACGGCTTCTAGAATTATCCACTTTTTGTTTTCACCTGTGCGGCGATCAACGGAGAAAACTGAACAACCCAGCAATTGCGTGTGGCATCTTTTCATTCAAAGACCAAGAAGCCTGCAAGCTTTGCGACAGAACCTATACTTTTCGTGCATCATAAGCCCAGTGAAGTAAAGCTTGCCTCTGCTTTTTTCTACACTGAAAATCGTAAGGTTCACAGTATTTTCTTATCGCCCCTAGGTGGCGCCTGAATGATCTCCAGCGCTTAATTTGTCGCAGGTCTTCTACTGGTGTTCTCCTCCCCATAAAGTACCTGCAATACCACTGAAACCAACCCCTCGGGTCTTGATCATTAATCCAACCTTTTTTTCTCCATTCACTCAGTGGTTGGGAAGCATCTACAGAAAAATAGTTCAGATCAATATTTTTAACTTCACTCAATTTTGCATTTAAAAACCATGCTTTTGGAAATTCATTTTTACAATCATTTAAATATTTTCCGCCAAAAACGCCTAGATCAAGCATTTCTTTAGGGGTTAGCTCTGGGGCAAAAATTGGGTCGAAATTTTTACCCATTGGCTCAACTAGGTTATAGACATAGCCTTTTTGAAACTTGTCATTAACGGTAATTGTTTTCATATGGGTTAATTTAAACGTTAAGCATTGAACACCTACCGGCTCATTCCTTAGAGTATACACAAAAGTTTAACTACTTCACACAGGGTGATTTAGGACTAGCTCAAACGTAAGAATAAACAATCCAAACTCTCATTGTCTGATAGTGTGTGTCTACTCAACAAAAACGGGATATCCAGTACTTCAAGGGTAAATTTCTGTATTGAATCAAAACGTTAGCTAAATCATTAAGCTCTCTATTGCAACTACTATACCGATTTCATCATTTATCCTCCTTTTCCACTATTGTATACTATCGTCTAGATTACTCTCAGCTTATTGCAGCCTTGGTTTCTTTTAATATTTCGGTTATCTTTAGCATAACTGGATGCCGATCTACTGATACAAGTAGCCCTGTGTTCTTCGGCGTTATCAGGTTCTTCTTGAAAAGCTATTTTTTTGCCCTAATATTCTGGCTTGGAAATGTTAATTTGTGATTAATCTTTGTGCATCTTTTGGTTATTATCTTAGAGATTGAAGTATGGTGCCAGAAGGTGACTTATTTAAAACTGCGATAAAGCTACTGGGCGGGGTAGAACCATTGGCAAAAAATAATCGCAATGTAGCACTGAATAAGCCGTCCGGCGACCCTCTGCGTCAGCGCGCCAGGAGGCAAGCCGCAATTGCAGAAACCTCAGCGGAAATTAATCCGCTAAGTGGGGACTTTATCGATTATGTTACTCCTACGGATACGCTTGCTTTTAAACGCTGTGGTGTACAAAACTACGTTTATCGAGAGTTTCGCTTGGGAAAACTCCATCTTGATGCGCGCTTGGATTTACATCGCCACACCGTAGAAATGGCCCGTCAAGTGCTATTTGAGTTTATTCGTCATTGTTTAGAAGCCAATGTACGCTGTGCCCTAATCACGCACGGTAAAGGGGAGGGGAGAAAGCAGCCGCGACTAAAAAGTTGTGTCAATGGATGGTTGCCACAAATGAATGAGGTTTTAGCCTTCCACAGTGCACAAATACGTCATGGCGGCCCAGGGGCTACTTATATTTTATTGCGTAAAGCCCACCCGAAATATTTTTCTGATTAACCTCTTATTTAAGCTCAGTGGTAACAATCAATAATCTTAAGGTGCTTTATCTTGATGAAATCGTATAACCTATTCAAGGGCATAAAAATTATTTTCATCGCCACAAATAAAAAATAAACTATTTTTTTATCGTTTAATTGCTAGATCTAGTAATTATACTCTCAGCTTTTCATTTCCTTCCATATTATCAATTCTGTTAATCTGTGATTTTTCACCTACTCATTTATTACCATAATCCACCATTAGTTTAAAAATTCATTTAGATTATAATGATCAAATACTTGCTTTATTTGTTTATCGTTTCCCATATGTTTATGCTTGTTTACATTCCACAAAGATGATTTTTGAGAACCTTCTATTTCAAGGAATCTTGAACGCCAGCTTCTTTGATCGCTAACAATCTGGCAGGGTATTCGGTTTAATAAACTCATGGCTTTAAACCAAACATCATCGGCACGCGGGGCTAAACGCATAAATTTATCAGAATCTAATACGTCATTATGAAAGCACCCAGGAAAATACAATACTCCACCCACACCTAGTGGAAATAAATCAAAACTTGGCTCCTTAGCTTGAATAATAGCCTTCCATTTGTGGTAAGGTTGAACATTACCATCAGGTGAAATACTTATGCGGCATGCCCTCTGGCAATGAATCACGTTTGGAGCTGTTAGATAATTTCTATATAGTTGATCAATAAAATCCACCGGGTACATAATATCATCATCAACAGTGATAATAATATTCTTTGGATACTTTTCCACGGCATAGAAAAATTTTTTGTAGCTGCCAATATCGTCTTCAACAAAAAAAATCTCCAGCCCTCTAGAAGTTTGACTCTTTAATAACTGCGGCAACTCGTCAAAACCATTGGGAAAATTTTTTAAGGATAACCACAATACTACTGAGTTAGCCTTAACAGATTGTTGAAATAGGCTTTCTATCGTTAAATAAACATCATTTATCCGTGCCGGGTAACTGGTTAATGAAATTATTATTTCATGTTGTTTAGGTAAAATATCAAGCCCGGAAGTTTTAGAGTATAGTGCCAAATCTTGAAGATAATACGCATATGTCATGGCTTTATTGCGGTACAAAGCTGTATCTTTATGCTTATCTCGGCTTTTTTTAAATGCACTTAACATTTAATTTTTTTCCTTTTTCGGTGATGGTTGGTACTGCTGCTTCTTTGCTATCAACCACCCCACGCCATATCAAGGTTAATACCCCTCCTGCTACTAAACCGAACACATACTCCCCACTAGCAAAAAGCATATAGGATTCAAACAGGTTTACTATCGACCAATATATTAAGAAAGTCGAAAAAAACAAAACCATATCCAAGGATATATACTCTTTTCTCCAAGCTAAAATGGATGAGAAAAAAAGATAGGAAAACAACATTATTAAAATCGCCAATCCCATAACACCATAATTAACCAAAGTATCAATATAGGTGCTATGAAGATGACCCGCATGTTTTCTAAAACTTTCTGGTACGCCTGGGGCATCTCGTATTACTAGGGTGCGGCCCTCCCAGCCCCAACCCAGAAGTGGCCTTTCTTTTGCCCACCGAAGACCATGCTTCCAGCTGGCTATTCGTATCCCGGCACTTGTCTCATAATTGCGTTCGTCAGTAAGCTTATCACTTTTCTTAAAGTTAATAATTTCACTGCTTAAACGTGTCTTGTAAACGCTTACCGTAAAATAAATCCCAGCTGAGCCAATCGCTACCCAAATAGATATTAGCGCAAACACTTTCTTCTGGTTGAGCTTAAACAGCATGACTTTCGATTTATTTATTACTCTGTATAAATAGCACACCATCACAACGATTAAGACGATACCACATGCAATAGTCAAGGCAAGCCAGATAGCCCTGGTTTGAGTTATGGCAACGGCAATTATCGAGCCAATCAAGCATAGCAACCAAATTAAGCAGACCCACCAAGAGGAGCTAAACAACGCACTTAAGCACCTGCTAGAAAAAAAAATGCAGCCTAGCAACAGAGTTCCAAATAACATCGCCGGATGTTGGGCATTATAAATACCAAAATCTACCCGTTTGCCATTCAAGCCAGCTTGAATTTCTTCCCAACCACCACCTACCAGCCAGGGTGACAATAGTAGCCCCACAGCCGCCACCCCCCAAAGAGTAAATACATTGCGCAGCTGTCCACCTAAAATAAAGGCAACTGGCAACAAGATAAACCAAACCGATAGCCGGTTTATACGCAGTGAATGCTCTGAATATTCAGGGTGGCTGAAATGTATAGACAACCAAGTCAGAATTTGTACAACAATCACACCAATCAGCAATACTACAGGGAGTGACCATCTGAGGTTTCTCCCATAAATAAGAAAAAGTATTCCTCCCGATAGTACTGTAAGTGTTTCGATTTTATCCTCAAATCTTGGGGTTATTATTCCTAAAAAGGCACTAATTAGCATTAACAGCACACAAAGGTACTGAAGTTTAGTATCTTTGATTAAAAATCTACTTTCGCGCCAAAGCTTGTTTTCACCAATCAAACCCCTTGCTACACCACTTAACATCAAGATCGCCTCTTTTATAGAGCTCTCTAAAATTTGCGCTTTTTTAAAATAACGATTGCACAATAGGTATTTTCAAGTAAGCAACTACAGTTTTCCGTTCCAAGCCATTCAATCTGGTCACAAACGTCAAGATCATCTATCAAAATAAGCTATAAGGCAATTATTAAAGCTAAAGATTGTATATCTTGGAAGTCAAAACCCCATAAAAAAACAGCCTAAGCTGCTTTTTTATGGGGTTTTGACTATATAGAAAATTAGCTTTATTTTCCGCTCGCTTTGCGAATTGCCTGCAAGGTCCTCAAACGTGCCTCCGCTTCTGCCAACTGAGCAGAAATACGACTGTAGTCTACATCTGCCGGTGCATTAGCTAATACCTGGGCAGCTTCGTCTCGCATTTTTTGGGCGGATTTTTCATCAATATTGCGCTCAGCAATATCTGCAAGTAGGGTAATCAGACCCGGCTGAACTTCAATAAAACCTCCACTGACATAGAGTATCTCTTCTTCACCACCAGCCTTGATAATCCGCACCGGGCCGGGCTTAAGTGTAGTGAGTAGCTGTGCGTGGCCATAGGCAATACCCAATTCGCCCTCAGTACCGTTGACAACTATCATCTCTACAAGCCCAGAGAAGAAGGATTGTTCGGCGCTAACAATATCGCAATGTATGGTCATAGCCATAAGACTACCTCATTCTCTGCCATTTGCCTGTAAAAATCCTCGTGGCCCTAAAGCCACGAGCTTCTACTATTGATTTGGCACTCACTTAATTTTTTTGGCTTTTTCCACTGCTTCATCAATCGTGCCCACCATGTAGAAGGCCTGCTCCGGCAGTTGATCGTACTCGCCGCTGAGAATGCCTTTAAAACCGCGAATGGTCTCTTTTAGAGAGACGTATTTACCCGGGGCTCCTGTAAACACTTCTGCCACATGGAAAGGCTGCGACAAGAAACGTTCGATCTTACGCGCGCGCGCTACGATTTGCTTATCGGCTTCCGATAGCTCATCCATACCCAAGATTGCAATAATGTCTTTCAGTTCTTTGTAGCGCTGCAAAACATTCTGCACACCGCGTGCTGTTTCATAGTGTTCTTGTCCGATAACCAACGGATCTAATTGACGTGAGGTAGACCCCAGTGGGTCCACTGCTGGGTAGATGCCCTTAGAAGCAATATCGCGGCTCAATACTACCGTTGAGTCCAAATGAGCATAGGTGGTTGCCGGAGATGGGTCCGTCAAATCATCTGCTGGAACATAAACCGCTTGAATAGATGTGATCGAGCCGGTTTTAGTAGAGGTAATCCGCTCTTGCAGTACACCCATTTCCTCTGCCAGTGTCGGCTGATAACCTACCGCCGAGGGCATGCGCCCAAGCAGTGCCGAAACTTCGGTACCAGCAAGGGTATAACGATAGATATTATCGACAAACAACAGTACATCACGACCATCATCGCGGAACTTCTCCGCCATCGTCAGCCCAGTTAGCGCCACACGTAGGCGGTTACCTGGTGGCTCATTCATTTGGCCATAAACCATCGCCACTTTGGATTTGGAAAAGTCCTCTACATTGACCACTCCAGATTCCTGCATTTCATAGTAGAAATCGTTTCCTTCCCGTGTGCGCTCACCCACACCCGCAAATACAGAAAGACCGCTGTGTTCAGTGGCAATATTGTTGATCAATTCCATCATATTGACGGTCTTGCCCACACCAGCACCACCAAACAAACCAACCTTGCCGCCTTTGGCAAAAGGGCAAACCAGATCAATTACTTTGATACCGGTTTCCAAAAGATCCGTAGAATTGGCTTGATCTTCATAAGTAGGAGCGGCGCGGTGAATAGAGGCCCGTTCTTTTTCGCCAATGGGGCCACACTCGTCGATAGGGTTACCCAACACATCCATGATACGACCGAGAGTTTCGGTGCCCACTGGTACCGAAACCGGTGCGCCGGTGTTGTTAACTGCCAAACCACGACTAACCCCCTCAGACGAGCCCATGGCAATACAGCGAACAACACCATCGCCCAGCTGCTGCTGCACTTCCATGGTGAGATTCTTGTCCTCTACTACCAGTGCATCGTAAACTTTCGGTACATTCTGGCGCGGAAACTCCACGTCAATCACCGCTCCGATTACCTGCACAATATGCCCGTTACTCATTTCTGATTCCTCAAACTTTAAATGCTTTTACACCCATTAGCACTATGGGTTTCAGCCCTATAAGGGTGGTTACACGGCTGCGGCGCCACTGACAATTTCAGACAGCTCTTGGGTAATAGCTGCCTGGCGCGCCTTGTTGTATACCAGTTGCAATGAATCAATCAGGTCGCCGGCGTTATCCGTGGCACTTTTCATCGCAATCATACGCGCCGCTTGTTCACAGGCTTTATTTTCCACAACAGCCTGGTGCACTTGGGATTCCATGTAGCGTTGCAGTAGGCCATCGAGCAGGGTGACCGGATCCGGCTCGTACAAATAATCCCATTTGTGCTGCAACTTTTCACCGGATATTTTCACCAGTGGTAACAGTTGGTGCACGGTTGGTTTTTGGGTCATGGTGTTGACGAATTCGTTACTCACCAAGTAAAGGCGATCCAAATCGCCACTTTCAAAACGCTCAAGCATAATGCTTAGTGGGCCCAGCAGCTTTTGCGCTTTGGGACTGTCGCCCAGATCGCGCACTGCAGCAATAACCCGGCCAGTGGCATTGCCAAAGAAAGCTGCGGCTTTATTTCCCAGCGCACAAATTTCAACTTCAACCCCTTTTTTTTGCCAGGCTTGCATATCCCCAATAGCAGCCTTAAACATATTGATATTGAGGCCGCCACACAAACCGCGGTCAGTTGACACCAAAATGTAGCCGACCCGCTTAGCTTCGCGTTCCTGCAGATAAATATGTTGATACTCGGCAGAGGCGCTGGCGATATGACCAATGACCGCGCGGATACGTTTGGCGTAAGGACGCCCTAACGCCATGCGATCTTGTGCCTTGCGCATCTTACTCGCCGCAACCATTTCCATGGCGGAAGTAATTTTCTGCGTACTTTGAATACTGGAAATTTTTGTGCGTACTTCTTTTCCGCCCGCCATAGTGCTTTACCTTTTTTGCTCTCTGCTTAGCGCCATTGCCCTCTATACTGAAGCCCTCACATGCAAGCCATACAAGCTATGCGCTACCTGAGAGATTCAGCAAAACTGGCCATCATTGGCTACCAGCTACTTGTCGCAACAAACTTTTCTAGCGCGGCTTTAAACGCTGCAGCAATCTCATCGTTATATTTGCCACTTTCATTCACTTCTGCCATCAACTCTGAATATTCGCTATTCATAAAAGCGAGCAGGGCGGACTCAAAATCCAAAACCTTATTGACGTCTACTTCCTTGAGATAACCCTGATCGGCTGCAAATACCGAGATTGCCATGCTGGCAATAGACAGCGGTGCATATTGCTTCTGCTTCATCAATTCGGTAACCCGCTGACCGTGGTCTAGCTGCGCTTTGGTGGCTTCATCCAAATCAGAGGCAAATTGCGAGAAGGCCGCCAGTTCACGATACTGCGCCAGTGCGGTACGAATACCCCCAGACAGTTTTTTCACCACCTTGGTCTGTGCGGCACCACCCACCCGAGAAACTGAAATACCTGGGTTGATCGCCGGACGCACTCCAGAATTAAACAAGTCTGTTTCCAGGAATATCTGACCGTCGGTAATAGATATAACGTTGGTAGGTACAAACGCAGAAACGTCACCCGCTTGAGTTTCAATAATTGGCAGAGCGGTGAGAGAGCCTGTCTTTCCCTTTACAGCACCCTTAGTGAAGTTTTCTACATAATCACTGTTTACCCGTGCGGCGCGCTCTAACAAGCGGGAGTGCAAATAGAAAACATCTCCCGGGTAGGCCTCACGGCCGGGGGGACGCTTCAACAGCAGGGAGATTTGGCGATAAGCCCAGGCCTGCTTGGTTAAGTCGTCGTAAATAATCAGCGCATCTTCACCACGATCACGAAAGTATTCGCCCATGGAACAACCGACATAAGGCGCTAAAAACTGCATTGCTGCCGGATCTGCTGCACCGGCGGCCACTACAATGGTGTGCTCCATAGCACCGTGCTCTTCTAACTTGCGCACAACATTGGCTATCGACGATTGCTTCTGACCAATAGCAACATACACACACTTAACACCTGTGCCTTTCTGATTGATAATGGCATCAATGGAGACAGCAGTTTTACCGGTTTGGCGATCGCCAATAATCAGTTCCCGCTGACCACGGCCGATCGGCACCATAGTATCAATGGCCTTGAGGCCAGTTTGTACCGGTTGATCAACCGATTGACGATCAATCACCCCAGGGGCCACTTTTTCCACCGCATCGGTTAACTGGTTATTTAACGGGCCTTTACCGTCAATGGGATTACCCAGTGCATCTACCACCCGGCCCAATAGCTCGGGGCCTACCGGAGTTTCCAGAATGCGACCGGTACAGCGACACTTTTGCCCTTCGGCAAGAGACTTATAGTCACCGAGAATAACCACACCAACGGAGTCGCGCTCCAGGTTTAGCGCCATACCATAAACGCCACCATCGAATTCAATCATTTCGCCATACATAGCGCTGGCGAGACCATGAATACGGATAATGCCATCGGAAACGGAGACGATTGTGCCTTCGTTCTGGGCCTCGGTAGCCATATCGAGATTGTCGATGCGGCTTTTGATAATTTCACTGATCTCGGAGGGATTCAGTTGCTGCATGCTCTGTTCCTCAAATTCCTGCGCGCCATTGGGCTAAGCAGAAAGTTAGTTTAGGAGTTCATTGCCTCGGCAAGCTTGGCCAGGCGACCGCGTACGCTGCCGTCGATTACCGTGTCGCCAGCGCGAATAATGGCACCCCCCAGCAGGGTTTCATCAATACTGGTGTGCAAATGCACTTCGCGCTCAAACTTTTTACCCAGTGCCTGCGCAAGGCTTTGGGTCTGTGCATCATCCAATGCAAGCGCAGAAACCACTTCTACTTCCAACGTGGCTTCTGCCTGTGCTTTTAATGCACTAAACAGTACGAAAATTTCCGGCAACAATGGCAAACGGTTGTTTTTCGCCAGTAAGTGGATGAAGTTCTGCATCGACAGGCTAAAACCGTCGGCGCAAACGGACAAAAAGGTTTCCGCACGTGCCTCGCCACTCAACTGTGGGTTATCCAGCAATTCGGCAATTTTTTCGTTCTCACTGACCGCCGCCGCCGTTGCTAGTGTCGCCTCCCAGCCATTGAGGTCGGAGGCCTGTTGGGCGCAGTTAAAAGCTGCTTTAGCATAGGGCCGAGCCAGGGTGCTGAGTTCCGCCATGGATTCCTCGCTTACAGCTCGGCTGCCAGTTTATGTATCAGGTCGTTGTGTGCTTTGGCATCAATATTAACTGCCAAAATCTTTTCCGCACCGGCGACAGACAACGCGGCAACACGCTTGCGTAGCTGCTCTTTGGCCCGGTTAACTTCCTGCTGTATCTCTGCTTTGGCGGCGATTTTTAACCGATCGCCCTCATCGTGTGCTGCCTGCTTGGCCTCATCGACAATCTGGCTAGCACGCTTGTTGGCGCCGTCGATAATTTCTGCTGCTTTCGTTTTGGCAGCGATAAGTTCATCGGTCGCTTTGCGCTGGGCCAGCTGTAAGTCTTTATGTGCACGCTCGGCATCGCGCAAGCCATCAGCAATCTTTTGCTCACGCTCGCGCATAACGGTCAATAACGGCGGCCACACAAACTTCCAGCAAAACCATACAAAAGCTAGGAAGGTGATCGACTGCCCGATCAATGTCATGGTGATATTCACACCAGCTCCTCTCGCTCTTTTTCTTCCATAGGAAAAAAGGGGGGTTGGGGTAGTTGGAAGCCAGGATTAACCAGATATACCAGGCGCTACGGCGAAAATCAGGTACATAGCAATACCAACACCAATCATCGGCACGGCGTCGAGCAGACCCGCCATCAAAAACATCTTGCCCTGCAGCGCAGGAGCCTGTTCTGGCTGACGGGCAGAACCCTCTAGCAGTTTCCCGCCCAGGGTACCAAAACCAATTGCTGTACCCAGTGCGCCTAAACCAATTAGCAGTGCGCTCGCAATATATACCATGCCAAGTGCTTCCATCATTATCTCCAAAAGTGACGAGTTGTGAAAAAACTAATAAAAATTAGATCTGTAAAATTATTGGTCGTGTTTGTGTTCTTCTTCTCTATCGTGTGCCATCGACATATATACAACACTCAATACCATGAACACAAAAGCTTGCAGCGTGATCACCAAGATATGAAAGATGGCCCACCCCATATGCATCAAACTTGCACCAATAAAACCCAGTACTCCGGTGCCAAATACGATGGCAATCAAAATAAAGATCATTTCTCCTGCATAGAGGTTACCAAACAGTCGCAACCCTAGCGATACCGGCTTGGCAATCAAAGAGACTGCTTCTAATAAAAAGTTAAAAGGAATCAAGAAAATATCAACATACCACTTACCGCTGTGAAACGGGTGTAGGGTCAACTCTTTGATCCAACCCAGCAGACCTTTTTCTTTGATGCTAAAAAATATCATCAAAATAAATACTGCCAGGGCCATACCGAGTGTTGCATTGGGGTCGGTGGTAGGTACCACTTTAAAGAAGGCGTGCTCATTACCCGAAATCTGGGCAGCGGCCAGCGGCAGCCAGTCCACCGGAATCAAATCCATAAAATTCATCAGGAAGACCCACACAAAAATGGTCAACGCCATTGGTGCGACCATAGTGTTGCGATAGGGGAAGGTGTCTTTCACAATTCGATCGATAAAATCGACTATCAGTTCGACAAAACTCTGAAAACCCGTGGGCACAACCGAGCTGGCACGCCTAGCGGCGCGGGCAAACAACAGGCAAAAAACTAAACCGAGACCAATGGACCAACCGAGAGTATCGAGATGCAGCGCCCAGAAACCCATATCAGCGGCCTCCTGGCTGCTCTGGGCAATAGTCCAGGTACCATCACTGAGTAGGGTGCCATCTTCACGGGTATAACCGGCAGGCAGCTTGCCATATACCAGGTTTTGCAAATGATGCTGTATATACCCCGTTACGGTTTGCGCTTCGCCTGCCATAATTTGTCAACACTCAATCAATAAATTTTCTGCAATGCTTTAATCATCTAACTAATCGCGCCAACAATAACCATTGCAGTACCACGCAGAAGCTATAGCTAATAAACAGTACAACTGCGTCCAGTGGGCGAATTACAGCAAAAACCAGCGCAAACCCCACCAGTGTCAATATAAATTTGTCGCGCTCAGCACTGTAGAAAGCTTTAACCACCTCGGGGCCTGAAACCACTCGACCTCGATAACCTCGAAACACGCGCAGGCCAAAATAGGTGGCAGGCAGTATACACAGAGCGCCGCCAAGCAGGGTAGAGAGCGCGGTAGTTGAATCGCGCCAATATTCAAGCCCAAGAGCAACCAACACTACAACCGCTGACTGAATCATAGAAATGATCAAAACAGGGGGGTTATTCATAGGTGCACATACAGGCAAAACAAACCGGAGGATTTTCTCTCCCCACCCAAAAATAAGGCGAGCGGATTATGCAGTAATTTATCTGTCGATTCAACTGACAAATCAATAAACAGGGAGTTAAGCATTCGATTGTAAGCTAAGGGGGATTTAAACGTTCACTCAGAACCCTCCACTCCAAATGAATCAATACACTTATACACTTAGCCCCCACTGCTGTCATTGGGCTCAATCTTCACGATAACCTAAATGGGTGAGAATACCGTCTAACTCGTCGAGACTGTTATATTTGAGCACCAATTTACCAGCGCCCTTTTCACTATGGTGAATACTGACCGGTACACCAACTTTTTCTGCCAGACGCTCGCTCAAGCGGCGTATATTGGGGTCGGGCGCAACTTTCTCCATCTTGGAACTCTGGGAAGCTTGCTGCAAGCGGCGCACCAGAGCCTCTGTTTGACGCACTGTCAGGCCCCGCTCTACCACAGTACGTGCAGCTTCGCTTTGGTTACTACCACTCAGCCCCAACAGAATCTTGCCATGCCCAAGCTCAAGCTCGCCGCGCTCAAGAAATATGCGCACGTCTTTGTTGAGACTGAGCAGGCGCAATAGGTTGGTTATGGTCGTGCGCGATTTGCCCACCGCTTTAGCAACCTCCTGCTGTGTGAGTTGAAACTCATCTTGCAGGCGCTTGAGTGCCGTTGCCTCCTCCACCGGATTTAAATCTTCGCGCTGAATATTCTCGATCAGCGCCATGGCGATAGCGGCCTCATCGGGAATATCTCGTACCAGCGCCGGAATCCGCTCTAGTTCCGCCAATTGCGCAGCGCGCCAGCGGCGCTCACCGGCAATGATTTCAAATTTTTGCAAGCCATTTGCGCCAATAGGGCGCACTACAATCGGCTGCACAACGCCTTGTGCGCGAATAGATTCCGCCAGCTCCTGCATAGATTCAGGTGGAAAATCACGGCGCGGCTGATAACGGCCAGGACCCAGGCTTTCAATGGGCAATTGACGCAGCATACTGTTATCTACTGCTCGTAGATTATCGCCAGTGGCTGTGGCAATCGCCTCGCTGACGTTGTGGCCAATTAAATGTGATAACCCTTTACCCAAACCTTTGCGTTTCGTCATGCTAAATTCCTTTGAACCCTCTGCGCAATCAGCTCACTTGAGCAACCTTGTGCTCATCTGCATTTTCAGCACTTTCCACTTTACGGCGTGTTATTTCGCCGGCCAGCGCCAAATAGGCAATGGCACCCTTGGAGTGTTTATCGTATGCCAATGCCGGCAGGCCAAAGCTTGGGGCCTCTGCAAGGCGTACATTGCGGGGGATACAGGTATGGTACAAACGATCACCAAAATATTCTGTCAACTGCGCTGACACTTCACCGGTGAGACTGTTGCGTGGATCATACATGGTGCGCAATATGCCCTCAATTTTGAGCTTGGGGTTGGCTGTGCGCTGAATTTGATTCACCGTATCAATTAACGCCGACAAACCTTCTAATGCGTAGTATTCGCACTGCATCGGTATCAAAACACCATCCGCCCCACAGAGCGCATTGACCGTGAGCATATTCAATGAAGGTGGGCAGTCGATCACGATATAGTCATAGTTGGTCACACACAGTTGCAACGCGCGGCGCAAACGCAATTCGCGCCCCTCCAGCGCCAGCAATTCCACCTCTGCTGCCGACAAGTCACTGTTGCCGGGCAGCAGATCAAAGCCACTGCTAGTTTTCACGATGGCTTGATCTGGAGGTAGCCCTGCTGTCAATACTTGGTAATTAGAAACTTCAAGCGCGTTTTTATTCACCCCGCTACCCATGGTGGCATTACCCTGGGGGTCCATATCTACCAACAGTACGCGACAACCATTGGCCACCAGTGAAGCGGCGAGATTGACACAGGTGGTGGTTTTGCCCACACCGCCTTTCTGATTGACAACCGCCAGTATTTTGCTCAAGGTTTTATCCTGTTGTTTTTGCATCGGTCAACTGCAATCCCTTTGTTCTCCGTTGCCATCCTACAGTGGTAACTTGAGATTGATTGTACTAATTAGTTTTTATTTGCTGCTACCAGTTCGCCCAAGCACGATAAGATGGCGTTCTGCGATACAACCGGGGACTATCAGTGGGTGCAGCTGCTCGACCTTAATGCCTTTCGGCAATGCACTCAACTCAGCAGAAGAAATTTTTCCCTTCATTGCATAAAATCTACCCTCAGCATCCAATAAATGTTCACTACTGGAAATCATATCGACCAACGAGGCAAAGGCGCGAGATGTTATAGCCGAAAATTTTTGCGTCGGCTGGTAGATCTCTACCCGTTCATTAATTACCTGTACGTTCGCCAGTTTCAACTCTGTGGCCACCTGAAATTGAAAGCGAGATTTCTTTCCGTTGCTGTCGAGCAGCGCTATCGGCCGCTCTGGCTGCATAATCGCCAGGGGAATTCCCGGTAAGCCACCACCGCTGCCGACATCAATCAGTGGGCGATGATCATCAGCATCTCGACCACACAGCTTTACCACACTTAAACTATCGATAATATGACGTTCGAGTATTTCTGCCACAGTGCGCACTGCCGACAGGTTATAAGCGGCATTCCAACGCTCAAACAACGCGAGATAAGCTAACAACAAGTCTTCCTGTTGAGAACTAAGGGTCACCAGTAGTTGTTCGGCCGCCTGCTGCAAGCGCGGGAGAAAAGCAGTCATCGATAACAAAAGGAATATACTCCGGTAGTTTGACTGATCGTTATAGAGGGATTAGAGCGCTTTTTTTCGTTTTAGCAAGCCACGCTTTTTTAATTGCACCAAAATCAGCGAAACTGCGGCGGGAGTGACACCGGCAATGCGCCCGGCACGAGCCAAGGTATCAGGACGGCTGGCGCTGAGTTTTTGCATTGCTTCGGCAGACAAACCAGTGACGTTTTTGTAATCAAAATCTATTGGTAAAGGCGTATCTTCATAGGCCTGCAGGCGTTCAATTTCATCGCGCTGACGGTCAATATAGCCAGCATATTTAACCGCAATCTCCACTTGTTGCGCCACTAACTGATCACTTACGGCTTCCCCCTTGAGCGTTGCGACATCTCCATAACCGAGTTCCGGACGCTTAAGTAAATCTTGCAAGCTGTATTCTCGCGTTAGAGTCTGAGGCAATTTCTGCTCTATACATTGCGCTGCTGCTGTGCCCGGTTGAATCCAGGTATCCCGCAAGCGTTGCTGTTCCAACGCGATAGCTTCACGTTTTTGATTAAATAGTTGCCAGCGATGTTCACTAATCAAACCCAGTTTGCGACCCTGCTCGGTAAGGCGCAAATCGGCATTATCTTCCCGCAACAATAGCCGATATTCGGCTCGGCTAGTAAACATCCGGTAGGGTTCTTTGGTGCCACTAGTAATGAGATCATCCACCAACACTCCGAGATAAGCCTGATTGCGACTCGGCGCCCAAGCCTCACGCTCCATAGCTAACAAAGCCGCATTGGCACCTGCCAGTAAGCCCTGAGCTGCAGCTTCCTCATAGCCGGTGGTGCCGTTGATCTGACCGGCAAAAAACAAACCCTGGATACCTTTGGTTTGTAATGATGGCAATAAATCGCGCGGATCAAAAAAATCATATTCAATGGCATAACCAGGGCGGGTAATATGCGCTTGCTCAAAACCTTTGATGGAGCGTACAAATTCTAGCTGCAGATCAAATGGCAAACTGGTCGAAATGCCATTGGGATACAATTCATTCGAATTTAACCCCTCAGGCTCAATAAAAATTTGATGGCTATCTTTATCGGCAAAACGTTCTACCTTATCTTCAATGGAAGGGCAATAACGGGGGCCTACGCCTTCGATCATGCCAGAATAAAGTGGTGAGCGCTGCAAGCCTCCACGAATAATGTCATGGCAAACAGCATTGCTGTGGGTGATCCAACAGCACACTTGGCGTGCTGGGGGCTGACGACGCCCAAGGTATGACATTACCGGTACCGGCTCATCTCCCCATTGTTTTTCAAGTCCAGAATAATCTACCGAGCGTGCATCTATACGTGGAGGAGTACCAGTTTTTAGGCGCTCGACGCGAAATGGAAGTTCGCGCAATCGTTGTGCCAAAGTAATGGATGCCGGATCCCCGGCACGACCACCAACACTATTGTTCAATCCTATATGGATGCGTCCGGCAAGGAAGGTTCCGGCAGTTAGTACCACTGTTTTAGCACGAAAACGCAGCCCTGAATGGGTTATCACGCCGACAATTCGAGAACCTTCAATAATCAGATCATCCGCAGCTTGTTGAAATAGCTGTAAATTGACTTGTTGTTCAAGGGCATTACGTACTGCTGAGCGATAAAGGGCACGATCAGCCTGAGCCCGCGTTGCGCGTACAGCCGGTCCTTTACGGGCATTTAATACTCGAAATTGAATACCTGCCAAGTCGGTGGCTTCTGCCATAAACCCACCGAGAGCATCGACCTCTTTTACCAAATGACTTTTCCCTATACCTCCAATGGCTGGATTACAGGACATTTGTCCGAGGGTATCCATATTGTGGGTCAGGAGGAGGGTTTTAGCACCAATGCGGGCACTAGCAAGACTCGCTTCAGTACCTGCGTGACCGCCGCCTACAACAATAACATCAAAAATCGTTGGGTAATCCATAAGGGAGTGTTAACTCTTCTATAAAGAATCTTCAGCTGGCAGGTTCCTATTAGGTTAAACAAGGAAGATTCAAAAACCAGGAAAGCATTATAAGGGTGTTTAGCTGGGTAAAAAAGCGACAATAAAATGCCAAATCACAATGAACAATAATTAAACAATATATATTTAATC
>JAHZJJ010000174.1 GCA_022600975.1 Gammaproteobacteria bacterium
ACATTGGACATTCGAGAAAAAACAGCGTTTACTACGTCTTCCATGGGCAGGTTCTGCGTTAATTGGATATAAGAACCTTATTTTCTCAGTATCTGTCCATGGTTCCTACCATTTCTTCTCTTAAAACTGTCCGAAGTATTGGGGATAATGAAGCCATCAATACAGATTATGTGAAGTTCGTTACATTACTGTAAGAGCGTGCCTCGCCACACAGAGGACATTGGCTATCGGTAGAAACTCGCAATTGACGCCACTGTAACGTTTCGGCTTCAAAGATTTGTAATTTTGATTGGCTTGATAGTGGCAAACCTAGGCAACATTTTAGGGCTTCTAGGGCCTGCATGCTGCCGATAATACCGAGTGCCGGCCCGATTACCCCGCTAGAGTCACAAGTTTCTGTAACAGGAAGCGCTGCGCTTGCGAGTTTTTGGCTCTCAGCTTCTGGTGTCGGCGGAAACAGGCAAGCGTAACAGGGGCTGGTATTTTGGCGAAAATCAAAGCTGATCAGCTGGCCGCTAAACCCTTGTACTGAAGCCACAATCAAGGGTATTGCGGCGCTGCGACAGCAGCGGTTGAGTAATTGTCGCGTGGCGAAGTTATCGGTGCAGTCCAATACCAAATCAACCGAGGATAACTGTTGTTGCAACCAGGGGGCATCGGCCATGCGTGCATGGGGCAGTATACGAATATCGGGGTTGGCGGCGGTTAATTGCTGTGCGGCTACCCGAGCTTTATCTTTTTGTCGGTGATTACTTTTGTAGAGAATCTGGCGCTGTAAATTAGAAAGTTCTATTTGATCGCCATCCACCAAGTGTAATTCTCCTACACCCGCTGCAGCCAAATATAACGCTGCAGGGCTGCCAAGCCCGCCGAGGCCAACAATCATAACTCTGGCTTGTGCCAGCCGTTGCTGCCCGGCTTCACCGACCTGTGGCAACATAATTTGCCGGCTGTAACGTTGAAATTGGGCGCGGCTCAACATAGAAATGGTTACTGTCCGGCCTGTTGGATGATGCGATTAAATCCTGCTACGGCATCACGGTAATTGAGAGCTTGGGTAATGGCTGTCACCACCGCAATGCTGCCGACCCCCGTAGCTATAACTTCCGCCGCGCGAGCGTGATTGATGCCGCCAATAGCTACCAGTGGGCAGTTTGGCAGCAGGGCGGCCATGCGCTCCAGTTTGGCAACGCCCTGTAACTGTGTGTGCATATCTTTAGTTGTGGTTGTAAAAATTGCGCCTATCGCCAGATAACTCGGGCGATAGGCGTAGCTGCGCAACAACTCATAAAAACCATGGGTGCTGATACCAAGTTTCAGGCCTGCCTGATGTATTGCTGCTAAGTTGGCGGTCTCTAAATCTTCCTGCCCCAAATGCACACCATAAGCACCACACTCGATGGCGAGCTGCCAATAATCATTGATAAAGAGCCGTAGTTGATATTGTTTGCCAATAGCGACGGCAGTGACAATTTGCTCACGAAGGTTGTGCTGTGGCGCTTTAAGGCGTAACTGTAGGGTTTGCACTCCAGCCTCGGCCAACTTTTGCAACCAGTCGATGCTGTCCACTATGGGATAGAGGCCAAGATCATGGGTGTCTGGCGCAGTAAACCCACTGGCAAATTGTTCTGCGGCCCTCTCACAAAAATGATTATATTGTTTTGCCTGTGTACTGTGTGGCAGCAGAATTTTGGGGAAATCCCGTAGTTCCAGGGGCCAGCCGCAGTGCCCAACCGGGCCGGCGCCAGCACCTATTTGGCTCGCCGTACCATGGCGGAGCCCTCTGCGCACATAGGCATTGGCCACCACACAAGCATCGCGCAGTGGGTAACCATGGGCCAGCAGCGCGGCAATGGCAGAAGAGAGGGTGCAACCGGTGCCGTGGGTGTTGCTGGTTGCGAGCTTTTCGCCAATAAACCAGTTGCCATCGTGATGATCTCTTAAATAATCTGCCACTGAATCAGTTTCTATCTCACTGTGGCCACCTGTTGCCAGCACGGCACAGCCCAGCTGCTGTAATTTTGCTGCCGCCGCGGTTATCTGTGCAGCATTGCCTACCGGTGATTTAGCCAGCCATTCCAGCTCGTAACAATTTGGGGTTATTAAATCACACAGTGGTAGTAATTCTTCCAGCACTGCATTGGCAGTACTGTTTTCCGCTAACACTGCACCGCTTGTGGCCACGGCAACAGGGTCATAGATTACTGGAATAGTGTGCGAAGTAAATTTACTACTTTTTAATTTTCGTAAAAAGTTTGCAACCAGAGAGACCTGCTCGCCATTTGCCAGTAGGCCAATTTTAATTGCCATTGGTGGCAAATCTTCGAGCAGGGCATTTAATTGTGCTTGTAAAACCTCTCGGCCGAGGGGGTTAATCGAGGCAACGGTTTGGGTATTCTGGGCAGTATTGGCGGTGATCACGGTACAGCCGTGACAACCCAGATCATGAAAAGTCAACAGATCCGCTTGAATGCCAGCACCGCCACCGGAATCGCTGCCGGCAATGGACCAGACTATTGGCGGTAGGTCAGACAGGGGGGTTGTTGGTTGCTTTAAGTCTTTCATGTAACCTTCGATGTACGCTTCATCAATTAACTCGATTGTTGATGCCAGAAGGGCATATCCAGTGTCGGTGTGCTTGGGCTGGCGTTTTTTCTTTTGACCATTAGCCCGGCCCGCCGGGCATTGCGGCCAGCTTCAACGGCCTGCTTAAAGGCTTGCGCCATCAGCACTGGGTTTTGGGCTTTGGCAATGGCGGTATTTAATAAAATGGCATCAAAGCCCATTTCCATTGCTTCCATTGCCTGAGAGGGTGCACCGATGCCAGCGTCGATAATCAGCGGCACCTTTGCTGGCAGCCGCTCCCGTAAGGTTTGTAAGTTGTATTTATTCAGCAGCCCTTGGCCGGTGCCAATAGGTGCCCCCCAGGGCATTAAAACTTCGCAGCCTACATCTAATAGTCGACGACATATCACTAAATCATCGGTGCAATAGGGCAGCACCTTGAAGCCGCGTTGAACCAGCTCTCGCGCCGCTTCTACCAGCCCATAGGGATCGGGCTGTAAATTGTAGTCATCGCCAATAATTTCCAGCTTCAGCCAATCGGTGGCAAAAATTTCCCGTGACATCTCAGCCAGGGCAATGGCTTCTTTGGGCGTTTTGCAACCGGCGGTATTTGGCAACAACTGGCAACCAGATTGGCGGATATAATCCCACAATACTTTGCCTTGCTGCTGTTGTGGGTTTTGTCGGCGTAGTGACAAGGTAATAATCTGTGCACCAGAGGCTTTGATAGACGCACGCATTATTGCTGGGGAGGGGTACAAGGCGGTGCCTACCAGTAATCGGCTGTTAAACTTGGCGGTGAATAACTGCAGTAAATCTGCTTTGTCGGTTTGTTCGCACACGCTCATCCTCCCACCACCGGGGCGACAATATCCAGCATATCGTTTTCACTGAGTGGGGTCTGAACATATTGTGCACGTGCTAAAAACTCGCCGTTTAAAGCTACCGCAAAGCGGTTGCCACTATAGCCGAGCTGCTGTAATAGCTCAGACACTGTATTAGCATCTCTCACTTGTTGATTTTCACCGTTGATATTGATTCGCATCAGGTTACCTGCTGTTCAATAAATCTTTCTACCTGTTCGACAAGCGCGGGCGCCAATAGATAGCCATGACGATAGAGGCCGTTGACACGCAATAGACCCGGTGTATTTTCGATCAAGGGAAGATTATCCATGGTTGCCGGGCGGCAATTGACTCGTGTCTCAACAATGCGCGCTTCTGCAAATGCCGGGTGGAGTGAATAGAGTGCGGACGACAACTCCATACTTGAGCGCAATGAAATTGGCGACATGTCATCGCTTTCGATTTCCGTTGCGCCAATGATAACTTGATTGCTGCTGCGTGGCACTGCATAGAGTTGATAGCGGGGATGTAGCAGGCGTATCGGGCGCTGCAGGGACACTTCGCTGGTTTCCACCACCATCACCTCGCCGCGCACACCGCGTAAACCGTTGATCTGTTTCTGAGCGCCCAGGCCCCGGCAGTCAATCACACAGTCAAAATGTTCACAGCCAGAAGCATTCAAAATTTGCCGTGATGCGCAGTTTACAGGGGTCTGCTCGTGCAATTTTACATTCTGTTGGCGCAGGGCTTGTAATAGCGCCGGCAACAACAGGCGGTTATCAATATCCGCCTCATCGGGCAGTAACAAACCACGATCAAACCAATCTAATGCTGGTTCCAGCTGTAGAATTGCGGCTCTATCTAGGTGTGAAACTGGCCGTTGCGAAGTTTCTATGGCCATTGCCGTTAGTTTTGCGCTCAGCTCTTGATGAAATTGGCTCAGCTCGCTGCTGTCTTGAGGGTGGGCTAGCACCAGGCTGCCATTGCAGCGAAAAGCAACAGAACGGCCAGTTTGAGCTTGCAGTGCTGCCACCCATTGAGGCCATAAGGAGAGGCTGCGTAAGCCCTGCTGATAAATTTCAGCCTGTCCGTGCACCAACTCAGATTGTGGCGAAATCATGCCCGCTGCGGTCCAGCAGGCGCCACTGGGGATGCTGAGGCTGGCTGCCTCATAGAGGCTCACCTGTAGGCCGTGGAGAGATAAACGCCAAGCTAACAAGCGGCCAACGAGCCCGCCGCCGGCTATGGCAATCTGTGGCGTGGCACTATTCTGCATACGTTGTCACTTACACCTGAGGGGTTATCGCTTAGTTTTTATGATAAAGCGAGCTGCCCATTTCCTTGAACTTCAGGGCCATTTCCTCCATGCCCTGTTCTGCGCTCTGAGTCTGTTTGGCGGCAAAGTCGCGCACATCTTGGGTAATTTTCATTGAGCAAAATTTTGGCCCACACATTGAACAAAAATGGGCGACTTTACCTGATTCCTTGGGCAGGGTTTGATCGTGGTAAGCGCGGGCGCGTTCGGGATCCAAGCCTAGGTTAAATTGATCTTCCCAGCGGAACTCAAAGCGCGCTTTAGAGAGTGCATCGTCGCGCTGTTGCGCCCGGGGATGCCCCTTGGCCAAATCCGCCGCATGAGCGGCAATTTTATAGGCGATTAAGCCTTCTTTTACATCTTCTTTATTTGGCAAGCCCAGATGTTCTTTCGGGGTGACATAACAGAGCATGGCGCACCCCATGCTGCCAATCATTGCCGCACCAATGCCGGAGGTAATATGGTCATAACCCGGTGCAATATCGGTGGTCAGTGGCCCCAGAGTGTAAAAGGGGGCACCGTGGCAATGTTTGAGCTGCTCATCCATGTTGGCTTTGATTTTGTGCAGGGCAACATGGCCCGGGCCTTCGATCATGGTTTGTACATCATGTTTCCAGGCAATTTCTGTCAATTCTCCGAGGGTGCGCAACTCGGCAAACTGAGCTTCATCATTGGCATCGGCAATAGATCCTGGACGCAGGCCATCGCCAAGGCTAAAGCTCACATCAAAAGCCCGCATAATTTCGCAAATTTCTTCAAAATGGGTGTAGAGGAAGTTTTCCCGGTGGTGTGCCAGGCACCACTTGGCCATGATTGCACCGCCGCGGGACACAATGCCGGTAAGACGTTTAGCCGTCATCGGTACATAGCGCAGCAGTACCCCGGCGTGGATTGTGAAATAATCTACGCCCTGTTCAGCCTGTTCAATCAGGGTATCGCGAAATACTTCCCAATTAAGGTTTTCGGCAACGCCCCCGACTTTTTCCAGTGCTTGATAAATTGGCACAGTGCCAATTGGCACCGGAGAATTACGTAAAATCCACTCTCGGGTTTCGTGAATATTCTGCCCGGTGGAGAGGTCCATCACCGTATCAGCACCCCATTTGGTGGACCACACTAGTTTTTCCACCTCTTCCTCAATGGAGGAAGTGAGCGCCGAATTGCCGATATTTGCATTCACCTTACAGAGAAAGTTGCGGCCAATAATCATTGGCTCCAATTCAGTGTGGTTAATATTTGCAGGAATGATTGCCCGTCCTTCGGCCACTTCGCGGCGCACAAATTCCGCTGTAATCTGTTCGGGTATATGCACCCCATCACGGGCTTTTTGGAAATCAGCCTCTTTTAGCGTATGGCTTAACGCTGCGCGCCCCATATTCTCGCGCAGTGCGATGAACTCCATTTCTGCAGTGATGATACCTTTACGCGCATAATGTAGCTGAGAAACATTTTTGTCTGTCTTGGCGCGACGCGGTGGAGCCAGGTGCTCAAAGCGAATATGGTCTAGACCCTGATCAGCCAGCCGCTGCTGACTGTACCCGGCTTGGCGCGAAGCGAGTATTTCGGTATCTTGGCGGTCTTCGATCCATGTCTGGCGCAATTTGGGCAGACCGGCGCGCACGTTAACCTTGAACTTTGGATCTGAATAGGGGCCCGAAGTATCGTAAACCTGCAGCGGGGGGTTGGGTTCAAAACGCGGATTGTTTTCATCCCCTCCAGCTAGGCTTTGTCCCAAGCATATTTCTCGTGCACCTACGCGTAAATTTGCTGTTTCCCCGGATAGATATATTTTACGGGAGTTTGGCAAAGGGTCTGCGGTTAAATTATCGAGAAAGTTTTTGGCGGCGACCTGGTCGGCCCGAGACTTGGACTTGGTTGCTTTGTTTTCTGGCTGATCTCTGCGCTGAGACATAATGACCCCGCAATTGGCAAATGTAAAAAGGGGCTTGTACAGAGGTGGGCGGCTAGAGGAAGCCATCAGCGATTAACGGCAATAATAGCGATTTTAGACCTTGTTCCCTACGCGGGGGTTACCCCAATCAGGTTCAACGGATCTCGCGTCAGCGATCTCAGCCCAAAGGCCCTCCGACAAGTTAGGCCGGGAGTATAAGCGATAGTTTGAGGTTTGAACACAACTAAAAAAGTGGAACATGGCGATCTTTTAGGAAGCAATGATTTTTGCTTACTCTATGTAACGCTTAGATAGTAGCTGCCTCGACCTCTCAGGATGGCATCATTATTTAACGCCATTTCAATTGCAGTGCTTGCCGTTTACTCTGGCATACATAGTTCATAGAAACTATGTATGCCAGAACACTACAATTGAAACACTTTCTCGATAACTAGCAGCGTCTCAAGCAGTGCTTTCATCAACTGCAGAAAGCAGTTAATCACATGGTACAACATCTTCCGCTAAAAGACCTTTTTCGCCTTTTTGCATCTGAAACTCTACTGCTTGGCCTTCATTCAGCGTCTTATAACCTTCGCCGCGAATGCTGCGATAATGCACAAAAATATCTTCAGTGCCTTCACCACAGTTTACAAAGCCATAACCCCGAGCGTTGTTAAACCACTTTACGGTTCCTGTAACACGATTATTCATTGAACTAACCCCATTATTGTTATTGCCTGACCCCCCAAAGGGAGGAAAAACACCTGCCAATGCTCAAATGCAAAAACGGCAGCATTGTGGAAGACGGTTAAAAATTTTATGAAGTCTCGGCCAATTCTGAAGATACAGCAGTGTGTACGAATCAATACAGACTTCGGCTTCAAGCTCCGAGAGTGTCACAAAATTAGTTAAAGGCTCCCAGGTATTTCAGCGTAAGTTTAATACGTTAGCTCCCCTCATGTGAATACTATTTCTGCAAACTAGTCACAATCGTACAAACTAACCTGTCCAAATAGCCCTAACTGACCAAAAACGTAAATCTTCATTGTAAAAGTTCTGATAACTTTGAGTTTGGCACTGGCAATTTGGCGATGTGTACTGTAGAGGTTGGGAATGCACAGGAACCGCCATGCTCGGTAATAATGTGTAAAATTTTTAATAATACGTCTTGTTTGATTTCATGGAAGTGCACCCAGTCGGTGGTTTTTGTAAAAGTGTAAACAAAAAAATCTAAAGATGACGGCGCATAGCTATCGAAATTCACAATTAAAGTTTGATTGCTGTCAATTTCAGAATGCTGGAGCAACATTTCCTTGACATCATTTATAATTTTCGGCATCAGTTGTGCATCTTGATAACGAATACCGATCGTTTCATAGATGCGGCGGTTCAGCATGCGTGAGGGGTTTTCCACTGCAATTTGAGTAAATATCCCATTGGGAATATACAGCGGGCGCTTATCAAACGTACGAATACGTGTGAGCCGCCAGCCGATGTCTTCAACGGTCCCCTCTATTTCTTTATCTGGTGAGCGAATCCAGTCTCCAACTGCGAATGGTCTATCGAAATAAATCATTAAACCGCCAAAAAAATTTGCCAGCAAATCTTTGGCTGCAAAACCAAGTGCCAGGCCCCCAATACCACCAAAAGCTAGAAGACCACTAACGCTGTAGCCTAACCCCTGCATGACCACAATTGCTGCAGTAATAAATATGGAAGCGCGCACTAGCTTGCCAATGGCTCGAACCGTTGTCGCATCCATTGGTTTGCCCATGTAATTCGGGCTGGCTAAATTTTTTTCTACGGCGCGCGCAAAACGCAATGCAAACCAAGTGGCCAACACAATGAAGCCAATTTTACGTAACGGCACAATAGCAGAAAATATTTCGGCACCAGTTACATTACCGGCTCGATCAGCTATGAAGGATAGCATTAGCAGCCAGATAAGCAGGGAAGCCGGTGGGTCAATGGCTCTGACGAGTGCATCATCCCAGAAGTTTATGGTAAGCTTGGCGCGTTTTTTTAACTTTGCAACGAAAATTTTTAGCAACCAAACTATGATTGCGGTCAATAATACCCATAAAAAAATTTCTATAATCCACAACTTGTTGCTTCCAGACAAAGATAAAAAAAATGTTTTAAATGACTCCATTTCGTCTCCCAGTTTGATTAATTTAAACGGCTGGAAATGCCGCTCTTTTATTGTGCGATGCTGAAGTAAAGAGAGTGGAAACTATATCCACGATGTTAACCAGGCTCTTGTTTTCTGCCAGCGCACGTTGTTTTGTAACTGTTCCCAGGAAGTGATTTTTGGTTGACCATACATGCGTTTTAATCTGCTGGAGGGTGCGGTGTTAATTTTTTCCAGAGCGTGCAGAGCTTCCCATGCCCCCTGGCGATTGTTGCATACCAACCCCATATCACAACCGGCACCTAGCGCCGCGCAAATTCGCTCGCCATAGTTGCCGGCAATTCCGGCGCCCTTCATAGTTAAATCGTCACTAAAAATAACACCATCAAAGCCCAGCTGCTTACGCAATATAGTTTGTATCCAGAAAGGAGAGAATCCGACGGGAAGAGGGTCAACCTGCGTAAATTGTATATGTGCGGGCATCACCGCTTCCAATTCGCCAGCGTCGATGCAAAGAGAAAATGGTTGGCAATCTGTAGCTAAGATCTGCGCCAGTGAGCGTTGATCTTGTGGCAATTCGTGGTGACTGTCTTGCTGTACCTGGCCGTGGCCGGGAAAATGCTTGCCAGTAGTGGCCATGCCCGCTTCGTGCATGCCGGCAATAAAATAATGTGCCCGCTCGGCAACTTGATATGGGTCAGCGGCAAAACTGCGATCGCCAACAATAGGGCAAAATTGATCGTCGGTATCTAAAACCGGCGCAAAACTGAAGTCTATGCCTACCGCGAGCAACTCAGTGGCCAACAGCCAGCCCACATCCTGTAGCTGTTGACCATTGGCATGCTGGGAGAGCATTTGCATAGAGGGTAGGCGGGTAAATGGCTCGGTAAGGCGCTGAACCCGCCCCCCTTCCTGATCTACCGCTAGCAGTATATCTGGGCGTTCATTGCGAATTTCTCCAATGAGGGTTTGTAATTGATCCTTATCCTGATAGTTGCGCGAAAAAAAAATCAAGCCACCTACTTTGGGGTGGCTGAGCAACTCGCGATCTTCATCGCTGAGTGTTACGCCCTCTATATCGATCATCACAGGCCCAGGTTGTAGCGACATCTGAAATTACCTTGCTATTTGGTTTTTTTACTATCTATATCGGTATCCACCGTCGGCGCCATCAGCATTGCGGTTGCAACGGGCACTAATTTTCCCAGCGTCTCTTGTAAATTACTGCGAGCACCAAAATCTTCTCTCAAAATAGCTTCAATGGCGTCAAAGCTGGACAGCGAGAAAATAGTTGCCCCCAGCATGAAATACAAACGCCAATAAAAGGTTGAAGGGTCTAGCTCTGGTAAAGCATTTTTTAGTAGCCCAGCAAAAGCCCTGTAACTGTTGCCATAGCGAGCTACAATAAAGCGTCGCAGATGCCCCTGATGTTGGGTGTAAGCTAAACCCAATAAGCGCATAAATCGCTGAGGGTTCCGTCCCTGGACGGTCATACTGCTTAAGACGGCGCCATACAAGCTATGTAACAATCTATCTACCTCGATTGGCTCTTTGGTTTGCTGATAGGGCTCCAGCTTGCGGTTCAACTCCAGGGTAAATGGGGTTAAAAAACGTTCAAACACTGCCTGAATCAGCTCCTTTTTGGAGCCAAAGTGATAATTTACGGCGGCCAGATTGACTCTGGCTGTGCTGGTGATGGTGCGCAGAGAAGTTTCCGTAAAGCCGCGTTCGGCAAACAGTACTTCGGCTGCGTCGAGTATCCGTATAGCAGTATCCGCTTGACTCATTACAGGTTCTGGCCGTCAGTTGAAACTTTCGTTTGGCCCATCAGATTAGCATACCGCCATGGTTTAAAACATGACCAGAATGATTGCTACTGAGCACGGATTGACCCGATGGCTAGCAACACAACTTTTGTTGTAAATTTTATTTTGGAACTTCAAGTATTAATGGAAGCTTGGTGCTATTGCCAATAGAGCTGAAATAAGTCAGAATCGATAAAATTTCGACTATAGAACGTAGTATCTCAATAGTACGGGAGTTTCACTCAGCCATAGACTAATACTCAACGGCAAAGTAACCTGTGGTACAACCCCACCCCTTTAAGGTTTAAATGCTATTCATTGGCTCGATGGCGGGCCTGAATGTGCTCTACCTTCTCTTGTTTGACAAGTATTCAATAGGCTGTTAGCCACCCCTGGATAAACAGGTAACAGGAAATAATCATGACAATATTTTTTATTTGCATTGTTTTGCTATTGTTGAGTTATAAATTTTATAGCCCTTTTGTTGAAAAGCAAGCTGGTATTGACCCCGCTATACCAACCCCACAAAAGCGCTTTAATGAGGGCGTAGATTATGTGGCTGTTCATCCATTTAAAGCCTTTCTTGTTCAATTTTTGAACATCGCTGGGATAGGGCCTATTTTTGGACCTATTTTAGGTGCACTTTATGGTCCTGTTGCGTTGATTTGGATTGTTTTGGGAAACATTTTCGGCGGCGCTGTGCACGATTATTTTTCTGGTGTACTCAGCATCAAAGAAGATGGTAAAAGTTTGCCGGAAATAGCAAAGCGTTATTTTAATAGGTATTTCAAAGCTGCAATGCTGGTATTTACTGCGATGCTGCTCTTTTTTGTGGGCGTTGTGTTTACCATGGCCCCTGCAGGCCTGCTCGCTAATCTGGATATTTTTAAAGGCACAATATTAGCGAGTAACCTCTTTTGGGTTTTGGCAATCTTGGGTTACTATTTTCTCGCCACTTTACTTCCCGTCGATAAAATAATCACCAAGCTATACCCCATTTTCGGTTTAATAATGGTAGTAATGGGTATATCACTTGCCGTTGCGCTATTGGGTAATGCGCCACATTTACCTATTGGCGGTGACTTTTTGGGCTATTTTAAAGCCGATCATTTTGATCATGACTTTCTAAAGCCAAACCCCGATGGCTTGCCGGTTTGGCCGTTATTGTTTGTCACTATTACCTGTGGTGCTATCAGCGGCTTTCACTCGACACAGGCCCCTATTATGGCGCGCTGTCTAACTAATGAGAAATATGTAAGACCCGTCTATTATGGTGCTATGACGGCTGAAGGGATTGTTGCCTGTATTTGGGCTTTGGCGGGGATCGCTGCTTTTCCTGGTGGTTACCCTGAGCTTAAAGCGCTACTTGACCTGGGTGGCCCCGGCCAAGTCATCAGTCATGTGGCTGGTACTTATCTCGGCGCTTTAGGTGGGCTTATGGCTATTATCGCGGTGGCTATTTTTCCCATTACTTCTGGTGATACTTCATTCCGCTCTCTACGGTTAACCATTGTCGATGCTTTCGATATACCACAGAGCCTGCGCAACCGTATTTTACTTGCAGTGCCTATTTTAATTATTGCCTATTTTATGACGAAAATTGACTTTACCTTGATTTGGCGATATTTCGCATTTTCCAATATGCTGCTATCTACCAGTGTTTTGTGGCTAGCGGCTAAATATTTATTAGATCGCGGCACTTTTCACTGGATAGTCAGCCTGCCTGCCATTGTGGGCTCCAGTGTGACTCTGGCTTACATCGCCACTGCTAATATAGGCCTGGGATTACCTGCGACATACAGCAAACCCATAGGCATAACAGTTGGCCTGATATTGCTGTTGGGGCTCATTATTGTCCATAATAAGCGCACAAAACCAAGTTTATCGACACCTCAGGCAAAGGGTGCATAAGATGTGGTAACCAGCAGCCCAGCTGTTTTGTGCCACCCCGGCTACGCCGGGGTTTTAACTTTGTGAGTAGCCAAGCGTAATGTACCCAAGGTATTTGAGATTTAGATCTTAAAGGGTGAGGCAAGTACGGATAGCATTTTTTGCGGAGATTCAATTATTCACGATAATGGCTCGCTAGCGTGAGCCATTATCGCTTAGTTTGATAAGCACACTGCTCCTAATTAAAAGTCAACCGTAAAACCTAAAAAGGCATAGCGCCCGAGGGCATCGTAGGTGCCAGGGAAGGTGTTGCCATTACCAAAAATACCGGCGCCAGCGTTAGCACTCAGCGGTGGCTCTTTGTCGAATATATTGTTAATACCACCACGGAGCGTAATATTGTCGGTGGTGGCCCAGGCGGTGGCCAAATCGAAATAGTCGAATGCACCAAAGTCTGGGCTACTGGCACCCAAAGCGTTAACACTGCCGATATGGCGCCATCCACCAGTGACGTCTAAGCTCCAAGGTGTTGACCAAGTAGCGCGTAGAGTGCTTTTAAATCTGGGTTTTGGGCTACCACAAGAGTCGCTCCAGGCGCCCAAGCAGCTTTCAATAGCTTCGCCTACAAATTCCTGCTGATCCCACTTAGTTAAATAGGTGGCAATTAGGTTTAGGTTGACAGAGCCAACATTACCTACGTCAAAGCCGTAATTGGTATTTAGGTCGAAGCCCTCTGTCTCGAAGAAACCAATATTGACATCAGGGGAGGAAATAAAGCCGTCCTCTTGTAACCACAGGCCTCCGGTAGCATCTCGATTGACTGCGTCACAGAATTTTGGGTCGCCTGTCTCTAAGCAATTATTTAAAATGGTTGAAGGTGAAATATTGTCGATGGCATTGGTGACCTCGATATTGAAATAATCGATACTTAGGGTCAGCCCTTCAAGTATGGATGGGGAGAAAACAAAACCCATAGTAAATGTTTCAGAATCTTCCGGAGCCAGATCGGGGTTGCCGCCTGCCAAGGTATTGTATTGGCCCGCAGTGTTATCAAATTGACCGTTATGTCGAGATTTAGGAAGGCCGGTTCTTTCACATTGTTCCGGGGTTGCAGTAGCCTTCACGCCTTTGTCGTTAATAGCACAGGGGTCGCGAGACATATCAAACAACTCTAGCCCTTGAGGGCGATACAGTTCGCGAATATTTGCATGTCGGGTTGCGGATTGAAAACTCGCACGCACTTTTAGGCTATTAAAGGGCTGCCAATCGGCACCTAGTTTGTAAGTGTCAGTTTTGTGGTCAGTAGAGTAATCGGAGAAGCGGTAAGCCATTTCCAGACCCAGATATTGCGCTCCAGGTAGATTGCTTAGCAGTGGGATATTCGCTTCGCCAAATATTTCTTTAACACTCAAGCTTCCTTGCACCGGTAGACTGGGGCCCCCTTGTCCTGCCCCGTCCCCAGACTGATAGCTACTATCAGGTTCGTATTTAAGTGTTTCGCGGCGGCTCTCAAGGCCCAATACCACGGCGACACCCTCATCAGCGGTTGGTAATTTTACGCCGTAATCCCCTAAGTTGCCGGTCACATAGCCGGAAAAAACCTCTTGTTCCGTTGAGCCCCGGGCGAAGAGGGGTAGGATTAGGTAATCTAGCGCACCCTGAGTGACGCCGCCAGTTTGAAAAATATTCCAGGGTACACAGTTCGGATCGGAACCGTCTAATGCTGACCGGCAGACTATATCGCCGCTGTCTGGATCTCTAGTTGCATCCAGTGAGCGCTGGATTCTGGAGTTGGACATATCATTTAGGTAGACATCCTCCATGCTGACTTCTGAACGCTGGCCGTACATATCATAAGACCAATTATCATTAATGTCACCGCGAACACCAAAAACGCCACGAAAAGTGGTATGGCGCAGGTCGCCTTGGCGAGGGCCACCTTCAATGTTTCGGCGTTGAACGGTGAAGAGTGCATTTTGGTCTTCTGGTTGGCCTGTAATTGGGCTCACGCCTTCATATGTGTAGTCACCGACATAATTTTCTTTGCCCAAGCCAAATTGGCCACAAAGCACATCAAATTGCTGATCTGAAAGAAAGGGATTATCGCAGCGTACAAAATTAGATGCATCGACTCCGAAAGCACCGGAGGGGGCTATCTGGGCAACAGTGCGATCGTCTGCATACATCAGTTGAGTGTAAACCGTGGTTTTGTCGTTGAGATCATAGTGGCCGAAGGCACCCATGGTCCAGCGTTCGTTAGGGCGCTGATAGTAATTTGTTGGGCCGTGGTTGTAGGCACCTGAGAATGGAGCGAGTTGATCTCCGTTAACGGTGAAACGCCTAGTGTCTTCCTTGGCAGTCCCGCTAGTCAATGTAAATCGGCCTGCGCCTGTGGTAGGGGAGCCACTACAAGAAAAGCTACCAGGGCTGCCACCCAATGCACAGCTGCTGTAGTCGCGATCAGCTTGCAGTACTGCATCAATTTTACGGTAATTGACATAAGTGGTGACATTACCGCGACCATTGTCGAGATTGGCCCCCATAATAATGGAGAAATCATTGGTTTCACCATCGGTAACACTACCATCGGCAACTGGGTAGCCACTGCCTTCCACTAAATTCTGTATGCGGCTATTATCGTTGTTGTGTTGATAGAGACTG
>JAHZJJ010000026.1 GCA_022600975.1 Gammaproteobacteria bacterium
CTACACAATAGTTCCGCGCCGCCCAGGTGACGTTGCCACTTGCTTTGCCGACCCAACCCTGGCATGGAATGTATTGGGCTGGAAAGCGAAATTTGATTTACAACGCATGACTGCCGACACTTGGCACTGGCAGTGCAAAAATCCATATGGATATAGTAATAACTCAAGTGGCTCTACATAAATACGTAGAAAAACCTGCTGCCACAATAGGACGATACACAGTGAGCTGCCTTAAATTAATTTCAGATCATTTTATTTAGATAAAGAGAACAAATTTCCTCACTAGACGCTGCACTTCCTCCGCAAGCGCCACCTGAATGGCAATAGGTGGATTGATTCCCCAATGGGCCATCTTTTGCAGGTAGCAGGCTATTGTGCAATAAATTCCTGGATAAATTATCTTTCTGAAGCATCCAGATATTTTTTGTTTGATCCAGGCGCAACCTAAATTTGTCTTTTATAACCACATGGTTGTTTTTCTGATAAAAAGTTTAGGCATCTAATGCAAAAAATCATCCTGTTTGACAACACAGATCGATCCAACGCTTTATCCCCACACTGCGATACTTTTGTCGATGTAGAGTAAAAAAGAATTCACGGCTGAAATCCCGTTGAGGCACTTTAAGCTCTACCAAAGTGCCGCGCTTTAGCGCCTCCGTCAGAGAGACCCGCGACAAACAACTGATCCCGAGGCGCGCCTCCACTGCGCGCTTGATCGCCTCGGTATGCTGAAGCTCAAGCAGTATAGATAATCTGGATAAGAGTCCATTCATGGCGCGCTCAAACGTCTGGCGTGTGCCCGAGCCAGTTTCACGCAATATCCAGGTGGCGGCGCATAGATCTTCATCAGATAACTGTCGACGATTAGCTAGCGGATGTTCCGGGGCGCAAAAAACAACAAGCTCATCTGCCCTCCATGGAATCAGCTCCAAATCGGCATGATGCAGTTCCCCCTCAATTAACCCCAGGTCCAACTCAAAACTCTGTACGCTACGAACAATTGCTGCCGTATTAGCAACCTCCAGATCGACCGATGCTCCCCGCTCCTCAGCTATATAACGAGCCATGATACCAACGGCAATATAATTGCCGATCGTGAGAGTCGCGCCAACTTTTAGATGCCCCAGCTCCCCTTGCGCAATCAGTGCCCGTTCCAGTTCATGCGCCCGTGCCAATAACTCCTCGGCTCGTGGCCACAATTGTCGACCCTGCTCATTGAGCCGCAAGCGCTTGCCCGTACGCTCAAACAAACGCACCGAGAATTGTTGTTCAAACTCTTTAAGGGAAGCAGATGCGGCAGATTGGGACATCTTCAAGGTATCGGCCGCACGACTGACATTTTGAAAATGGGCGCAGGCCAAAAACACCTCCAGTTGGCGTAATGAATAGCGCATAGAACCCTCCTGGCTATTTATTTGCAAAATAGATAATAGATATTGGAATTCTCAATTTTACGAATACATAATTTGGCATTACAATTTGCTATGTAAAGCAATCGGTAATAAATGGTTATATATATATGACAAATTTGAATAAGGAAACAGTGCTTTCAGTTCATCACTGGAACGACACTTTATTCAGCTTCAAAACCAGTCGCGATCCGACATTTCGTTTTGAAAATGGCCACTTCACCATGCTTGGCCTCCCCCAAGAAAGCGGCCGGCCGCTGCTGCGCGCTTACTCTATTGCCAGTGCCAACTATGAAGACGAGTTGGAGTTTTTTAGCATCAAAGTACCCGACGGTCCACTGACTTCAAAGTTACAAAAAATTCGGCCCGGCGATAAAGTCTTTATCAGCCGCAAACCCACTGGCACCCTGCTGGCCGATCATCTGCTACCGGGCAAACGCCTTTGGCTACTGGCCACAGGCACTGGATTGGCACCATTTATAAGCATTATCAAAGGCCTGGACGTTTACCAACGTTTTGACCAAATCATACTCGTTCACGGCGTTCGCTTTAAATCTGAGCTGGCTTATCGGCAGCAAATTGAACAAGAATTACCCAGGCACGAATTTTTTGGCGAAACAGTTCGCCAAAAACTGCGCTACTATCCAACGGTTACCCGCGAACCATTTCACAATAACGGCCGCATTACTGAGTTAATGCTATCTGGAAAACTGTTTCAAGATTTGGATCTACCGCAACCAAATTGTGCCGAGGATCGCTTTATGCTTTGTGGTAGCCCCGCCATGCTCAAGGATTTGACCACCATTCTCGATCAATGGGATTTCAAAGAAACTCGTGGTGGCAACCCGCGAGAATATATAATCGAACGCGCGTTTGTTGAAAAGTAACACCTAGAAAGTAAATGGCAAATGATTGTTTACTTGCAACAATCCATTAGCAACCCTTTGACTAGTATAATAGGCATCGGATGCAGTCTAATACGGCGGCTTGATGCACGAGCTAACCAATAGGTCAACCTCTTGTGCAGCAATATGCACTAGCCGTGGTGCGATAAATCAATGCCTTCATGAACTCTGGCGGCAAGCAGTCTGGCGAAAGCACTATTGGCAATCCTGGATAAGATTAAAAAAACCTTAAAGCCTTATTCCCTGGTATAGGATGCATCGGTAATAGAGTCGGACCTGATACAGCAACTCGGCCGCAGCTGCCCTGTCCCTTCCTTGGATACCTTGAGGTTATCGCCCACCAATAGCGGCTGACCATTGACTTGAAAAAGTAAACCACTGAATAAATTCAGAGCCTATTGAATCCATAGTACATGCATTCCATCCAAATAAATCGCAGTACTGTGAAGTGTAGCCAGTAGATTATTGTAAAATCCCGCTTTCAAACCTAAAGCTAGCAGCAGGCTAGCCACTTTCATTCGATCAGAATAGTTAGGGTATCACTCTCAACGACCCTAACATAACACCCGAACCGAATTATAGTCACTCTAAGCTTGGACGCAAAAAATTTACTTTATTCCAAAGCAAGTAGGATTATATAGATGGAAAAGTTTATCAAGAGCACCTATTTTGAGAAAAAATTTCTATGGATGAGGAGAGCCTCCCCTTATTTTAATCGGAAATACAACCAGCTATATGATATAAATATTAAAGAGCAGCCAAACGTTGATAATGAAGATATATGGCGGGCTAAATCAGCACTTAAAATATTTACTAAACCTTTGGAGGTTGAATTTAAAAAAGACAGAAATATTCCTAAACTGATATGGATGTTTTGGAACACACCAATTGATAAGGCTCCTGAAGTTGTAAAGTTGAGTATTCGATCATAGATAGAGTTAAGCCCTGACTACGAGGTTCGCCTTCTGACAGATGCCAATTTGAATGAACACCTAGGTTTTGATTTTTACCAGATTTTTAAGTTTTCTACCGTCAAATTAAATATGGCGCTAAAAGCAGATTTGCTGCGCATGTACTTACTAAAACCTTTTGGTGGCATATGGGCTGACGCAACGACATTTTGCTTAAAGCCATTGTCTGAAGGTTGGTTAACTGAAGCTATTCAAAAATATAAATTCTATACCTTTCGCCATGCAACTGCGTATCAAAGGCCTATTGAGGTTTGGTTTATCGCGACTCTTTCTGGGCACCCTATAATAGAAAGCACTTTTGATAGGTTTTTTAAATATATTTTTAAGCCTCGACGGGTTTCTTTAGTTTTTTCTTCTAAACGAAAAATGATGAAAAAAATTGGAGTTAATAAAAAGGATAAAAATAAACTTTTTATGATGACTTACTCCGTGCTGAAAAATTTGGTTTTATGCCATATTATTCTCTTAGCTACTGCTTTAATGAAGGAATTAAAAGATTTTATTCTAAACATGAACAAGCTGATTTTTACAGTTTGCCTAATAGACATCCAGCCATTTTCGGTGGTTCTTCAACGTTTTCATGCGCAGTGATATCGAAGGAAAGCTATAAAAATAATTATCAATCTAGACAGGTTCACCTTAAACGAAAAGCTCACTTGTTAAGTATTCTTGATGATATTGGCCATTAAGCATCTAAGCCTCATGGCGCCACTCAAGAACAATCTATATAAATTGTTGGATCCTTGAGGCCCGCTGCGGCAAACCCCTTGGCACGAAGGCGGCAGCTATCGCATACCCTACAGGCCGCACCATCCACTTGAGCCTGATAACAAGATACTGTTAGGCTGTAATCCACACCCAAATTGGTGCCGCAGCGTACAATATCGGCTTTGCTTAATTTCATTAAGGGTGCATGTATATGTAATCTGGCCCCCTCCACGGCGGCACGGGTGGCAAGATTGGCCATTGCTTCAAAGGCGGCAATAAAGTCGGGGCGACAATCGGGATAACCAGAGTAATCTACGGCGTTAACACCGATAAAAATATCTTGCGTACCCAGCACCTCCGCCCACCCCATAGCAATAGACAAAAATACCGTGTTGCGTGCAGGGACATAGGTGATAGGAATACCTTTCACCTCTTGTTCCGGTACATCAATATTGTTATCCGTGAGCGCCGAACCACCAATTGCTCGTAAGTCGAGTTTTACCACCTTATACTCTTCGGCACCCAAACCTACTGCAACTCGTTGCGCCGCCAGCAACTCTGCGCGATGGCGCTGACCATAATCAAAACCGATGGCGAAGCAACGGTAATTTTCGGCTTTTGCCATCGCCAGCACGGTAGCAGAATCCAGCCCGCCAGAGAGTAAAATAACAGCTTTTTTCTCTTTCATAGAATAACCATATTTTTAGCTTGGTTTGTAGTACCTGCCTGGGAGAGGCCATGGCCAAGGATAACCTGCTCGCCCTATGGCTGAAACTCTGCAATACTTTAGAGATATCAAACCCCAGCAATATCGCCCCAAAGTAATTTGTGCAGTTGTATTTGCATGCGAACTGGTAAACCATCTTCGAGAATCCACTCGGCCAACTGTCGCTCGGAAAGTTGGTTATAGCTGGGGGAAAACAGCACTTCACCAACCCGCTCAGGCAATTGATAGCGATCGAGGGTAAATTTGGCCCAGTCGTAATCGCCACGATCACAAATCACAAATTTTATCTGATCTTTGCGTTCCAACAGTAAAATATTCTCGTAGCGATTGCGCTGTTGTTCGCCTGAAGCGGGAGTTTTTAAGTCCATGACTCGCGACACCCGCACATCTACTTCAGCAAGTGATAAGGCACCGCTGGTTTCCAAGGATACCTGACACCCTGCATCGCATAAGGCTTTGAGTAACAACAGACAATTCGGCTGAGCCAGTGGCTCGCCACCGGTGACACACACGCGGTGAACTGGGTAGTTTTGCACTTTTTCCATTATCTCTTTCAGCGTCATGCGCTCGCCACCGAAAAAAGCATACTCAGAATCACAATACTTGCAGCGTAGCGGACAACCCGTTAAACGAACAAACACCGTGGGTAAGCCCGAATCCCGAGCCTCTCCCTGCAAGGAGTAAAATATTTCACTGATACGAAGCGACTCATTAGTCATATTAATCATGTTCCCCCACTAGTTGTGGCCACCCGATTCGACGCAAAAGAGGATAGTTACTGAATGTAGTTAAAAATGCCCAAATAACAAAAAACCATTCGGGCGCGGATTATAGTTTTCTTTAGTGATAGATTCAGTACTTAAAACGCTGTCAAGGTCGATATTTGACTCTTTTGACAGTTTGATCCGCGTCTTACAATTCTGTACTTGAAAGGTGAGGTTGTATATTCTGGCTAGCTCGATGCGAATATGCAAAGCCTGCCATTCTGGGAAATCTGCTACTTGTACTGGACACAGCTTGTTCGAGATTCTGTTATCGCTAGCTTTTCAGTTTTGATGGAGAGTATATGCTATGCCCACTACAGCGCATTTAACCTATGGGCTTTTGTTCGCTTAACGATTGACCATCCGAATTTGAATCACGAAATTATTGCTCTTTATACGATAAAGAAGAAGTTAAAATGCATAGAATTAAGCTCTCTAAAGATGAAAAAGGTCGTATAGTTAACAAAGTTAAACTATATTTTAACAATGAATTAGACCAGTCAATCGGTGGCTTTGAAGCAGAATTTTTGATTGATTTTTTTGCCGAAGAAATAGGGCCTTACTTTTATAATGCCGGACTACTTGACGCTAATAAATTGCTTTGTGAAAAAGCAGAAGAATTGGGATATTTAATTCAAGAATTGGAAAAGCCAGTAGGGTAAGATACCCTGCCAGTGGAATAAGTGAACGCTATAAGCCAATGGTAAGATGGATAGCCCAAGACTAGAATTTTGACAGTGCGGCTCATGCACTATCCTATTGGCACTATAAAGTTGTGTTTTTGGCAAAAATTATTATCATGCCTTTAAAGCACTAACAATTTGAATTGTTGCCCCCTCCGCAATCAACCTGTTTAATCGAAACCTTTCTGTGTGACTGATTGCAAGCTTGCAGTCAACCTGGCGGCCAAAAGAGTTAGTTTAGCCATATATTTTTCCTTATAGGTTTACGTTTACGTTAAGGTTAACACCTGCTAATCTGCCCCTTGCAATGTAAGCCGTTAGGTATTTGATCGGTAGTTGAAATGGTACGTTACAGTATTTCCGAATTAGCCCGTGAGTTTGATATCACCACCCGAACGATTCGCTTCTACGAAGATAGAGGCTTGCTCAGCCCCGCGCGCCGCGGTCAAACCCGTGTATACAGCCCGGAAGACCGGGTGCGGCTGAAGTTAATTCTGCGCGGCAAACGCCTCGGGCTATCACTGGATGAGAGCCGAGAAATTATTGATATGTACGATCCAGCGGGCAGCAATGTAGAGCAGTTGCAGGCGCTACTGAAAAGTATCGAAGCAAAACGCCAACAACTGCAACAACAGCAGCAAGATATTCTCAGCATGCTGGATGAGCTAGACAAAGCCGCTGCACGTACGCACGTGGCTCTCGAAACTAATTTAAGCGCCAAAGACTAAATGTGCAGCCTGACCATATGACAGGCTATCTAATGGAGTCATCTATGAACACCCTCTATCCAACCCTCAACTTTGGTCTCGGTGAAGATATAGATCTGCTGCGGGATATGGTTTATCGTTTTTGTCAAGCAGAAGTGGCACCGCGTGCAGCGCAGATAGACGAAGACAATGCGTTTCCGGCCGATTTATGGAAAAAGTTTGGTGACTTAGGCCTGCTTGGGATCACTGTAAAAGAAGCATACGGTGGCTCGGATATGGGTTATTTGGCCCACGCAGTGGCGATGGAAGAGCTTTCTCGAGCATCGGCTTCGGTGGGGCTTTCCTATGGTGCCCACTCAAATTTATGCGTCAATCAAATTCACAAAAACGGTACCCATGAGCAAAAATTAAAGTATCTGCCGAAGTTGTGTTCTGGCGAGCATATCGGTGCCCTGGCTATGAGTGAGCCCAACTCCGGCTCCGACGTAGTGAGCCTGCAGCTGCGCGCGGAAAAAAAAGGGGATCACTATATTCTCAATGGCAACAAAATGTGGATTACCAATGGCCCCGATGCTCACACCTATGTGATTTATGCCCGCACTGAATCTGGCATAAGCTCCAGTGGCATAACGGCATTTTTGGTAGAGCGCGATTTTCCTGGTTTTAGCCATGCGCAAAAGCTCGACAAACTGGGCATGCGCGGTTCCAATACCTGCGAGCTGGTGTTTCAAGACTGTGCCGTGCCCGACGAAAATATTCTTGGAGAATTGAACGGTGGCGTGCGAGTACTAATGAGTGGCCTCGATTATGAGCGCACGATCCTCTCCGGCGGCCCGGTGGGCATTATGCAGTCTTGTATGGATCTAGTGGTGCCCTATGTGCATGAACGCAAACAGTTTGGCAAATCAATCGGCGAATTCCAGTTACTGCAGGGAAAGCTTGCCGATATGTATACAAATCTGAATGCGAGCCGCGCGTACCTCTACGCTGTGGCTCGTGCCTGTGACCGGGGCGAAGATTCGCGCAAGGATGCTGCCGCAGTCATTTTGTTTACTGCCGAGCACGCTACCCAAATGGCGTTGCAGGCCATTCAAACCCTGGGTGGCAATGGCTACATTAATGAATATGCCAGTGGTCGTCTATTGCGCGACGCTAAGCTCTACGAAATTGGTGCCGGCACTTCGGAAATTCGCCGTATGCTGATCGGTCGAGAGTTGTTTAAAGAAACCCGATGAGACGTGAGTTTTAAGGTCCAAACAAGAAGCGGAAAGCGCCTGCCTATGCGCGCTGTTGCTTGCAACAATAAACCAAAACCATTTTCTATGAATCAATTATCCAGCAAACTAAATACACGCGATCCGGCCTTTGCCGAAAATCACGCACAGATGCAGCAACTTGTCGATGATTTGCAGCAAAAAATCGCCACTATTGCCGAGGGCGGTGGTAATCGTGCACGAGAAAAACACCAAGCCCGGGGCAAATTATTACCACGAGCGCGTATTGATGCACTGCTTGATCCCGGTAGTCCTTTCCTAGAATTTTCGCAGCTAGCAGCATTTGAAGTGTACGGTGAAGCGGTGCCCGCGGCGGGAATTATCACCGGTATTGGTACCGTGTCTGGCCAACCGTGCGTAATTGTTGCCAACGATGCCACGGTAAAGGGCGGCACCTATTACCCACTTACAGTAAAAAAACACCTGCGCGCTCAGACCATTGCTGAGCAAAATAATTTACCGTGTATCTATCTTGTAGATTCCGGTGGCGCCAACCTGCCACGCCAAGAAGAGGTGTTTCCCGACCGCGAACATTTCGGTCGTATCTTCTTTAATCAAGCCAATTTATCGGCACAAAATATTCCGCAGATAGCCGTTGTCATGGGCAGCTGTACCGCCGGTGGCGCCTATGTGCCAGCCATGGCCGATGAATCAATCATGGTCAAAGGGCAGGCAACAATTTTTCTCGCCGGGCCACCACTGGTAAAGGCTGCTACTGGAGAGGAAGTATCGGCGGAAGAGCTCGGTGGTGCTGAGGTACACTGTCGGACTTCAGGGGTAGCCGACCACTATGCCAACAACGACAGCCACGCACTGGAGCTGGCGCGGCGCTCGGTGGCCCGTCTTAATCGAGTTAAAAACCCTCTTCTGGACATTCAGCCGGTAGTTGAACCCCTCTATGGCGCACAAGAAATATATGGTGTGGTTCCCAAAGACGCCCGCCAGCCGTTTGATGTGCGAGAGATTATTACACGGGTAGTGGACGGCTCAGAATTTGATGAATTTAAAGCCCTCTACGGCACCACTTTGGTGACAGGCTTTGCGCGCATTTGCGGTTATCCAGTAGGCATTATTGCCAACAATGGTATTTTATTTGCCGAGAGCGCACAAAAAGGCGCGCACTTTATTGAGCTGTGTGCGCAACGCCATATCCCGCTGGTATTTCTGCAAAATATTACCGGCTTTATGGTCGGCAAACAGTATGAAGCCGGTGGCATAGCTAAGCATGGGGCCAAGATGGTAACCGCAGTGGCCACCGCCAAAGTGCCAAAAATAACGCTTTTGATCGGTGGTTCTTTCGGTGCCGGAAACTACGGGATGTGCGGCCGCGCTTACGATCCCAATTTTTTATTTATGTGGCCCAATGCACGAATTTCAGTGATGGGCGGAGAGCAGGCCGCTGGTGTTTTGGCACAAGTTAAGCGTGATCAAAAATCCGCCCGTGGCGAAACCTGGAGTGCTGAAGAAGACCTGGCGTTTAAGCAACCAATTGTCGATAACTATGAGCGCCAGGGACACCCTTATTTTGCTTCCGCGCGGCTGTGGGATGATGGCGTGATCGACCCGGCGGATACCCGCAGAGTACTGGGCATGTGCCTGGCCGCAGCGAGCCATAAAGCACCGCAGCAAACCCAATTTGGTGTTTTTAGAATGTAATGCCCGCACAGACCTGGGAATTGTGCTACTGCCAAAAAACACTCGTGCTCAAATTTTTTATAAAAATTGCCAAATTAAGGAATTGTCATGAAAGAAAAAATGTTGTGTACCGTCGATAGCAAAGGTGTGGCCACCATTACCCTCAGCCGGCCAGAGGTACACAATGCCTTCGATGATGAATTGATTCAGCTACTAGAAAAAACCCTGGAGCAGCTCGGCAAGGATAAAAAAATTCGCGCTCTGGTGCTCGCCGCTGAGGGTAAAAACTTTTCTGCTGGAGCCGACCTTAACTGGATGAAGCGGGTCGCCGAATATTCTGAAGCGCAGAACTGCGAAGATGCCGCCAAACTGGCGGCAATGTTAAATAAACTCGACAGTTTTCCTGCGCCGACGATTGCACGGGTGCAGGGTGCAGCATTTGGAGGCGCTGTAGGGCTGGTGAGCTGCTGCGATATTGCGCTGGCCAGCGAGCGCGCCAGCTTCTGCCTGAGTGAAGTGAAAATTGGTCTGTTGCCGGCGACCATCAGCCCCTATGTTATCAATGCGATTGGCGCTCGACAGGCGCGGCGTTATTTCGTAACCGCCGAGCGTTTTTCTGCCCTACGCGCCCAACAAATGGGCCTGGTAGCAGAAGTTTGTGCCGAGGGAGAGCTGGATCTCACTTTGCAAAAATTAGTAAATAGCATTACTAACAATGGCCCCCGCGCGATGGCGATGGCCAAAGGGCTGGCGTTGTCGATGTCGAATCGGGTGATTGATCAAGCACTGCAAGATCAGACCAGCGCTCTGATTGCCCAAGTGCGCGCTTCCAACGAGGGCCAGGAGGGCCTCAGTGCGTTTTTGGAAAAGCGCGCACCCGAATGGATGGTAATTGACGATGTGGAGAAATAAAGCGTCGTTGTAATAAAACATTTTTGAATTGCAGCGGATCAATCGCTGCACTTGCGCTAAGCGAGAATTTTTTGAGCCAACTATGATTCGCAAATTATTAATTGCCAACCGCGGCGAAATTGCCTGCCGTATCATTAAAACCGCCCGGCATCTCGGCATCTCCACGGTAGCCGTCTATTCCGATGCCGATGCCGATGCAATGCACGTACAGCTGGCCGATGAAGCGGTGCACCTGGGGCTGGCACCGGCAAAAGACTCGTATCTAGATATTGCTAAGGTACTCGCTGCAGCCAAACAAACTGGTGCCGATGCGGTGCATCCGGGATATGGCTTTCTGTCGGAAAATGCGCACTTCTGCCGTGTCTGCGAAACTGAAAATATTGTTTTTGTCGGTCCGCCGGCAACGGCCATTGAAGCCATGGGCTCCAAATCTGCAGCCAAGCGCATTATGGAAGCTGCCGGCGTACCGCTGGTGCCCGGTTATCACGGCGACGCTCAGGATGCTGCCATGCTCGAGCGCCAGGCCGAGCGCATTGGTTATCCAGTGTTACTCAAGGCCACCGCCGGAGGGGGCGGAAAAGGCATGCGGCGAGTGGATCGGGTGGACGAGTTTGCGGCTGCACTGGCCGCGGCCAAACGAGAGGCCCAAAACGCTTTTGGCGATGATTTGATGTTGCTGGAACGCTATGTGATGTGTCCTCGGCATGTGGAAATTCAGGTGTTCTGCGATCACCAGGGAGGCGGTGTTTATCTTTTTGAGCGAGATTGTTCGGTACAGCGGCGCCATCAAAAAGTTGTTGAAGAGGCGCCGGCACCAGGCGTTGAAGAAGCACTAAGGACACGCATGGGTGAAGCCGCGTTGCGCGCCGCTCATGCGATTGGCTATGTGGGTGCGGGCACGGTGGAATTTTTGCTCGATACTGACGGCGCCTTCTATTTTATGGAG
>JAHZJJ010000175.1 GCA_022600975.1 Gammaproteobacteria bacterium
AAAATTATTATAATATTGGTAAATTTTTTATGCCCATTACACTCTGACCAAATCAGAACGCAAAAATTCCGTATTACACAAGGTCATCAGAAATACATCTTCCCATTATCTGCGAAAAGCCGATACTCATCGTAATAAGAAGCACCTATAAGCTGACCCTCAAATTAAGATCGTATTGTAACAATTTACCAAACAAGTTAAAGTGCTTCGTAAACTAATGTAAATACACCCTGCCCACTTCAAAGTTTTCACAACCGCTGTGTATTACTAGAAACGGTAGTATAAATTAAGCCCGCTCACGGTGCCATCTTCACCTAACCGAACATTGGCACTAATATTGAAACTGTCAGTTAAATTAACACCTACCAGTGCACCAAAACCATCTTGAAAAAAGTCAGCGTTGTCACCATTATAATTCGTTGTATCTAGTATATTTCCTACAGTAGACTGAATATAGATAAGCCCATCAGATTTATCATCAGTTTCATTGTGCTCCAACCACACTTCTCCATACCAGCGCCATTTGGCCGATTCTGCTGCATTGTAGAATACTCCCCCACGGTAACGCTGATAATCACGGTCTTGATTAGCCACACGAATCTTAAATGGATCCAGTTCAGCACCTCCGCTATCGATGTAAGTCAGGTCTTTACTTCTTTTTTCATTAAAGCTGTCCACTTCTGAACGAGTGTATTCCAACGCGATGAAAGGGCCTATCTTACACTGAAGGTGTGGCACTGAATCGTATCCGAGGCGAACAAAAAGGCTCCACACATCTCCATCAGTGTCTGCTTCTTGTTTAGATAAGGGCACATCGAGCGCTTTAATCTTCCGATTAATATCCTCGTAATCAACAAACGCATAGGTGAAGCCCCCATCAACAAAAAATGTGCCGTTATCCCAGCGGGAAAATGCGCTTAAGTTGATATTGCGTGTATCCATATAGATCTCAGAAGCATCGTATTCACCGCCACTGTAGGAAAGACCAAGCCCCCATTCTAAACGCTCAAAATTGGCAAAGCTCACACCTGCAAAACCATCCCAACTTGGCCTGCGATCCTTTTTAAGCGTTCCGCCGCCAATACCACTGTAACCAACTCCTGCGGCCAAAAATACTGAGTTACGAGGCTTGCGAAAACGTTGGATAAGTAATTGTTGATCGAGATTTAATTGATGCTGGCGCGTATTTCGATAGCCGAGATCTGGCAACAACCCAAAGCCAGCAGTATCCGCCATCATCGAATAATAATAATCCGCCGTCATTCTTTGGCCTACCCCCGCCGGGCGAACGTCATCACTAAACATCGACTTAGAATCATAAAAGGTATGCTTAACCAGAGGGAAAGCAACTGCCGATTCTCCGGAGAGAAAGGCAAATTTATCTGTTTTCACCTCGGCAAAAGTTAGTGAGGGGGTTACTACGAATAAGCTAATTACGGCCGCCAGTAACCAACAATATAGGCGAGCTAAAAATCGTGGTGTCATGTGAGTTTCCTTGTTTGTCAGCTACTCCTGAAGCATGTATAGAATAGAAGAAATCTCACAAATTTTGGTTTTAGCTGTTCACAATCACATAATGACGTTTAAAGTCATTTAATGCGGCGCGAAAATATTCTTTCCAGCTCACATGACTATATTTCGCAAATGATGGAGAGTAAGGCATCAGTATCCAGTGCAAATTCTAGGGTTCTAGTCAGGCACCATTTAAGACCTGTCAATTAGCGAGTTATTGCCAATAAAATGAAACTATTAGTGAATTAATGCTATCCAAGCGGTATCGACTGATTATTTTGGTATGACCTGCCCAAGCTTAAGGTGTTAATTTAACGCCAAACAAATAACACCCAGCTTGGAGGTAGCCCATGGCCATGGTCGAAGGTAATCAAGACCTTAATTTTGACCAAGAGTACGCTCTTAAAACCGCGTTTACTCGGGATTTCGGTCGAGTTTTTCTCACCGGTATCGACGCGTTAGTGCGCCTGCCACTGATGCAAAAGCAAATAGATGAACAGGCCGGGCACAATACCGCCGGATTTATATCTGGCTATCGGGGTTCACCTCTGGGTGGTTATGATCAAGCTCTGTGGCGCCATAAGTCCCTACTCGCTGAACGTGATATTCATTTCGAACCGGGTATTAATGAAGATCTCGGAGCTACCAATATCTGGGGAACCCAACTGCTCGACCACTACCGTCAGCAGGCTAATCGCGACGGTGTGTTTTCCATTTGGTACGGCAAGGGCCATGGAGTAGATCGCAGCGCCGATGTCTTTCGCCAGGCCAATGTTCAGGGTACTTCCCGCCTCGGCGGTGTACTGGCCCTCTGTGGTGACGATCACACCGCTGAATCCTCAATGTTCTCTCACAATACCGATCAGATTTTTGAGTCGGTGATGATGCCATTGCTGTTTCCCGCTACGATCGATGAATATCTGACTCTGGGGCTTGCAGCCATTGCTATGTCACGTTTTTCCGGCCTTTGGGTTGGCTTTAAGACCATCACGGAAACCGTGGAGTCAGGGGCATCTATTGTGCTGCCGCCACAGCCACAATTCATTTTGCCCGATACATTTCCAATTCCGGCCCATGGCTTGAATTATGACCCAAACCTGAACTGGCCCGCTGAAAGGTTAGAATATGAACGACGCATGATCGAAGAGCGGCTCCCGGCAGCGCAAGCTTTTGCCTATGTCAATAAGCTGGATAAAACGCTGGTAGCCGCACCGCAGAAACGCTTTGGTATCGTTACAGTAGGAAAAGCTCACGGCGATTTATTAGAGGCGTTAAAGCTACTGAATTTAGATACGCAAAGCTTGCACAATGCGAATATTTCCATTCATAAGGTTGCTCTTAGCTGGCCATTGGAGCCCAAAGGTATTCGCGCATTTGCCCAAGGTATGGAGCGTATTCTGGTGGTGGAAGAAAAGCGGCCACTGGTAGAAGATCAACTCAAAAACCTTTTATATGGCCTAGCCGATATTGAGCGGCCTAAAATCGTGGGTAAACGAGATCTCGATGGCCGCGAGCTGTTACCGGCAATCTGGGGGTTTGGGCCTGATCAAGTAGCCAAGGCCATTACCCGTTGGTTAGCCGACACAGAATTAAGCGTGCATTTGGTGCCACTGGCAGAAAAGCTCGGCAGTACCGTTGCAACAAAAACTCCTGAACTGCTCAACCGTGAACCAATTTTTTGTGCTGGATGCCCCCATAATAGCTCGACCAAATTACCTCAAGATAGCCTCGGTAGCGCCGGTATCGGCTGTCATATTATGGTGCTGGGCAAGGGTCTACGCACTGATACGTACTCCCATATGGGGGGCGAAGGGGCGCACTGGGTCGGTTTAAATCGCTTTTTAACCGAAAACCATATTTTCCAGAATATGGGCGATGGCACCTACAACCATTCCGGCCTATTGGCGATCCGGCAGGCAGTGGCCAGCAAGATCAACATTACCTATAAAATTTTATTAAATGATGCCGTGGCGATGACCGGCGGCCAACCTACAGAAGGAGAAGTCAGCGTGCCGACGTTGGCTCGACAACTGCTGGCCGAAGGTGTGGGTGAAGTTTGCTTGCTGAGCGAAAATCCAAATTATTGGCAAACCCACCGCAACCAAATTCCCACCGCATTAAAAATATTTCCCCGCGGTGATCTAGATAACGTGCAGCGGCGGTTGCGGCAAACCAATGGTGTTACAGCCATTATTTATGAGCAGGTGTGTGCGGCGGAAAAACGGCGACGACGCAAAAAAGGGTTGATGCCCGACCCGGCCAAAAGGCTATTGATCAATCATAGAGTATGTGAGGGTTGCGGTGATTGTAGTGTGCAATCTAGCTGTATTGCCGTCGAACCCCTGGAGACTCCATTTGGTCGAAAACGTCAGGTTAATCAATCGAGCTGTAATAAAGACCTGCGCTGCGCCGACGGCTTTTGCCCAAGCTTTGTGGTGGTTGAGGGTGGAGAGCTAAAAAAGCCCCCACTGGCTCCTCTGGCACAGGCTCTCGATGCCGCTATTACTACCTTGCCCCCAGCGCCACAAGCACGCTTAGACCAACCGCTAAATATTTTAGTGGCTGGCATCGGCGGCAGCGGTGTCTTAACCGTTGCCGCATTATTGGGAATGGCCGCGCATTTAGAAAAAAAAGGCAGTACCACACTCTACTTTACCGGCTTATCGCAAAAAAATGGTGCCGTCGTGGCACACGTTAAAATAGCCGCCCAGCCGCAAGATATTACCACTGCGCGTATTCGTGATGGTGCAACCGAATTATTGCTCGGCTGCGATATGATAGCTGCGGCGGCACAGCGCAATAAATTTGCCCCAGGCCAGTTGCGTGCGCTGGTGAATACCGCTGAAGTTCCAGTGGCCGCTTTTGTACGCAACAATGAACTAGCATTTCCCGCAGCGGCTACCACCAGCAGTATCGAATCTCTGTGCAAGGAATACTTTTCATTCGATGCCAACCGATATGCCGAAGCTTTATTTGGCAACAGTGTCGCAGCCAATTTAATGATGCTGGGTTACGCCTGTCAAAAGGGCTTGCTACCGGTTTCCGAAAATGCCCTAACCCGTGCAGTGGAGCTCAATAACGTGGCCGTCGAAGATAATCTGCGCGCTTTGCGTGCCGGGCGCTTGCTAGCAGAAAACCCCCGCGCAATTGAACAATTGGCCGTCCCAGCCGAACCGGTGAAGCTAATAGACTCCGAAGAATCCACCCAAGCTCTGATTACCCGCCTGGCTAACGAGCTAGCGCGCTATCAAAACACCGCCTATGGGCGACGCTTTACCCGCGCTCTTCACCGCTTACAGCAGGCAGAGCAAAAGCTTGCAATTCCCACAAAAGCAGCACGCAGCCTTACCCGGCTGGCCGCGCAGAGCCTGTATAAATCCATGGCCTATAAAGATGAATACGAAGTGGCGCGCCTCTACAGTGGAGAGGAATTCAAACGGCAACTACGCGAAACCTTTAGCGGCAACTATCGTGTACGCTTTTTGATGGCGCCACCACTGCTGGCGCGGGCAGATGCCAGCGGCCGCATCGCTAAAATCGCGCTGGGGCCCTGGCTGGCCAAGTTAATGCCACTGCTGGCACGGGGTAAAGTATTGCGCAACACCCCTTTCGATATTTTCGGCTACACGCGTGAGCGGCGCCAAGAGCGCCAGTGGGCTCGCCAAGTTGAACGTGCAATTGCTTTGGTAGCGCTACACCTAAATACCGACAATTTAAGTGAAGCCCACACCCTGTTAAACTTGCCACTCGAAGTCCGCGGCTATGGACATGTGCGTGCAGAAAAAGCTGCACAGATGCGCGACCGCTGGGAACAAAGCTTGGCGCACTTTACTCAAAAGCCCAATACCGCTGTACCAGTTGGCTCCAGCGTATAATATCCAACCCACGCGGAAACTAACGGAATTTTTAAAAACGTAATAGGTTAACTTATGCAGATTGTGGACTCGGCCAACGTACACTCCTCCTGGAAGTTTGTATTGCAGTCCGAGTTCAGCAAGCATTATATGGCAGAGTTAAATCAGTACCTGCAACGCGAGCAAAGCGTCACTAAAACCATTCTGCCCCAGCAGTCACAGATTTTTAACGCGTTTAACACAACACCCTTTGAAGAGGTGAAAATCGTTATACTTGGGCAGGATCCATACCATGGCAGGGGCCAGGCCCACGGCTTATGTTTTTCGGTCTTGCCCGGCGTACGCATACCGCCTTCTTTACAGAATATCTACAAGGAACTGGAGGCAGACCTGGGTGTTGTGCCTGCAGCACACGGTTATTTACAGTCTTGGGCCGAACAAGGCGTACTGCTGCTCAATGCCACACTAACTGTTGAAGAAGGGAAAGCCGGAGCACATCAAAAGCGTGGCTGGGAAGAATTTACTGATGCCGCCATTCACGCTTTAGCAGAACAGCGCGAGGGGCTGGCATTTATTCTATGGGGCCTGCAAGCGCAAAAGAAAGGCGCATTCATTAATGACAAGCGCCATCTCATTTTACGCGCTCCACATCCATCGCCACTGTCAGCACATCGAGGCTTTTTTGGCAGTAAACCTTTTTCCCAGACCAATCATTGGCTTAAAAAACGCGGGCAGCAACCTATCGACTGGACGCTGCCTATCATAGATACGCTACACTCAAGCGACTAATTGAATCCAAATTTAATGCATTATGCTTGCAGGGAATTTAGGATTGGAACGGATAGTTTAGCTCGACAAACCCCAGCAAGCATTAACACTTTCCATACAATTTTTGCGATAGAAACCGCACTGACATCCCCTATTCACAGCATGGAGAGGTCAGTGCTTTTATACTACTTAGAGGCAAGTGTGGCTAATCTTGCACCCTGAACTTCAGTTCAGTGAACCTGAATCATCGCTCGGCGGTTTAGGGGGCTGGTTACCTCCAGAGGTTTGGGCGTTTTGCTGGTCTTCTAATAGCTGAACTTCCTTTACCGCAGGCAAAGCCTGATCGACGATAGTCAGTTGACCACCATCGCGAGCCACAATATATAGCCTTATGCTATCGTCTCCCATCCATACCGGCGTGACAGCGAAAATCTCACCCAGGTGAACCGTTTGCAACGATTTACATGTTATTTCTAACATTTTTATACTCTCCTTAAAAAAAGCCTGTGACGCGAAATTTCAAAGCGCGTGCACGCTTACAATACACGCTTGCCACAGGCGTAATCTATCTAGATTCAATGTAAGGTTATTTTACGGAGTGTTTGCAAAGCGGGGGCGGAGGGCCGCGGCTGAAGTAGAGAACCACACCAATTTTCACGGCACACCACAACGCACTCCGGCACCAAAGGTGAGAGCGGGTGAAATTGCTCAGC
>JAHZJJ010000176.1 GCA_022600975.1 Gammaproteobacteria bacterium
CCAATGCCGCTTGAGGGTGGTTTGAAGCCGGCCCCTGCAGGCAGACTCCGGAGGGTCGGTTCCTCCATCACTTCAGCAGCTTCTCTTGCTTCACAATCAGCTCCTGCCGATTGATCCGCAATGCTGCGGCACACACAACTATCCTGACACAGAGGGGATTCAGGGCTCTAGCTCTCTAAAATTGTCCGAAGTATTGATATAAAGCCTAGCATTACTGGGCTTTCTTCTCAGACTTTCTGTAACTTTGAATACTGGCAATTTAGTACTCTTTATCAATGAGCGCGCTATCAGAATAGTGAGTAATTATAGAGGCATGATCAATCATTACTCACTAAAATACTATGCTCCCACAGGAAGTCCATATTGCATTGTACCTAACAACAGTTAATATAAAGGCTCCTATTAGATTTGTATCTGGTAGAACGTAAAAAGCAGGCTACCCTGCTTTTTACGTCCAATAATAATCTGGAGAAAAGCATGCCAAAAATTGTAATTCTAGCTTTCGCATTGTCAATGAGTGCACATATTCTTGCCGATGATGCAACCGATTCTGTTTATGATCTGGCCCAAGGCTGCTACGCCATTCAGTCTACTAGTAATGATCGCTACTTAAAAAAATTTCTCGAAGGTGGCGGTATTGACAATGGCCTCAGCTATCGATTTGAGTCGGTATCATTATCCGAGGCGGACCACTTTTATTTCAAGCCTACATCGTTAGGACACTTTTTACTAACAGATCGCGAACAACGTTATTTAGCTGCACACCTGCCCAAAAACGCTAGTGCCGGGCGCTATCCGGGTAAATTTGCTAACTGGAAAATTACCGAAAGCAGTGGCAACGACAGCATATTGTATCGCTTCACTAACGATCAATTTGGTGATGATCTGTGGCACAACCCTAGAAATGGACGTTTATACTTTGCCAATTCAATATGGAAAAACAGAGAAAACACCTTCAGGCTTGTCGAGCAAAACGATTGCATTACTTTTCCAGAAGTTGCAACACAGGTTAAAGGGGATCAAGATGTACTCAAGGGCAACCCTCATGATCCAATACGCGGCTGGATCGACCCCCATGCCCATATCACCTCTTATGAGTTTATGGGTGGCCGATTTATGGCTGGCGAACCTTTCCACCCTTGGGGCGTAGCAGAGGCTTTGCACAGCTGTAATGAACGGCATGGTAAAGACGGTGCACTGGATTTAATAGGCAACCTACAGGGGTTTGGAGACCCCAATGCGAGACATAGCACAGACGGATGGCCCAATTTTACCTATTGGCCAAACTACGCTTCACTGAGCCACATGGGCTACTACTACAAATGGATGGAAAGAGCTTACCTTTCTGGTCAGCGCATGATAACAACTTTTTTGGTAGAAAATGAAGTGCTCTGTAGTGTTCAATCGACGATCAACCCTGCTGGTTGGATCAATCCCAATAGCTGTAATGTTATGGACAGCTTGCGCTTACAAGCCGCGAGACTTATGGACATGCAGCAATATATTGACGCCCAATCAGGGGGGCCAGGTGAAGGCTGGTTCCAAATCGTGACTTCACCTGAACAAGCCAGAGCAGTTATCGCCGACGGCAAGCTAGCAGTTTTAATGGGCATTGAAGCCTCAGAGACCTTTGACTGTGGGCTGAGGGATGAATGTACTCAAGATTCTTTAGATGCCAAGCTCGATGAACTATACCACTTAGGTGTTCGCTCCCTTTATCCAACGCACAAATTTGACAACCAGATTGGTGGCAGCCGTGTTGAAGATGGCTTTATCAATGTGGGGCAGTGGTTGAGCACCGGCCACTTTTTTGAAACCGTTGCCTGTGATAGTGAAACCCAAGGGGTGGCGTTTACATCCGGCTTTCCAATCATCGGAGAAATTCCTTTTGTTCGTGATATTTTGAAAGCTATTGGCCTTGACCCGCAATACGATGAATCAATTCAGCACTGCAACAAGCACGGCTTAACTGAGCTTGGGGTTTATCTTGTTAACCGCCTAATTGACAAAAAAATGTTGATTGAGCTCGATCACCTAAGCTCTGAAAGTGCGTCTTTGGTCATGGATATCGCTGAAGCCAGAGGGTATAGCGGTTTGGTGACATCACACAGCTGGATGAACCCAGGCGTTAACAACACACTGCATCCAACTACCAAGCGATTATTCGCTGCAGGTGGCTTTGGCGCGCCCTACAATACTGATGCGCATGGCATGGAATCACGGGTATCGCAATATCTTGATGAGATAGAGCAAACCCCTTATTTACTTGGTGTTGGCATGGGTTCTGATATGAGTGGCCTTGGTACTCAAGCTGGCCCACGGAGTGATGCAGACACCAATCCGCTCATTTACCCCTTTACCAACGAGTTTGGGCTGACATTCGAAAAGCAAGTATCAGGAAATCGGACCTTTGATCTAAATACAGACGGCATAGCGCATTACGGCTTGATAGCAGATCACATTGAAGATATGCGTAACATCAACTCAGAGCGTATATACGAAGCGATTATGAATTCGGCTGAAGCCTACCTACAAATGTGGGAAAGAGCGGAATCCAGCCCACAAACGCACTATCACAACCCGTTATAAAATAACCTTGAACGCTGAGTAAAAAGTGGCCTGGGTGCTGCTCCACAAAGCACCCAGGCCCCTAGCTTCTACATAGTAGTGGCCACTTAAACTCCGCTGGTAAAATTTAAAACCGAGTTATATACATTTCGGACTTTACGAAACAAGCAGTGTATTGCTAAATTTGGATTCTGTTTTTCAATTCACCGACTCTGAATCGTCCTCCGGGTCGTCAGAGGACTCACTGTTTGACGGGGCTTGAACCTCTTGTTTGCTCTGTTGTTTAGCTTTGTGTAACCAGACTTCATCCGCTGTTGGTAAAAACGACTTACCCCTACTCAGGTGACCACCATCGCATGCTTCAATATGTAGCTCCACAGTGCTATCACTTATCCATACCGGCCTAATGGTAAAAATCCCACCCAGATGAATACATTGAAATAATTCACAAGTTAGTAGCAGCATTGTTATAGGCTCCTTAAAAAAGCCTGTGGTGCGAAACTTCAAAACGCGCGCATACTTATAATCCGCGCTCGCCACAGGCGTAATCGGTCTCATTAAACTACAGGGTTAGTTTGTTTGATGCTTGAACACTGCTGGCGGGGGGCCGCGGCTGAAGTAGAGAACCACACCAATTTTCGCGGCACGCCACACATCACTCCGACGCCAGGGGCGGGAGCGGGAGAAATTGCTCGGCTCTGCAAACAACTTTATTGAAGGCGAGCGTGTGAGTAGCGTATCATCCAAGACAGCCTCGCTAGATATCCACTTATCTTCCGGGGTTAGCCATCTCTCGGTGTTGCTTCACCGGGGGGTGGCGCTTAAATCAAGGTCACACGATCATGATGTCGTTCTTCTTGGTTATTGAGGTTGCTAGTTTTCCGCGAAGGCTTCAGTTGTTCGGAGCCTCGCGGAGTTAAAAATTACATTTAGCCTATCTTTTATACCTTTTTATTTCTCGCTTGCGCCGATTTTTTTGGTTGGGCGCTAAGGCAGCACTCGCAACCGTAATCATTTTTTATGAAAAGTGCAATTAAAGTCTGCCGCTAGGTGACACGAGAAACAATAACACGTTAAATCTAATGCCATTAAACCAGCTATAGGCAGATTAGACGCCTAAAAACAACTATCCCAAATTCCATCAGGCTTACGCTTGCACCAAGCAAAAGTACTTGGCGTCACTGAAAAACTACTCCAGCAGTACTTCAGCAAGCAGTTTTTTATCGTGGCGGCAGGTGGCCCATATTTGCCGTTAGCTCTGGCCTTAGCCCTCCAAATCCGCCAGCGGATTGGTGCCAGACCAAGCCGCTGCAAAGTACTGCTCAACCTTCTCTGCGGCAATCTCCTCCAGAGAAGCTGGTTGCCACAGGGGTTTGCGATCTTTATCAATCAGCAGTGCACGCACCCCTTCTTTGACCTGACCACTGGCACAGAGGTTAAGCGCCAATGCCAATTCCATTTGAAACACTTCCGCCAGAGAGCGATATTTACCGCGCTGCAGCTGCTCCCAAACTATCCTAGCGGTTAATGGGCTGCCTGCGGCTAAGGTCTTGGCCGCTCTCTGTAGCCAGGGATCATCATCCTTGTAATTGGTCAGTGCACAATAAACTTCCTCCAGCGTTGGGTAATCTGTAATGGCCTGAATAGTATCGAAATGTTGGCGCAATTTAGACGATGGCAATTGTGTTGCAGGTAATGCCAATGTTTTGAGACAGCGGCTGATTAAGGCATTATTTTGTTGCAAAGAATCGCTACCATTAACCAACGGCAGTTGCGCCAATTGAGCCAATAACTGCTCTTTAGCCGTATTTGGCAACAGACGGTCGGCCACTCCAGCATAAATGGCATCAGTGCCGTTAAAATGTGCACCACTTAAGCCTAAAAATAACCCCAGCCGGCCGGGCATACGATTTAAAAACCAACTGCCGCCAACATCGGGAAACAGACCTATGGTGATTTCCGGCATCGCCATACGCGTGGTTTCAGTGACAATGCGGTGGCTAGCTCCCACCAAAATACCCAGCCCACCGCCGAACACAAAACCAGTGCCCCAAACAACTATGGGTTTAGGATAGCTATGGATGCGGTAGTCGAGGCGGTATTCACAGCTAAAAAAATCCGCTATAAATTTGCTGCTTTGTACTTCACCATAACTACTTGCACTGCGATGCAATGCCACCACGTCGCCGCCGGCACAAAAATTTTCACCACAGCCTTCGATCCACACAGCAGCGATACTATCGTCCCGTGCCCAATCATCCAACTGCTGCAAGATTAACTGGATCATTTCCAGATTGAGCGCGTTAAGGGCTTTGGGCATATTCAGCATTATTGTGCCGAGGCCACAGTTGGCCGGGCCGCGGCGCTGGATCAATACAGGAGTTTCTTGGTGCATTGTATTTGTTCTTCAATTGCTGCAAAGGGATTAAGTTAAACACAAATACAATGTAATTGGCACTACACCCTACAATACCAGGCCTTTTCACACCTCCCCAGGTTAACCCTCGGTTGCACTTTGTCAGCAAACTGATTAAGTTGCGCCCATCTTAAATATCAAGCGGAAACCCTAATGGCCGAATATGTATACACCATGAACCGCGTGGGTAAGGTTGTGCCCCCCAAGCGTGAAATACTCAAAAATATTTCCCTGTCGTTTTTCCCTGGCGCCAAAATAGGTGTTCTGGGCCTGAATGGAGCAGGAAAATCTACTCTACTGCGCATTATGGCTGGGATCGACCAAGATTTTGATGGCGAGGCCCGCGCCATGCCCGATATTAAAGTTGGTTACCTGCCCCAGGAACCCCAGCTAGACCCAGCCAAAGATGTGCGCGGCAATGTAGAAGATGGCCTACATGAAGCGATGGACGCTCTGGCAGGGCTAGATCAGGTCTACGCCGACTACGCTGCGCCCGATGCAGACTTTGATGCCTTGGCAAAAAAGCAGCAAAAATTTGAAGATATCATTCAGGCCTGGGATGCACACAATCTGGAGCACCGTATGGAGGTGGCCGCCGATGCACTGCGCCTGCCGCCCTGGGATGCGGATGTCAGCACTCTGTCCGGTGGTGAAAAACGCCGTGTGGCGCTCTGCCGACTACTGCTGTCGCGTCCGGATATGCTGCTTTTAGACGAACCCACCAACCACTTGGATGCCGAAAGCGTATTTTGGCTAGAACGCTTTTTGGATGATTTTAACGGCACCGTGGTGGCCATTACCCACGATCGTTATTTCCTCGACAATGTCGCCGGCTGGATTCTGGAGCTGGATCGCGGCTATGGCATCCCCTGGGAAGGTAACTACACCACTTGGCTGGAGCAAAAAGAGCAGCGCCTGGCACAGGAGCAGCGCAGCGAGCAAGCCAGAACCAAAGCGATGCAAAAAGAGCTGGAATGGGCTCGCCAGGGCGTTAAGGGGCGTCAGTCAAAAAGCAAAGCGCGCTTGGCTCGCCTGGAAGAAATGCAGTCTCAAGAGTTTCAAGCACGCAACGAAACCAACGAGATCTATATTCCTGCGGGCGAACGCCTAGGGGATAACGTCATTGAATTTATCAAGGTCAGCAAAAGTTTTGGTGATCGACTGCTAATAGACAACCTCTCATTTTGTGTACCCAAGGGCGCCATCCTGGGTATTGTCGGCGGCAATGGTGCCGGTAAATCCACCCTGTTACGGATGATCAACGGCAGCGAAACTCCAGACAACGGGGAAATTAAATTGGGCGAATCGGTTAAAATCGCCTATGTAGACCAGAGCCGAGACACACTGGAGGATCAGCACACCGTATGGCAAGCGATTTCCGACGGTCAGGATATACTCACTATCAATAATTATGAGGTGCCCTCGCGCTCTTATGTTGGCCGCTTTAATTTTAAGGGCTCAGACCAGCAAAAACGGGTTGGGGAACTCTCCGGTGGCGAGCGCGGACGTTTGCACCTGGCTTGCACCTTAAAACAAGGTGCCAATGTGCTCCTGCTGGACGAACCTTCCAATGATCTGGATATAGAAACCCTGCGTGCGCTGGAAGAGGCTCTGTTGAATTTTCCCGGCTGTGCACTGGTTATTTCTCACGATCGCTGGTTTCTTGATCGGGTCGCCACGCATATTCTCGCCTATGAAGGCGCCAGTGATGTGACATTTTTTACCGGCAACTACACCGAATATCATGAAGATTTTGTAAAACGCAAAGGACAAGATGCCACTCCACATCGCATGCAGTACAAAAAGCTAAAAGCGTGATCCATCTCAAACGACTTTCCGGCACAGAGGCCCCAATGAATGGGGCTTCGTGCCTGAACGAGTTTATACTCTACATCAGTAATGCTAAACGCCACTGGCAAAAGTAACACTCTGTATGGCATTAACACAGCTTTCCCTAAAAGTTCTTTTTACTGACCCGGCTTTATGCTGATAATCCACTTTTGAATGGAAACTGTAACAATCTTCGGCTTTAATTGATGCAGAATGGCCAATTTTTACTGGTCATGGAGGGTGGCGATTTCAATAAATACTTACCATTCAGCCGTAATCTCAGCTGCCGTACCCAACGGACAGATGGGCGCTCATTGCCTTTAAATTCGCCAAAAACCTCGTCGAACTTTCGCCGGGGTTTTTTAGTTAATAGGCCTATAATGGCAGGTTTTGGCGGTTCCAAGCTGATACCCACTGTTAAAAGCTCGGGGTGACATAGATGCAGACACAAATTTTACGCTTAAACATGGCAGGACAGCCACTGGAATGGTTGAGCTGGCAAGAGGCCGCTTGTCTCTACGTGCGCAAGCTAGTGACTTGGTCACTCGGAGGCATAGTAATCACGGTACATGGCGGCATCAATCGCCGTGGTGAGCGCTCCAGCTTAGAGCTCGCCGCCATCATTGCCTGTGGTGGCGGCCGTATGGGCCGCCCCAAAAACCGGCCATCACTCACCAACCGGGCGCTTTTCTCCCGCGATGTGCAAACCTGCCTTTATTGCGGTAAACAATTTGACCGCTGCGAACTCACTCGCGATCACGTTCAACCAATCTCTCGCGGCGGACGCGATATTTGGGAAAATGTTGTCACAGCCTGCCGCCGCTGTAACCAATACAAGGGCAATCGCCTACTCGATGAGATTGACTTGCAGCTGCTGGCGCTGCCGTTTGTACCCAATGCCGCAGAGTATTTGGCACTGATCAACAGCGTACGTATTCGCGGAGATCAAATGGACTTTTTACGCGG
>JAHZJJ010000177.1 GCA_022600975.1 Gammaproteobacteria bacterium
AGTCACCGCTGGCACCCAGAGCTTGACGCCGATCTCCCGCAACGGATCGACCACCTCACGGCCCGCCAGCCAGCGATCTATATCTGCCGTCATCTGGTATTGATAGCTGGAATCTGGATAGCGCACCGAAAACTGCATTTCTCCACTGTCGCCAAGTCGGTTAGCGAGACGCCAATTCAAAGCCTGCCAAGTAGGGGTGGGCGCTCCATCTATGGCTAAAATTTCCTGACCCGGCTCCAGCCCCGCTCGGGCGGCAACACTACCGGGCTCGACACTCTGTACTACCGGTTTAAAGCCCGCCGTGCCACCGAGAAATACGCCCCAGAACAATACAATTGCCAGTAAAAAATTGGCGATGGGGCCGGCAGCGGTAATCGCCATCCGCGCTCCCACGCTCTTGCGATTAAACGCTCTGTTTAGCTCATGCTGCTCAACCTCGCTTTCGCGCTCATCCAGCATCTTGACGTAGCCACCAAGGGGAATGACAGACAGAGTAAATTCAGTGCCGTGACGGTCATAGTAGGAACATAGCCGACGCCCAAAACCAATGGAAAATCGCAGTACTTTTACCCCACACCAGCGCGCGACGATAAAATGACCGAATTCATGGAAACCCACCAGGATAACCAGGGCCATCAGAGCCCAGAGCGCTGTTTGTAATATTTCCAACATGAAAATCAGTTCACTTCATTTGTAATTCGCGTCAATTCCTGTGCTGCCAGTAGCCGCGCATTAGAATCAACCTGTTCGACTACATCCAGGTCCGTCAGTTCAAAAACCTTTGCCCGAGACACTACCCGCTCGATAATGGTTGATATTTGAGTAAACGCCAGCTCGCCATTGAGAAAAGCAGCTACGGCTACTTCGTTGGCAGCATTTAACGCTGTGGGCACACTGTTGCCAGACTTTATAGCCGCGCGCGCCAGACGTAAGCAAGGAAACCGCTCCGGATCGGGTGCCTCGAAATCGAGACGCCCTTGCGCCAACAAATCAAGCCCCCGCACACCACTTTTCATACGTCCGGGAAAAGCCAGTGCATGGGCGATTGGTGTGCGCATATCCGGGTTGCCCAGTTGTGCCAGCAGCGAGCCATCGCAATACTGTACCATTGAGTGAACGATACTCTGGGGATGAACGAGGACTTCAATCTGCTCTGCTGGAGCGTGAAACAAATAGCAGGCTTCGATCAACTCCAGGCCTTTGTTCATCATAGTGGCCGAATCCACTGAGATTTTCCGCCCCATTGACCAGTTGGGGTGAGCACAGGCCTGATCCGGCGTTACCCATTCCAATTCGTCGATCTGCCAAGTGCGAAAGGGCCCGCCAGAACCAGTTAATAAAAGCTTCTCCACACCGGCCTCGTCAAGTGACCCACAGGGATAAGGCAGGCACTGGAAAATTGCATTGTGTTCACTGTCTATGGGCAGTAATTGTGCCTTGCTCGCGACCAGAGCCTGCATAAACACAGGGCCGGCCATTACCAGAGACTCTTTGTTGGCCAGCAAAACTTTTTTCCCTGCACGCACTGCGGCCAGAGTTGGTCGCAGTCCGGCGGCACCAATAATCGCCGCCATCACGGTATCCACACGGCTATCCGACGCCACCTGACATAGCCCAGACAAGCCCGATAACACTTCTGTATCCAGCCCATCTAAACAGAGTCGCCGCTTGAGTTCCGCAGCTTTTTTTTCATTTAATATCACCGCGTAGCGCGGCGTGAACTGACGACATTGCTGCGCAAGCTCCACCACTCGCTCGGAGGCGGTCAAAGCATATACGCGGTAGCGTTCGGGGTGGCGCCCAAGTACATTCAAAGTATTGACACCAACAGAACCGGTCGACCCCAGCACAGTCACCCTTTGTACAACTGGACATGATTTCAAAGTACTTCCCTCTGTGACCAGCTGCCCAAAGCGCTAGCGGCAACCGGATAATCGAGTATTAAGAAAAAATTACAGATATTTAGGCAGTTCACTGGCCAGTGCCGCTAAAGTGAACACCGGCAATGCAGCTGACAAGCTGTCAAGGCGATCGAGAAGGCCACCATGACCGGGCAGAATTTGGCTGCTATCTTTAATTCCGCGATGTCGCTTAAACATACTTTCCGCCAAATCGCCAATAACCGATGCCAACGCCGTAACCAATACCCCAAAACAAAACAGCAGGGTATTTTTTAACGGTAATGCGAATAACCAAGCAATGATCAGTGCCAACAACAGGCAGACAGCAAGGCCGCCAAAAAAACCCTCCCAGCTTTTCCCTGGGCTAACCCTTCGCGCCAATTTGTGCCGACCAAAACGGCGGCCGACAAAATAGGCTCCGACATCGGCACCTACTACAATGGCAACTACAAATAATACCAGCCAGGCGCCATGTACCTGGCCACATAAAATCACAATCGATAACCAAGCAGGCACCAAAACCAACAAGCCAATCAAAGCGCGCACCCAGCGATTGCCCCACAGGACTGCGCTGGCCGGGTAACTCTGCACCCATAAAAACGCTAGCGCCCACCAGCCGCAGGCCACCGCCAGAATCTGACGTGCTCTAGTGAGATCAGGGTTATCAAATTGCATCTTGAATACATAATCGGCAGTAAATATCAATGCGGCACCCAGCGCAGCCAAAAAAACCAGGCGCAATAGGCGATTCAGGTTCGCCAAATTGGCCCACTCCCAGCCACCTAGCAGGATCACGCCAGCAACTATCAGAGAAAACCACTTGATAGGGATCAAAAATAGTGCGCCGAGAAATAGAGTCGCCAAAACTACTGCGGTTTTTATTCTTTGTTTGAGCACTAGTAATCCTTAATTAATTTAATCTCATTGCAATTATGAGCTAGCTGTTTGCGAACACTCATCGTTGCGACCACCATAGCGACGATTGCGACAACCATAGGCTGCCAATGCGCTATCGAGCACCTGCTGGTCAAAATCAGGCCACAGGGTATCCGTAAAAAAGAGTTCGCTATAAGCCAATTGCCAGAGGAGGAAATTGCTGATGCGCTGTTCACCACTGGAACGAATCAGTAAATCTACGGGTGGCAAATCAGCCAGCTGCATCTTGGCAGCCAGCGCAGTTTCATCAATCGATGCCAATGGGCGTCTGCCGGCTGCAACTTCTTTAGCCAATGCGCTTGCGGCACAAGTGATATCCCACTGGCCACCGTAATCAGCTGCAATCACCAAACTGCCATCGGTACCCGCGGCAGTAATTGCTTCAGCTTCCTCAATGGCTCGCCGCAAACTGGAGGAAAAGCGATCGCGTCGACCGATCACCCTCAAGCATACACCCTGTTCGCGCATGCGCTTTGCCTCTCTGCGTAGGTATGCTTGAAACAAACCCATAAGCAGCTTCACTTCTGTCGATGGTCGCTGCCAATTTTCATTGGAAAACGCAAACAATGTCAGTACTTCTATACGACGATGCTTACAGGCTTCCAGCAAATCGCGAATGCGCTCCACACCAGCCTTATGCCCGGCAGAGGGCGACAGACCTCGCTGCGCCGCCCAGCGACCATTACCATCCATAATGATAGCTACATGTCGTGGCGTGGTCATTGTCGCCATTGCAGTCTCACTGCCAACAAAACACATCAAATTTCCATCAAATCCTTTTCTTTGGCAGCGAAAGCCTGCTCTACCTCAGCGACATATTTATCTGTCAATTTTTGGATTTCTTCCCCAGCGCGGCGCTCATCATCTTCAGAAATCGCTTTTTCTTTCATTAACGCTTTAATTTCCGCGAGGGCATCACGGCGATTATTGCGAATCGAAACCCGCGCATGCTCCGCTTCACTCTTTGCTTGGCGAGTAAAGTTTCTACGCGTTTCTTCTGTCAGCATCGGCATTGGGATACGAATCACCGCACCGGCAGTACTGGGATTGAGACCCAGATCAGATTTCATAATGGCCTTTTCAATCTCCGGCACCAGATTTTTTTCCCAAGGGGTAAGCGACAGAGTGCGGGCGTCTTCGACACTGATATTGGCAACCTGAGAAAGTGGCGTATCATTACCGTAATAAGACACCTGAATGCCATCCAAAATACTCGGATGCGCACGACCGGTGCGAATCTTATTGAAATTACTTGCCAGCGCGTCAAGTGCTTTTATCATACGCGCCTGTGCAGCTTGTTTAATTTCGTCAATCACGAATCCAAACCCTCTTCTATTAATGTACCCTCTTGACCACCCACAACAATATTGAGCAGCGCGCCTGTTTTGTCCATGCGGAATACCCGCACCGGCATATTGTGTTCGCGACACAGGCAAATTGCAGTAAAATCCATAACCCCGAGTTTTTTATTTAACACCTCATCATAAGTGAGCCGATCATAACGGCTAGCCTCAGGGTCAAGCACCGGATCCGCGGAGTATACGCCATCAACTTTTGTTGCTTTTAGTACCAGTTCCGCTTCGATTTCTATGCCGCGCAGGCAGGCTGCAGAGTCAGTGGTAAAAAACGGATTGCCGGTACCGGCGGCAAAAATCAGCACTTCACCACGCTCGAGATGGCGAACAGCCGCACGGTGATCATAATGATCGATAACACCGCTCATTTGAATAGCTGACATAACCCGCGAAGAAATATTAGAACGCTCCAACGCATCGCGCATCGCCAACGCATTCATCACCGTGGCCAGCATACCCATATGATCACCGGTCACCCGCTCGAGACCCGCCGCATGCAGAGCTGCCCCGCGAAACAGATTGCCGCCGCCGATTACCAGCCCAACCTGTACGCCGATGCCAACTAACTGGCCAATTTCTAGGGCCATTTTATCCAGCACCTTGGGGCTTATACCAAACTCCTGCTCACCCATTAACTCTTCGCCACTGAGTTTTAACAGGATACGCTTGTATTTGCGCTCTCTCACTCCAGACATCCCTAACTCCTCACTTGTTATGGACCTGCATCTTTCAGCGGCGACAGCAAAAACTCTGGCTCACTGAACTTAGGCTGTAAAGCTGGACGCCAGCACCGCACTTCGGCGACAGTAACATCCCAGAGCTTCACAGCCCAAAAAGCATCAGGTACTAGATTTAACCTGAGCTGCCACTTCCGCAGCGAAGTCGAGCTCCTCTTTCTCTATGCCCTCACCTACCTCAAAACGCACAAAGCTCACCACTTCGGCACCGGCATCTTTGGTCAATTTGCCAACAGTAACTTCAGGGTTTTTAACAAAAGGCTGCTCTATCAAGCTGTTTTCTTTCAAAAACTTCTTGACGCGACCACCCATCATTTTCTCGACAATTTCAGCGGGCTTACCCACCATGTCTGGCTGAGCCTTAATAATTTCCTGTTCTTTTTGCAGCATTTCGGCCGGCATATCTTGCGGATTCACAACCTGTGGATTCACCGCGGTCACATGCATGGCAACTTCCTTCGCAATTTCCACATCGGCCCCGCTCAACGCCACGAGTGCAGCGATGCGCTTATTGGAATGCACATAAGCACCTACTGTAGCCGCTTCGATCAGCTCGATGCGCCGCACACTGATATTTTCGCCAATTTTTTGTACCAACGCTTCACGTGCATCTTCAAGCTCGCCATCCATCAGTTGCGCCACGTTTTGCTGGCGCTCATCAAAAGCCTTATTGACAACCCGATCAACGAAAGACTGGAAATTGCCGTCGCGGGCGACAAAATCGGTTTCCGAGTTAACTTCAACCAACACCCCATAGCTACCATCAGTAGCAATTTTTGCGGCAACCATGCCATCGGCCGCAGTGCGACCTGCCTTTTTAGCCGCTTTAAGGCCCGATACTTTACGCAAATCGTCAATTGCCTTTTCAATATCCCCAGCCGCTGCAGTCAATGCTTTTTTACACTCCATCATCGGCAGACCGGTGCGCTGACGCAATTCTTTCACCATAGACGCAGTAATCGCCATGCTTTAATCCTCAAGGTTCTGTGACAAAAAAATATTTGAAAAAAAAGGGCCAAATACAGGCCCCCTTTTTTTGTGATATGCCCCCGCAGAGCCACATCATCAATTGACTTTTGAATCAGTTAGCAACTTTCCTAGCCCCAAAGCCAAGTGTTGGCAGCAAAGGATAAAGTAACCATTCAAAAGCACCTTATTAATTGGCAACGACTCATTTCGCCGCCGCTTCGTCGCCATTCTCTTCAATGTATTCGTTTTTGGCACCAGCGTCTGCCTGACCCATCAGTACTGCATCCGCAACAGCGGTAGTGTACAGCTTGATTGCACGGATAGCATCATCATTACCAGGGATAACGTAGTCCACACCCTCCGGGCTACTATTACTGTCGACAATACCGATCACTGGAATACCAAGTTTGTTCGCTTCTTGAATTGCGATGCGCTCATGATCCACGTCAATCACAAACAACACATCGGGCAGACCAGCCATATCCTTGATACCACCAATAGAGCGCTCAAGTTTTTCCATAGCGCGCGTGCGCATTAGCGCCTCTTTTTTAGTCAACTTGTCAAAGGTGCCATCCCGAGACTGAGCTTCCAGGTCGCGATAGCGATTGATCGACGCACGAATGGTTTTATAATTGGTGAGCATACCCCCCAACCAGCGGCTACTCACATAGGGTTGGCCTGCGCGCTCTGCTTGCTCTTTGATCGATTTTTGAGCAGCACGCTTAGTACCTACAAACAGCACTTTCTTCTTCTGTGCCGCCATGCCCTTAATAATCTGCAAGGCTTCATTGAAAGCCGGAACCGTCTGTTCCAGATTGATAATATGAATTTTATTGCGGGCACCAAAAATAAACTGCCCCATTTTGGGGTTCCAATAGCGAGTCTGATGACCAAAATGGACACCAGCCTGCAGCATATCGCGCATACTGACTTGCGGCATAAATAGACCTCTGTGTAGAGCGGAAGCGGCAAACCGACTTCCCGGGTTATATCCTCCACATATCCCAGCCACCAATCTCTGTGAAAAGACACCCAGATGACTGTGCCGATATGTGTGCGGCATTTGTATAAAGTTAATTTCACTTGAAGCCAAAACCTCCAAGCGGCGCGCTTTATACCATATCGACACCGCCACGGAAAGCCCCACTAAAAGGCACAGCTGCCAAAATAACACTTCTACAGCGTTCTCACCGCACTAAATGCCCACACATACCCCCCAGGCTACAATTCCGCTACACTGTTGCGTCACGCGGCTCCACCCGCTCTTTCTCTTAACCCAATAGTCGAGATTCAAAAAGCGCCATGACCAACGCCATAAAGACACCGGAACAGATTGCCAAAATGCGTACCGCAGGCCGCCTGGCGGCGGAAGTACTGGAAATGATTGGTGACTATGTGGTCCCGGGCACAACTACCGAAGCGTTAAATCAACGCTGCCATGACCATATTGTCAATGTTCAAAAGGCCATTCCGGCCTGTCTCGGCTACCGCGGCTTCCCCAAATCCATTTGCACTTCGGTTAACGAAGTCATCTGCCACGGCATCCCTTCAGAAAATAAAGTGCTAAAGAAAGGGGATATCATCAATATTGACGTTACCGTCATCAAGGATGGCTGGTATGGCGATACCAGCAAAATGTACTGTGTCGGCAAGCCCGCTCCTCACGCCGAGCGCCTGGTCAAAATCACCCAGGAATGCCTTTACCGCGCCATTGACATTGTGCGCCCAGGCACCACCTTAGGAGACATAGGGCACACCATACAACAGCATGCAGAAAGCAACTACTACAGTGTGGTAAAAGATTTCTGTGGCCATGGTATAGGCGACGAATTCCACTCTGAGCCACAAATTCTACACTACGGCAAACCGGGTACAGGTCAGATACTCGAACAGGGCATGACGTTTACCATCGAACCAATGCTCAACGCCGGCAAGCCCGGCAGTAAAGTACTGCGCGACGGCTGGACTGCTGTCACTGTAGACCGCCGACTCTCCGCACAATGGGAACACACCATGGCGGTCACCGCCAATGGCGTTGAAATTCTGACCGCGCGCAACGAAGAAAGCTTTTAATCTTTACACTGCTAACAGCAGCGTCGCTGGCCTTCTGGATCGATTGAGACCGGGAATGGAGTGAAACAATGGCGATGGGCAAGCTGCCCCCTTTTACCACACCACTACTCTTCTTTGATCAGCAGCGCTTTCACCACCGGCTGATCCACAACGACAAGCCCAAGCTGGAAATCTTTAAAGACGCCCTTGGTGCTGTAGATACCCATATGGCACGCCGCTTTGAAGAGGGCGAGCCTGCCCGCACTCTGGTTAAAGAGCGCGCACTGCTTATCGATTGCCTGTTGCATTACGCCTGGCACCAGTTCACCTGGCCAAATAACATCAGCCTACTGGCGGTAGGCGGGTACGGGCGAGGAGAACTGCACCCCCATTCCGACATTGACCTATTGATACTCAGCAAACACAAACCCGATCACAACAGTATCGATAATATCGAACAATTAATCGCCTTCCTGTGGGATCTCGGTGTTGACATTGGCCATTCGGTACGCACTTTAGATCACTGCATCAAACTGGCAGCCAAAGACATCACCGTTGCCACCAATCTGATGGAATCACGTAGAATTGCCGGTGATCAACGCCTACACACCACACTGAACGCCCATATGTCGGCGCCAAAAGTATGGCCGGCTGAACAATTTTTCAACGCCAAATATACCGAACAACACCAACGCCACCGCCGTCAGCAGGATGCTGAATACAATCTGGAGCCCAATATCAAAGAGGCACCCGGCGGGCTACGCGACATTCAAACCATCGGCTGGGTCGCCAAGCGCTATTTCCAAGTTCAAACTCTCAAGCAGCTTCAAGGCCGCGAATTTTTTACCGAAGAGGAGTTCGCCATTTTACAGTCTGGAGAAGATTTTCTCTGGCGTGTACGCTATGGCCTACATCTATTAGCTGGGCGCCGAGAAGAGCGCCTACTGTTCGATTACCAACGTCAGTTGGCACGACAATTCGGTTACAGGGACAAGCAAACGCACTTGGCAGTAGAGCAATTTATGCACACTTATTACCGCATTGTGATCGCCTTGCGGGAATTGAACGATGTACTGCTGCAATTTCTTAAAGAAACGATTTCACAGCGCCGCCAACCACAGCTTGTAACTCCCATTAATGCCCGCTTCCAGCTGCGAGGCAGCACCATCGAAGTGACTAAAGCACAGATTTTTGAACAGCAGCCCTCAGCCCTGCTTGAAATCTTTTTGCTGATGGCCAGTAACCCGGCAATCCAAGGTGTACGCGCAACCACTATCCGCCTGATTCGCGAGCACCGATACCTAATTGATGAAAAGTTCCGCATCGCACCGGCCAACACTGCGCTATTTATGCAATTGTTGCGCGCTCCACGTGGGCTTTCCACCCAGCTCACACGCATGACTCGCTATGGCATCCTCGGCCGCTATCTACCGGAATTCGGCCGGGTTATCGGGCAGATGCAACATGATTTGTTCCATATCTATACAGTTGACGCCCACACCCTGCAAGTTGTACGCAATATGCGTAGTTTTCGCAGTGAACAAGCGCAAGAAAAGTTTCCCATCGCCGCGCAAATCCTCACCAGCTTGCAAAAGCCTGAGCTGCTATATATCGCCGGCCTCTACCACGATATTGCCAAGGGTCGCGGCGGCGACCACTCAAAACTTGGGGTTGAGGATGCCCGCGCTTTTTGCCGTCGACACCAACTCCCCGAAGCCGACCAACAACTGGTGTGCTGGCTAGTGGAAAAGCATCTGCTAATGAGCACTGTATCGCAAAAACAAGATATTTCTGACCCCGAAGTGGTGAACACTTTTGCCCGCATTGTGAAAACACGCGAACACCTGGACTACCTTTATGCGCTGACTCTGGCAGACATCGATGCAACCAATCCGAAACTTTGGAACAGCTGGCGTGCCAGCCTGATGCGCCAGCTGTATCAGGCAACCCAGAATGCATTGCGCCACGGCCTGAAAAACCCCCTTGATCGCAGTGAGATAACAGCTGCAACCTGTGCCAAGGCGCGCAGTATGCTGAGCGCCTTGGACCTGCCCAATGATGCCATAGACACCATTTGGCAACAGATGGGCGAAGACTATTTTGTTTGTGAAACTGCCGATACTATCACCTGGCACAGCGCCGCAATTCACCGTCTGCAGAGCAATCCCGAGTGCTACTCACAGCGCAATACACTGGTGCTCACACGCAATCTTGGGCCAGGCGAGCACGAGGGCGCAACCGAAGTCTTCGTTTTTACTCCAGATCGCCCCAACGTATTTGCTGCCGTAGTTAGCACCATTGATGCCCTCAATCTCAGTGTCCACAACGCCCGGCTATACAGCTCTGCCGCTGGTTACGCTTTAGATACCTTTTGCGTTCTGGACAAATCTGGCCAGCCTCTGCTAAACGACGCTCGGCGACTACAGCAGATACGCCGCACCTTGCAACGGGAATTGGCTCTCGCCGATAATTATTCGAAAGCCCGTAGACGCCGTACCCCACGTCGACTGAAAATGTTTCATTTCCCCAGCCGCGCCCATCTGACTACCGCAGCGGGAGACAACTACAGCACATTAGAAATCACCTGTGCCGATCGCCCAGGTCTGCTGGCTCGCATCGCGCGGCTCTTTATCACCCATAAGCTACGCCTGCACAATGCAAAAATTTCTACTCTAGGAGAGCGTGTTGAGGACATTTTTCATATTACCGATAGCGAAGACCGGCCAATACTAGACGAAACCATCGCCATCGAATTGGAGCGTGCCATTTGCCAAGAACTGGACGCGCATCAGGCCGCGAGACGCCCCAAACGCTAATGGATATTCAAATCACAAACTTTCAATATGATCAACTATGAACCCCAACCTAGCCAAACTACAAGCCTATCCATTTAGCCGCCTGAATGCACTGCAAAAGGGCCTGCGGGGGCCTGATAACCTTGCTCACATTGCGCTCTCCATCGGCGAACCCAAACACACGCCGCCAACCTTTGTGCGCGACACATTCATCGAACACTTCGATAAGCTCAGAGCCTATCCCAACACCAAGGGTATAGAACCATTGCGCCAGGCCATCGCCCATTGGTTGTGCGCACGATTCCAATTGCATGCCGTGTGCCCACAACAACAGGTACTCCCAGTTAACGGTACCCGCGAAGCGCTCTTCGCCTTTGCCCAGACCGTCGTTACCCCTGGCGCCCGGGTACTAATACCCAATCCTTTCTATCAAATTTACGAAGGCGCCGCACTACTTGCCGGCGCCACGCCATACTTTATTAATTGCTGTGCCGAAAACGATTTTAAACCGGATTTTTCCGCAGTGCCGGATTCCGTTTGGCGCGCTTGCGACCTACTTTACCTTTGTACACCCGGCAACCCCACCGGCGCGCTGCTAGATGAAAAGACGCTCGCACTATTAATCGAACGTGCAGATCAGTTTGATTTCATCATCGCCTCTGATGAGTGCTATTCAGAACTTTATTTTGATGAGACCCAACCACCTCCAGGGCTGCTACAAATCTGCCAACAGTTAGGACGCAGCGACTATCGCCGTTGCGTTGCTTTCCATAGCCTGTCCAAACGCTCCAATTTGCCGGGGCTGCGTTCCGGCTTTGTCGCTGGCGACGCGCAGATTCTGCAAAAATTCCTGCTCTATCGTACTTACCACGGCTGCGCTATGTCACTGCCCAGCCAATATGCTTCTGCAGCCGCCTGGCAAGATGAACAACATGTGCAACAAAACCGCGCGGACTATCGCGAAAAATTTGCCGCGGTATTAGATATACTCTCCAGTTGTATGGATGTCAGCCCACCACAAGCCGGTTTTTATCTCTGGCCACAAGTGGGCGATGGCGAAACCTTTGCTCGTGAATTATTTCAGCAACAAAACATCAGCGTACTTCCCGGCAGCTACTTAGCTCGCGAGGCCAACGGCATCAATCCGGGGGCTCGGCATGTACGCATTGCTTTAGTTGCGTCTACCAAAGAGTGTATTGCAGCGGCACAACGGCTGCGCCATTTTTGCACTTAAAAATCCTCTCCGACACGATCAAAAATTTGCCTTGATTCACAAGCCGTCAACCAAAAATTGATTACTTTTATGCTCGCAACACACAATTTACTCAAAGCCGAGAGGGTCGCCTATATTCTCCAGCGCCTGGAAGAGCTTTACCCTGAAACCCCGGTTCCACTCGATCATCGAGACCCCTACACGCTACTGATTGCAGTACTGCTTTCGGCCCAATGTACCGATGAGCGAGTCAACCAGGTGACTCCGGCCCTATGGCAGCTAGCACACACACCTCAGGCTATGACACAACTGTCGGTAGAAACCATCTATGAAGTTATTCGCCCCTGCGGCCTGGCACCACAAAAAGCCAAGGCCATCAGCAAGTTGTCACAAATTCTGGTCAGCGAATACCATGGCAAGGTGCCGGAAAATATGGCTGCATTAGAAAGCTTCCCTGGTGTCGGCCATAAAACTGCCAGTGTAGTGATGTCGCAAGCATTCGGTCACCCAGCTTTTCCGGTGGACACACATATTCACCGCCTGGCACAACGCTGGGGCCTGACCAATGGTAAAAATGTCACTCAGACTGAAAAAGACCTAAAGCGACTGTTCCCCAAAGAAAAATGGAACAAACTGCATTTACAAATTATTTTTTATGGGCGCGAATACTGTAGTGCCCGCAGCTGTGACGGCACCCGCTGCGAAATCTGTAAGACTTGTTACCCTAAACGCAAAACCCCCAAAAAGACTCAGAAGGCTTAACTGTGATCACTCTATACGGCATTAAAAACTGCAGCACCGTACAAAAAGCACGCCACTGGTTGGAGCAACATGACCTTGACAACCGTTTTCATGATTTTCGCACAGATGGTATGGAGCAGGTACCGCTAGCTCAATGGCTCAAAGCCTTCGGCTGGGAACAGGTACTCAATCGCCGTTCTAGCACCTGGCGATCACTCAGCGACAGCGAAAAAAGCACTATGGACAACACATCGGCCCTGGCAATCGCCAATGCTGCGCCCACGCTCATTAAGCGCCCGGTTACCGTCAGTGATAACCTGATCCTGTTTGGCTTTAAAGCCGAGCTCTACGCCCAACTGCTTGAAAAGGAATCGCACTCATGACTTCTGTTTACAGCCTCGGCTTCGGTATCGGTACCCGCAACAGCAAAGGCAACTGGTTAGAGGTTTTGTTCCCTCAGCCATTACTCAATCCCAGTATAGAAATGACCACCTGCGTAACCTCCCTCCTCGGAGTCACCAGCGGCAATCAAACCATTGAACTCCAACACAGCCATTTGCAAGCCTTGTCTGCACAACTAAAGCGCATTGGAGACCAACAACAGGCCACACTGTTACAGCAATTGGGCCACAGTCAACAACCGCTCGTAGCCGTGGTATTACACAACGATACAGCGCCGCAATCGGTACCCGAAGGTTATTTGAAGCTACAGCTACTCTCGCACCGCTTAGTCAAACCTCGGCAAATGAATCTCGACGGTATTTTTGCACTACTGCCCAATGTAGCCTGGACCAACCAGGGCGCTGTTGATTTGGCAGAACTGCCCGAGCGCCAGTTGCAAGCGCGCCTCAAAGGCGAACTACTACAAGTTTCCTGTATCGATAAATTTCCTAAAATGACCGACTATGTAGTACCTTCCGGGGTGCGCATCGCCGATACTGCTCGGGTACGTCTGGGCGCC
>JAHZJJ010000178.1 GCA_022600975.1 Gammaproteobacteria bacterium
ATAGACGAGCACCAAGTAAGTAAAACCCAAACCGGATTGAATCATTTGTACCCCTTGCACACAGGGCATTTCGGTGCGTTAAACCTAGCCGCACTCCTCGGCTTACTCAGTGCCTCCATATTGTACATGGGGATAACAGGCATTATTACCTGGCGCTATCGCAAGCGGGTGCTTGTGGTAAATAAAAAGGCTCTTTAGCAAAACCTGTGGGTATAAATCAACCTCACCCGGGGCTTCGCCATGATGGTGTCGCAAAGACTTCGATAGCGCCATTGGTAACAATGGCCTGCTTGAAAAGGTTGTTATGAACAAAATCAGAACGAACGTAGCAAGGCTTACAAAGCTAATGGTTACCTACCAAATTAACCTTGCACGATCCGGCCTTTTACAGCTAAATTGCCCTCGTATTTCAATCTTTCAGCCCGACGCTAATTCGGTAAATTCAATTTCTTCTTGTAGAATTTACCATTTCCTAATTTGGTGAAGGCACATATTTATACGATGGCAAATCAATATGCAGTGGATCCACTTCAATCAGCCGAGTCTGCCCAAGTGGTATAATTCAAATAAAATTGTTTCCAACACAACCGGGGGGTAAGTTAGTTCGATACCACCATACGATTTCTCCAGGCTATTTCCGGCAATCCGGTTCTCAATAATAGCGTAATATTGATTAACTTCTGGTTTAAAATAGTTTTCTTAGCAGATAAATAGATGTAACCTTGAATCGGTAGGGTCCCTAGTTATTTTCTCGAAAACTATATCTACGACTTTTGTCCCTATTTTCCCAATAGAGAAATTATAATTCGTTGATTTAATGAGTTTTGCTTGTTATTAGAAAAAAACCGCACCCAAAAAGGATGATACCCAATATGAAAATAGTAAATTGTTATTGTGCTGTCGTTATTCCACTTCTCTTAATGTTCTTGTCGGCGGATATTAGCGCTTATCCACAAAAACCACTGACGTTTGATCACGCTGAATTAACTGATCCTAAACGTAATAGTCAGAGGGAAAGGATTGATTTGCCAGGATTTGATAACGCTCAGCTATTAGCTCGTGATGAAAATCTAAGGCAATCCGTTAACGCTCCGCCGTTACTGAAATATGCCGAGCCTGTTTCTGTATCTATAGCTCCGCAAGACCGCTGGCAAACGCTTGATAAAGCTAAACACGACGGCGTTGCGATGTCGATCTGGCGTACACAAATAACCTCACCGGGCGCCTTGTCATTGAATCTTGGTTTTTCGGATTTCTATATGCCTAAAGGAGGAGCATTGTTCGTTTATACGCCTGATAGAGAACATATTGTTCGCCCATTTACCGCTTTAGATAATGAAGACCACGGCCAGCTATGGACGCCAATGTTACCGGGGGATTCTGTGGTGGTAGAGGTGAATGTTCCCACACATAAGCTTGCGTTTTTGCGTGTGCATCTGTCATTAGTAAATCATGGTTATTTGGGTTCCAGCGTGGGGGGCATTTTGGAACAGGCTGAGCTGTTGTCTGGTTCTTGTAATATTGACGTGGTGTGCCCCGAGGGTGATCTGTGGCAAAACCAGATCAATTCGGTGGCAGCGATTAGTACGTCAGGATCATTATTTTGTACTGGTAGTGCACTTAATAATACCGCGAATGATGGCAAAGGGTTTTTCTTAACGGCGAACCATTGCGGAATTAACGCCAGGAATGCACCATCGTTGGTGACGTATTGGAATTACCAAAATAGTTATTGCCGGACGCCTGGTAGTAGCGATAGCGGTAACCCAGGCGATGGCTCATTAAACAATTTTAATACCGGTGCCATTTTTCGTGCTAGTTACAGTCCGTCTGATTTTACGCTAGTAGAGTTAGATGATCCATTTTACCCGGACCATAACGTTTATTTATCGGGCTGGAATGCCGATCCCGAATTGAAAACTTCCGCTGTCGCTATTCACCACCCCAATGTTGATGAAAAACGTATCAGCTTTGAAAATGACCCAGTGACTCGAACCAATTACGGCAGCGCCACTCCCAATGCTAATGGCACTCATGTCAGGGTGATTGATTGGGATTTGGGTACCACCGAGCCGGGTTCTTCCGGTTCGCCGTTGTTTGACCAAAACCAGCGCGTGATAGGCCAACTACATGGCGGAGGCGCGGCTTGTGGTAATAACTTGTCCGATTGGTATGGCGCCTTGACTGTCAGTTGGAACGGCGGTGGTACCAACAACACACGGATGAGCCATTGGTTGGATAGCGCCGGCACGGGAGAATTAGCGATTGATGGTAGGTTGGCCGATGATACCGGCCCCTTTGCGCCCAATGCCAGCGTCGGTTATAGCTGCAACCTAAAGGCTTGTTCATTTGATGGTTCAGGTTCAACAGACAGAGACGGTGAAGTTGTCAGCTACGCCTGGACCTTTGGTGATGGCACTAGCAGTACCGGCGTTAGCCCCAGCCACACCTATGCCGAAAGCGGCAATTACTCTGTAACCCTGACGATAACGGATAGTGACGGTTTGACCGACACCACAACGCGCAGTATGTAAGCTCCGGTGAAAACAATGGCAGCAGTCCGGATTGTTACTGACCAAATTAACATCGAACAACCCGGCCTTTTTCAGCCAAATTGCCATCGTATTTCAACCTTTCAGCCCGACGCTAATTCGGCAAACACAATTTACCTGTAGATTTTACCGTTTTCTAATTTGGTAAAAGTGCATATTCCTGCGATGGTAAATTGGTAAAGCTGGTTGATTTTTAACACATGCTACGATGCATAATTTGGCTAAAGTACGACGAGAAAAAGGTGCGCAACATTTTGCGCTTCGGTGCAGTGGCTTTGCACCACCCCTCAGATAGCCAACGCTCCGGCTATCCGAGGGGTAATTCAATCTTTTTGCTGTTTTTCTTTATTCTTTTTGTTCCTTTTCTGTTTATCTGCTTGCTGTAGCCAGACGTTATCCAGTTTTGGCAAAGGTGGCTCAACTCGCGTCAGTTCACCACCATCGCACGCCAGAATTTCTAGCTGTACAGTACCATCCTCCATGTATACCGGCGTGATGGTGAAAATCCCACCCAGTTGAATACGTTGAAACAATTTACAAGAAAGTGTCAGCATTTTATCGCTTCCTTAAAAGGCTTGTAGCGAAAGGCGTCAGAAAAGAGAAAGCCTCCACTTCGCTGCGCGCGCTGCAAGCGTGATCCCTATGCGTTAAATAAGTAGTGTGAATGTAGTTGAACGGTAAACAGCAGGGCAGGAGGAGCGCGACTCAAGTAGAGCACCACACCAATTTTCGCGGCACGCCATAACCCACTCCGGCGCCAAGGGCGAGAGCGATCAGCATTCTTCGTCTTTGGAGACAGCTTTATTGAAGACGAGTGTATGAGTGGCGTATCATTCAAGACAGCCTCGCTAGATAGTTGGTTATCTTTCGGGGTTAGCCATCTCTTGGTGTTGGTAGCACTGGGAGGTGGCGATTATCTCAAGGTCACACGATCATGATGTAGTTCTGCTTTGTTGTTGAGATTGGTTTTCCGCGAGGGGTTTTGTTATGCAGTGCCTCGCGGGTTCAATGACTGCATTAAGCATCTTTGTTATGCGCCTCTTTTCTTACTTGCGCTGTTTTTTTTAAGTTGCACGCTATCGCAGCACCCCTTACCGTAAAGGGTTTTTACGGAGAGTGCAATTAAAATGTAGTTTTAAGTGACACGAGTTAACGTTGCGGGTCGTAAGATCATTTTGAGTTTAACAAGAGTATCCCCAGAAGGATAAGTATCCATCCGATTCCGACACTGCCAGGAAATCCGGCTCAATAAGCTGAGCTCAACCTTAATGCAAAATCACTACTGTCAACCTTCAATATCATTAAACTAAATACAGTAGGAATTAAACCTATACTGACTGTTAAACTTGAGGTCAAAAAAATTTTCATGCTGGGTGCATCTTCATTTCTTAAAGGTTGGCCAACATACACTTAAAACGTTTGAAATTTAGGTTTTTGTAGATAAGTTAAAAACCATCAAGCCCTCCACCAAGCAGAATTGCTAGTTCCGATTTTTTCTGGCCTATTCCCGGGTAAAAGTACAATATTTGCGACTTAAGCCGCTTTTTCGTTACCATGGCTGTAAATCTCGGTTTTTCTTAAAAAAATTTATGCAACAATAGGGCTAATAAAGCTATTAGCAAGGATGAAATCGATTATTTTTTGCTACAAATTTTATAAGAGCCCAATGGGCTCGAAGCTGAAGAATAAAAATCCTAATGTTAAAATCACAAAGGGTTGTTTTCTACGCACACTCCACAGAAAGCATCGATAAAGCTTTCTGGCAACCTTTAGCCAACCATCTGCTGGCTGTGGGAGAACTAGCTGCACAGAAGGCGACATTTTTTGGAGCAGAGGATCTCGCTAACGTGGCAGGCCTGTTACACGATCTCGGTAAGTATACCGAGGAGTTTCAACAGCGCTTGGAGGGTCGGCCGGTACGTGTAGACCATGCTACGCATGGCGCCATGATGGCAGTAGAGCGCTATTCTAAATTAGGGCACTTACTTGCTTATGCTATTGCTGGCCACCATGCGGGCCTCGCCAACGGCCGTGATAGTGGCGCGCGCACATCGCTTAAAGCTCGCTTAAGGAAAACGCTGCCACTACTCCTGCCATATTGGGAAGAAGAAATCACCTTGCCACAGAAGTTGGCACTTCCCCATCGTTTTCGCGAAGTAAAAGGCCGCAGTGGTTTTCAGCTTTCCTTTCTTGGACGTATGCTTTTTTCTTGCTTGGTGGACGCAGATTACCTAGATACAGAGGCCTTTTATTGTCAGAAAGATAAAGCGCATAAGGAACGTGATCAAAAGTTTCCCGGTCTCTCCGAGCTGCGAGAGTGCTTGAACCAATACCTTAATCGCTTTAAGGCAGATAGGGAAGTTAACCGCACTCGTGCCGAAATTCTCACTCAAGTACGCAACAAGGCAGTGCTGGATCAAGGACTCTTTTCCCTCAATGTGCCCACCGGTGGGGGAAAAACACTGACAGCCCTGGCCTTTGCCCTAGATCATGCCATCATCCATGGACTTCGCCGTATTATCTTTGTAATTCCCTTTACCAGCATCGTCGAACAAACTGCGGCAGTGTTTCGCGATGCGTTAGGCGATTTGGGTAATGGGGCAGTACTGGAGCATCACAGTGCCTTTAGCGACCAAAGCGAAGCTGTTAAAAACCCTCAATCCTTGGACAAGCTGCGCTTGGCGATGGAAAACTGGGCGGCGCCGATAATAGTGACAACTGCGGTGCAGTTTTACGAGAGCCTCTTTGCAAACCGCAGTTCGCGCTGCCGAAAACTGCACAATATCACCGGGAGCGTGGTAATTCTCGATGAAGCACAGACGTTGCCACTTAAGTTATTGGTGCCTTGTGTTACCGCTATAGACGAACTAGCGTTGAACTATCGCACTAGCCTAGTTCTCTGTACCGCGACTCAACCAGCACTGAAAAAGGAAGAGGGTTTTGCCAATGGGTTGGAGGGAGTACGAGAACTGGCCCCAGAGCCGGAAGGTCTGCATCGGCGATTAAAAAGGGTGCAGGTACGTTATCGGGGTCCACTTACGGACACGGAGTTGGTAGCCGAGCTGACAGACAGCACGCAGGTGCTGTGTATCGTCAATAGTCGCCGCCACGCTCGTAGTCTCTATCAATCCATTTCCCATCTGCCCGGTGTTTATCATCTCACGACCTTGATGTGTGCCAAACATCGCAGCTTTGCCTTAAAGGAGATTCGCCAACGGTTAAAAGATGGTGAAGCCTGCCGGCTAATTGCAACCTCCTTGATCGAGGCTGGCGTCGATGTGGATTTTCCAGCAGTTTATCGTGCTGAAGCAGGTTTGGATTCTATAGCCCAGGCCGCTGGCCGATGTAACCGCGAGGGTAGGCGCGCATTGAAACAAAGCAATGTTCACGTATTTGCCGTAGCAAGCCACTGGCCAACCCCGCCGGAAGTGGAACAGTTCGCAGGGGCGGCTAGATCTATTTTTCGTCGATATGAAGAGCCGCTATCACTGGCCGCGATTCGTGATTATTTCAGGGAGCTGTACTGGGTGAAAGGTGGGGAGCAACTGGGTGCAGGCTTGTTGAAAATAATAGAAGACGGCCGCTTGGAGGGTATTCCCTACGAGCTTCTCGCCAAGGATTTCCGCATGATCGATAGCCATATGCTTCCAGTTATTATTCCTTACGAAGAAGCTGCGAGAAAAGCTTTGCGCGATCTTCAATGGGCTAAGTCCTGTGGGACTATTGCACGCAGATTACAGCCTTATTTGGTGCAGTTACCGGAACGAGCTTTGTGGGTGCTTAAGAAAACTGGAGCAGTTCAGCCGGTTCAGCCTGAGCTGTTTGGAGAACAGTTTATCGAGTTGGTCAACAGGGATCTTTACCATGAGAAATATGGTTTGGATTGGGATGAACCTTCATTCATCAGTGCGGAGAAGTTAGTAATCTAGGCCGACCACCACTTAACGGCATAAATAAATACAGGGGGAGGAAAAAATGGCATACGGGATCAGGCTGATGATCTGGGGCGAGCGGGCTTGTTTTACCAGGTCAGAAATGAAAGCAGAACGGGTGAGTTACGACATAATCACGCCCTCCGCGGCACGCGGAATTCTGGAAGCCATCCACTGGAAGCCAGCCATCCGTTGGGTGATCGATCGGATACAAGTAATCAAGCCGATTCGCTTCGAGTCCATCCGGCGAAACGAGGTGGGTAGTAAAATTAGTGCGCAAAAGGTGAGAACTGCGATGAAAGCAGGAACGACCGCGGGGTTAGCTAATTATGTGGACGATCCAAAAGAACGACAGCAGCGTGCCGCTACCATACTGCGGGATGTGGCCTATGTGATCGAGGCCCATTTCGAGCGCACCGACAAGGCAACCTCTGACGACAGTGAAGGCAAGCACCTGGACATTTTCAATCGTCGCGCCCGCAAAGGGCAGCATTTCCACGCGCCTTGTTTGGGAGTGCGGGAGTTTCCGGCCAACTTCTGCCTTTTAGAGGAGGGTGAGCCGACGCCAAGTCCCGATGCATCTCTGGTCTGCGAGCGCGATTTGGGCTGGATGCTGCACGATTTTGACTTCAGACACGACTGCGAGCCGCGTTTTTTCCGCGCGCTTATGCGCAATGGTTTAATAGAGGTGCCGCAGCTCACTAGTGAGGAAAGCGAGGCATGATCCTCTCAGCACTAAACAATTACTACCACCGGCTGATTGAGTACAAGGAAGTCGGGATAGCACGGTTTGGCTTCAGCCAAGAAAAAATCAGCTATGCGGTGATCTTGGCCGAAGACGGCAGCTTGGTGGATGTGCGGGATATCCGCGATACGAGTGGAAAAAAACCGATAGCTACAATATTGAACGTACCTCAACCGCCCAAGCGTTCCAGCAATATTGCGCCCTGCTTCTTGTGGGATAAATCCTCTTACGTGTTGGGGGTCGATTCCGCGGGCGATGCAAAAATACGTAAACCGACTAGCAGTAAGCCACACCAAGCATTTAAAGCGTTGCACCGTGAGTTGCTAAAAACTTGCGATAGCCCGGCATTCAAGGCACTGCTGCAGTTTTTTGACTGGTGGACGCCAGAGGTATTTAACGAATCTCCCCTGTTCTCCAAAACCATGCTGGGGGCAAACTTTGTGTTCCGGTTGGATGGAGAGATGCAATATCTTCATGAATGCCATGAGGCACAACTGGTGCACCAAAGCAGGTTACGAAAGTCAGATAGTTCCAGTGCACTATGTTTGGTTACAGGAGAACGCACACCGATTGCCCGTATTCACCCTTCAATTAAAGGCGTTTATGGTGCTCAGTCCTCTGGCGCCTCCATAGTTTCTTTCAACCAAGAGGCCTTCACCTCCTACGGAAAATCCCAAGGACGCAATGCGCCTATATCGGCTCAAGCTGTCTTCACTTACACTACGGTGCTGAATCATCTGCTCCGTAAAGGAAGTCGTCAGCGGCTGAAACTAGGGGATACTACGGTAGTCTTCTGGGCTGAGGCCAGTTCCGCAGGGCAGGCGAAGGCAGCGGCAGGGCTATTCACCACGTTACTCGACCCCTCGGCAACGGATGCCTCTGAAGCCGATAAACTGAGGTCGGTACTGGAGGTTGTTGCCAAGGGTAGGCCTTTAAAAGAGTTAGATCCTGAATTGGAAGACGATTCCAAGCTGTATGTGCTCGGTCTTGCTCCAAACGTTACTCGTCTCTCGGTTCGCTTCTGGGAGCAGGGTTCACTACACAGCTTTGCTGAATCTCTTGCACAACACTACCACGACCTAGCATTACAGCCATTACCCTGGAAAATAGAGCCTTCTGTATGGCGGCTACTTTTGCAAACAGTTCCTCATCGCGAGGGTAGCCAGCCAAAAGCTAATGACATCCCTCCGCATCTTGCCGGCGAAATGACCCGGGCCATACTCACCGGACGCCGCTATCCCAGCAACCTGCTTTCGAACTTGATCATGCGTATGCGCGCTGATGGCGCTATTTCGTCGCTGCGTGTAGCTCTCTGCAAAGCCGTATTGTCCAGGGCTATGCGCTTAGCAAATAAACCCAAAAAAAAGGAGATCCCTATGAGCCTCGATACCGACAATACCGAACCCGGCTACTTGTTGGGGCGATTGTTTGCTGCACTGGAAAGCGTGCAACAATTGGCCCTCGGCGACAAGGTAAATGCAACGATTCGTGATCGTTATTATGGTTCTGCCTCTGCTACGCCGGCAATTGTATTCCCGGTGTTGGTGCGCAATGCCCAGCATCATCTTAGTCGCCTACGCAAAGACAAACGCGGAATGGCCGTCAATTTGGAAAAGCTGCTAAACGAGATAGTGGACAAATTGCCAACCAGTTTTCCCAAGAGTTTGCGCATTGAGTCCCAAGGGCGTTTCGCTATCGGCTATTACCACCAGAATAAAGCGCGTTTCAGTGTTCAGGAACGCAACCTTAAAGAAGGAGAAGCTCAATGACTGCCATCACTAACCGTTACGAATTTGTCTATCTGTTCGACGTTACCAACGGTAATCCCAACGGAGATCCGGATGCGGGTAACCTTCCGCGCCTGGATCCTGAGACTAACCAGGGCCTTGTGACCGATGTTTGCTTGAAGAGAAAGATCCGCAACTATGTGAACCTGGAAAAAGAAGGGGAACCCGGCTATGAAATTTATATGCAGGAAAAGTCTGTGTTGAACAACCAACATAAACTAGCGTATACAGCGCTCGATATAGAACCGGTATCGAAAAAGTTACCCAAAGAAGCGATCAAGGCCAGGGAGCTGACTGCCTGGATGTGTAAAAACTTTTTCGATGTGCGCGCCTTCGGGGCTGTTATGACCACTGAGATCAACGCCGGCCAGGTGCGTGGGCCAATTCAGATGGCCTTTGCGTCCTCTATCGATCCGGTAGTTCCAATGGAGGTTTCCATTACTCGCATGGCGGTGACGAACGAGCGCGACTTGGAAAAAGAACGAACCATGGGTCGCAAGTATATAGTCCCCTACGGACTCTACCGTGCCCACGGCTATATTTCCGCGAAATTGGCAGAGCGCACCGGCTTTTCTGAGGAAGATCTGGAACTATTCTGGCGCGGGCTCATTAATATGTTTGAACATGACCGCTCGGCGGCGCGGGGAGAAATGTCAGGGCGCAAGCTGATCGTGTTCAAACACGAGCACCTCATGGGCAATGCTCCTGCCCACAAACTGTTTGAGTCGGTCAAGGTTGATCGAGTTAATGGTTTTGATGACGCGCCTATTCGTGGCTATCAAGACTACCGGGTAACAGTGAATGCTGAATCGTTACCACAGGGCGTTTCCGTCGAGGAAAAACTGTAGGCGGTCACCGTGGACGATTTCCTGCCTATCTCCGCCCTGCAACACTATGCCTACTGCCCACGGCAGTTCGCGCTGATTCATATTGAACGGGTCTGGGCGGAAAATCGTTATACCGCAGAAGGGCGCATACTGCATGAGCGCGTGGATTCAGCTGTGGCCGAGCAACGCAAAGATGTGCGTTTCGAGCGCAGCGTCATGCTGAGTTCACAGCAACATCGTCTCAATGGAAAACTAGATCTCTTGGAAGTGCATGACGGCACCTGCTATATCCCAGTGGAGTACAAGCGCGGCAAATCCAAGTTACTAGATTGGGACAGAATTCAGGTATGCGCACAGGCGCTGTGTATTGAAGAAATGCGATCCGTTCGGATAGAGCAGGGCGCCATCTGGTACTGGGAAGTGCGCCGCCGTGAAACGGTGAGCCTAACCAAGGCAATCCGTAAGGCAACGTTAGCGACTATTAAGTCCTGCCATAGATTGATCGAGCGCGGAGAAACGCCTAAACCAACTGTAGATGAAAAGCACTGTAGAGCCTGTTCGCTGCGCGATCTTTGCCGTCCGGAACGATTTCGTCGGGACAGTTCTAGCCGCTACATAAAGAGGCTATTTGAATTGTGAAGAAACTGCTCAATGTGCTCTATATTACCCGTCAGGAAAGCTACCTGCATAAAGAAAGGGAAACCATCGTCATCAAACAGGGCGATGAAAAATTGGGTCAATTTCCTGCGCTTTCCCTTGGAAGTATCCTGTGCTTTGGCCGGGTTTCTATGTCCCCTTTCCTGATGGGCTACTGTGCAGAGAATTGCATCAGTATTGCTTTCTATACCGAGTACGGCCGTTTTTTAGCCCAGGTGCAGGGTCGCCAGACCGGCAATGTGCTGTTGCGCCGCACCCAGTATCGCTGGGCGGACAGTGAGGAGCGCAGCACTGAGATTGCTCGTTTGATTGTGGCGGCGAAGATCGCTAACAGCCGCTCGATACTTCTGCGGGAATTGAGAAATCACGGTAACAGTCCTGCTTTGAGCGGTGCCGTTGACAGATTAGGCGCAAGTTTGCGACGTGTCCGCACGGCCAAGTCGGTAGAAGAAGCGCGAGGCATTGAAGGTGATGCCGCCAGTAGTTATTTCTCCGTGTTCGATAAACTCTTGCGAGGTTCTGGATTTACTTTTAGTGGCAGGACACGGCGGCCACCCACTGATCCGGTTAACGCCTTATTATCCTTTTTTTATTCTTTGGTTACTCAGGAGTGTGTATCTGCATTACAGGGTGTTGGGTTGGATCCCTATGTGGGATTTCTGCATAAAGATAGGTCGGGCCGAGCCAGCCTTGCTCTTGATCTACTCGAAGAATTTCGGGCCCCCTGGGCCGACAGGTTCGTATTAACATTAGTCAATCGTCGCCAGGTTCGACCTGAAGATTTCGTAATAGAAGCTAGCGGCGCAGTGCGACTGCAGGATGACACCAGGAAAAAGCTGCTCACCCTCTATCAAGAGCGTAAGCAAGTTGAATTAACACATCCTTATCTGCAGGAACAGGTATCAATTGGTTTACTACCGCATAGCCAAGCATTACTTCTTGCTCGTCATTTGAGGGGAGACACTGAGTGCTACACACCTTATGTGGTGAAATAAGATGCTTATTCTCATTACCTATGATGTCAATGTAACTACGACCGAGGGCCGTAAGCGGTTGAGGAACATATCCAAAACCTGCCTGGACTACGGCGTCCGAGTTCAGAACTCAGTGTTTGAATGTGAAGTAAACCCAGCACAATTCGCCGTTCTCAAAGATCGGCTTCTGGATACCTATGCCCCGGCAGCGGACAGCCTGCGATTCTACTTTCTGGGCAAACGTGGGCGCGAGCGGGTCGAACACTTCGGGGCTAAATCGGTTAAAGATCCGTTACATGATGCACTTATTCTTTAACCACTAGCTTCCGGTTCTCACTGAATTCTGGGGGGGTTAGCGGTCCTGTAAGGTATTGAATTACTTCAGAATGACCATTTCTTAAACAGGCACTGTCAATGCGGTTGAACAATTCGATGTGGATTAGCGGAAATTATAGTTTTTTTCTTTACGCATTAACCACTTATACTATCGGGGTCGCGCCCTTCGCGGGCGCGTGGATAGAAACTCAATGTACTCACGCATAGCTTTAGCTAAATCTCCAGTCGCGCCCTTCGCGGGCGCGTGGATAGAAACTCTTAAGTTGACTTAACCCCGCAATAGGTACACTGTCGCGCCCTTCGCGGGCGCGTGGATAGAAACAGATTTACTTAACTCATTCTTTCTTCTTTTTAATAGTCGCGCCCTTCGCGGGCGCGTGGATAGAAACGACCCCTTGCAACCCAACTTGTGACTGTCGACAGGTCGCGCCCTTCGCGGGCGCGTGGATAGAAACATATAGATTAACAAGGATTTTTCAAATGAAAATCGTCGCGCCCTTCGCGGGCGCGTGGATAGAAACTTTTGGGAAGTTGACTGTACTTCTATTGTTGGGCTGTCGCGCCCTTCGTGGGCGCGTGGATAGAAACCTGATCGTAATCATACACCCACCTAACCTCTGGAGTCGCGCCCTTCGCGGGTGCGTGGATAGAAACTAATCTTTCAATTTAATTTGAATTAGCTCCCAGAAGTCGCGCCCTTCGCGATTCACATGGCTGCCGGATGCTTTGTCGGTAAAAATTCGGTTCGCACGGACGCCTTCTGTCTTAAGGGCCTTCACCTGTACCTCGAGAGACTGCTGACAGGTGGAAACGCGGGCATACCCAAAGAGTCTCATGGCAAAACCGTCTCCTAAATCGATTTTTAGACTGCATGTCTATAAATTATCGACAATACGAATTAATAGACATCTTAAATCAGTTGTTTTGTGGCATCCACAAATTTATGAATTAATAGACAGTGAGATTTCTTGCGATTTACATTATTTTGGTTGAGGGAGCATATGCTCGTTACTTTCACCTAGACGAAGCCGCATATTCCTACGACGGCAAACTGGTAAAACTGGTTAATTTTTGATACATGCTACGATGAATAATTTGGCTCAAAATACGATGAGAAAAAGGTGCGCAACAGTGACCTCCCATGTTAGCCACTTGTAATGCACCTGTTGTACCCATTGCCCAGGCCCAAATAGCTGGAGGACAAGGCTTAAATAAGAAAGCCCGGTGTTGTTGGGCTTTCTTATTTAAGCCTCTGTAAATTTGTATTTACGGCAAATAACCTGGCCGTCTGTGTGACGGTAATTTTTCTCGCTACAGTTTCCAATGGAATCATTCTATATAAAATTTTATTGGCAGAAAGATAAACATAAAAACAGGAATGCCGATGCTGAACCAATAAAGAAGGCTCCACTCCCAGCTCTTGTCGATTATAAACGCAATCCCCCATAAGACGAAGGATAAAACAAAGTATGCAATGAACCAAGGAACAGTAAAGGATCCTAATCCTTTTCCAGACCATATAAAACCCCAGTGAATAACAATAATAGCTATTAAGTTTCCTATGCTAAAAAAAGATGATAAAGCATAAAATAAATTAGATGCTGATAAGTTAAAACCCATAATTATTACCTTATCTCAAGCCTGTATTATATAGATCTTTAGCTAAATCACGTCTCCGTCGCATTCCCATTTCAGTACTTGGTGCATAATAAAAATGTCCATTTTTGTTTTTCATCTGCTGAGACAATCTCGGCGTATTTAGTATTAACTCTGCAGCACCCATCCCCGCGTAAATAGGATCACCATACACGGTAAGATCTTTTACATGAACACTTCTAATTCCATTGGTGGTTTGCAGAGTTTTTAAGAAATTAGCGCTAATCGGCGACCCAATAAGGACCAAATCATCAACTTCTCCACCTTTTTGCACGTGCGTCATTGCAACTTGTGCAGCAACCAAAGAACCATAAGAATAACCAATTAAATTGAGTTGGCCCTTACCGTCACCCTGACTAACAAACTTCTCATTGAGTTTAATCTTTTAACCTAAGTCAATTTTATTTCTTAATACGAACACACCGAAAGCAGCATCAGCAGCGGTTCCCCCTGACCACAGCTCTTTATCAATGCCATGGACATCGGAAATACCAGACTCCGATAGAGCTGCTGTCATATCGGAAATATAGTCTCCATCTATTCCAGCCCCTCCGAAAAAATAAGTTCCATCTGCTGAAACACCAACATTTCCCTCAAAAGAACTCCCACCTGCAAGACTAAGGATAGGATTAAAAGACCCATTTGTGAGAAAACATCCATAAGCATGGACAACTGATATCTAAGGATAGAAATTTAATTCAGGGATCTTGAAGTTTTCTAATTCGCTACATTTTTTTACTACATACTTAGATTCAAGCTGTTCTCGGATATAACGCTTCAATTCAACTAGTACATTACTGTCACTGGAGTCGCCATTAATACTATAGTGCGATAGCACGCTACCAAAATCACCAAATAGAATACGAAGAATCATGATATTTTTTGTAAGCCTGTCTTTATAAACAATTGACACAGGACTACTTTTATCAACCATCCAATCGTGGGCGTCAGCAAAAGCATCTATATCTAACACTAGTTTTTCCGTTTGATTTTCACCCACCTCGAAGACAGCACAATAGTCGGCTTTTATGATCACAGTTTGGTCTTCCTTCGTCGCCGCAAAAACAAATACCGTGCACAGTGCCAGTGAAATTATGATTAATAAATTCTTACTCATTTAGCCACCTATAGAGCGAACATCAATATGGAGATTGACCTCGAATCTCCCTGTTTATCCGATTCTGGACATCTGAATGCATTTTACCGAAACCGCCATATCCAATTGCTTTGTTCCAAAATTGATCTGGGCCGGTACCAACCCCCCTAGTATAAAACCATATGGCGCCATTTGATTTGAAAGTTGTATGAACAACGGTTCCAGGGTGGAACCAATGCCCACTCAGAGTATCGTTCACTGAAAAGCTACCAATCGAATAATGATTTATAGGATTCGTACCAAGCAATGTAGTCTCACCATCACCAGGAGGAAATAATTTGAAAGGAACCGCTTCAGAGTCAACAATTAGAGCAACGTTTTTTTCACTACATCCTCCGCCTTCGATACACCCAAAAGACGGACCAATTTCATATTGGTGGAAATTTGGATTGTTTCGGTTGTACCCTTTCACAAAAGGATCAGTTAGAGCACGCGCTGTCTCAAGTCGACTCTTTTGTGCAAATTATCCTGAATATAAATGAGATCTATTTAGAAGCTTCTTTCCAGGATTCAATTTTGGAAGCAATAAACTCATCAAACTTTTTAGTCAATGTAATGTTGCTATTTTCCAAATGATAAGAAATTCCGTATCCATTGATATTTTTTTTAAAATCACAACCTACCACATTACCAAAAATGCCCGTCCGACTACACTGAGCCACTAAAAGTCTTTGACCATTGTCATCCGATACAAGCAACCAATTATCAGCGGAACGATAATATCTCTTGTTTTGAGAATATTTATCTGGCCCAAACCTCACTTTATCAGAGGAATAGCCAGACAACACAGAATCACTGATTCCCTTAATATCCACCGGCCCTTGGTAAACAACAAGGCTAAGCTTTCGTGATCCTCTAGCTGCGATCTGATACTCGGGAATGTTTCGCTTTACATCCTCTTCGTCAATCACCAGTCCTATTGGTATTTCCTCATCGTCATACACGCCCTTGGAGTTATTCTCAGGAGCCTGTAACACATACTTCTTGGGAATAATTAAGCCCGAGAATTCAACACTTGTAGTCTCAGCATTACATGCTGAGACTATGAAAATCATTGACACCAAAATCCAATATTTCATCACCACCACCCAACTAATAACTGTCACATGAAGGCTGACAATAGAAAGGCTCCAGTAACCGCGAGTGATTACCCGTCATGTAACTACCTCCATACCATTGCCTACCAACGTTGAATTTATCAAAAACAGCATGGTGGTAACTCGTAATTTCTGGGGCCGATAAAAAGTAGTGCCTGTTTGTCAGGTCTGTAGATGTTGCATTTAAATGTGCATTCGCAATCGCTTTACCCATCTGTTTTTCAATCCAGGGCAAGTATGCTCTTCCATTCCCGGATCTTAAAAAAGGATTGCCTTCTAACAACCCTGTTCTTGCATTTATTCGAACAGTAGTTCCAAGGTTAACCCAATGGTCGGCTTCAATTCCTCCACCAAAGAAAGCTTGGACATCGTCCATGCTGCCCCAGGTAGCAAAACCTACACAACCAATTGGATCTCCCGCCGCGCACCGCCCTTCCCACATTTCAGCAAGTTTTCCTTCCGCAACCAATTGATATTCTGCATCGGTGGGTTTAAGCCCCTTTTGTGCA
>JAHZJJ010000005.1 GCA_022600975.1 Gammaproteobacteria bacterium
CAATTTCATCCGCTCCCACCTTTGGTGCTGGAGTACGTTGTGGTGTAGCGCGAAAATAGGAGTGGTTCTCTACTTCAGCCGCGGCCCGCCCGTCCTCCCTCGTTATTCAAACATACCGTAAAATAACCTTATAGTTAATCCAGATGGATTACGCCTGTGACGAGCGTGCAGTGTAAGCGTGCATGCGTTTTGAAATTTCGCGTCACAGGCTTTTTTTAAAGGAGTTTAAAAATGTTAGAGGTAGACTGTAAATTATTACAATCTGTTCACCTGGGTAAAGTTTTCACCATCACGCCGGTATGGATGGGGGACAACATCGTAAAGCTATACATAGTGGCCCGCGATGGTGGCGAACTGACTAGAGTTGAGCGGGTCTTACCCGCAGCAAAAAAAGCCCAGCGCTCAGAAGAGCAGCAAAGCGTTCAAACCTCTGAGGGTGGTCAGCCCCCTGACCACCCGAGCGACGGTTCAGATTCGCAACACTAAAGGGCAAAACGCAAGACTAACCCTACTTGCTTTTAAGCAGCAGTAAACGGGCTAACATTCTCGCAGTGGTAGTATGGGGATGTTAGCGCGCTGGCCGCAGCCAATTTATACAGAACTTTTTAAAATTTGCTAGGTGCATCAAGAACTTGTGCAGATTTGCGCAGTTTCTGAGCTTCACCATTGGTCAGCAAAAATTTTTCGTAGGCTTCAACCATAGCTAAAAAAATTTAACAAAAAAATAACCCTTTTTTAAACTCAAGCTTTCAAACCCTATAAATAGCTATGCTTCTACTTATCACCCATCAAGCCATACAGATGCACCGATAATTGTGATTACAGAACTACAAATACATTGTGCTCATATTCTACTTGCTTCGGGTAACCGCCAACTAAAACTATGGGCTTTATTCATCTGAAACAACAGCCATTGCTTCAATTTCCACACGAAAATCTGGGTTGGCAAGGCAGTTTACGCCGATCCAAGTTGCCGTAGGCTGGTTTCCTTCGGGAAAAAATGCTTTTAGTGCTCTGCTAATAGATGCAGACTCTTTAAGCTTGTAATCTACTATGTAGATTCGCAGGGACATTACAGCATGAATTCCTGCAGAGACCGACTGAAGCGCAATTTGAAGATTCTCCAAAGCTTTAGAAGTTTCAGAGTATAAATCAGCAACACCAGACAATGCTTGACTTGCATCCCAGGCTACCTGACCTGAAATGGAAACTATCCGGCTGCCTTTTGCAGAAATTGCTTGAGAAAATCCATACTGAGTACTGTTAAATAGCTCTTTTGGGTTTCCTATTTTTCTGCTCATTAGCGAAAATCTCTTGTTGCTCTTAAAAAATAGTGCAATAAAATACTTTGATATTGAGGCATCCATTAGCTTATGCTTAACTAGCCCTTCCCTCCACAGAAATAGTACCGCCGCAAGCTACACCATATGTGAAATTGCGTGGTAATTCGCTGGGGATATATACGCTAACCAGCGATCTCCATGCTCCGGCCCGCCTATTTTTCAACACCCGCCAACGCCATATGCAATAGCGGGTATGGCTTGCCCTGGCCATCCAGTGATGAGCGGTCTATAACTCTAAACCCTAAATGCGCATAAAAACCTATGGCTTGTCTATTTTGTTCATTAACATCAACCTTGGTCGCGCCATGTTGCTTTATTGCGTCATAGGCTAAAAACGACCCAACGCCCAAACCCCTGGCTTCCGGTAACACAAATAACATCTCAATATTATCTTGGTCTGTGCCGCAAAACCCAAGTAGATTACCTGCGTTATCTTTTGCGTGTTTTAGGTGGACAGCATCAAAATACTGTTCGAGAATAATGGGCTTTAAAGCGAGAATATCCTCTTCTGCCAAGAAATCATGGGTCGCTCTAACAGAGGCCTCCCAAATTTCTATCAACGTCGGATAATCTTTTTTATCTGAGCTTTTTAGAGCTATAGCATCTAACTTTACACCTAGAGACAATTGAGTACCCCTTACATCAGCTATTACCTCCAACGATTATAAAAGCTCTAAATAAACATACAACCACCGCCATACGGCCGGAGATCAGCCTAGAATATATGCGATGCGAAAATAAATCGTAGGCTTAGGCTCCAATTGGTACCTTTAATATGGCAAAATTACACATTGCCAAGTATTTAATAATTTTTGAATATCAGCTACTTAATAGGATTTTTTAAGTAAAAATCTATGTGGTATTTTGCAATATTCATAAAAAGCTACAGACTGAATGGGTCAAAATCGGTTAATTGTCATTCAGATCAAATATTAAGCTATTAAAAGTTACGCACGAGTAAACGTGGCTGACAACAGCACTAAAGCAAAGGTTTAAGGCCAACTTTACTACCGGCTAAAACTTCCACACCTAGGTTAGATATCCTCACCGATCTATGTTAGCTTAGGTGGCCCTAGGCACTGTTCACACAGTAAACAATAGACATAAGTAAACTTCTGCGCTTGGCCATATTTTGATGTTTGTTCGAGCGGAAGTTCGGAAATACGATGAAAAGAAGAAAATTTCTCAAACTCGCCGGTGTTGGTGCCGGTGGCATCCTATTACCACTACAAGGGATGGCCGTTTCAACCCAGCAACTCGCAACCAGCGGAATGGATGTCAAGCAAAAAAAACTACTTGCCGATGTGGCACTTAGTGCGGCGCGCAAAGCAGGGGCCAGCTACACCGATGTGCGCATTGGTCGCTACCTAAATCAATTCGTGCTGACCCGCGAAACCAATGTTGAAAATATTGTAAATACGGAATCTTTAGGTGCCGGCATCCGCGTGATTGCCAATGGTACCTGGGGCTTTTCTGCCACTAACGAGCTAACAGCAGATGGCATCGCCAAAGCGGCGCGCCAGGCGGTGGCAGTGGCTAAATCCAATGCTAAGCATCAAACCAAACCTGTGCAGTTAGCCCCAGAAAAAGGGGTGGGTGAAACCAGCTGGCGCACACCTATTAAACAAAATGCGTTTGCGATTCCCATTGGCGAAAAGGTCGACTATCTGCTTGAGGTAAACAATAATGCGCTCAAAGCTGGAGCCAGCTTTATCAACTCATCGCTATATCTGGTCAATGAGCAGAAGTATTTCGCCTCCAGCGATGGTTCCTACATCGATCAGGATATACACCGTCTGTGGGCACCGATGCAGGTTACGGCGGTAGATAAAAAAACTGGTCTATTCAAAACACGCAATGGCCTCAGCAGCCCTGTTGGCCGTGGTTACGAATATTTGGATGGTCGCGAAGAGGATAAACTTCACGGCCAAACCACCCTGTACAACAACTCCTACGACATGGTCGAAGATGCCATACTCGCCGCTGAGCAGGCCAAAGAAAAGCTTTCGGCAAAGTCCATTGATCCCGGCAAATATGATTTAATACTGGAGCCCTCTCATCTGGCACTGACGATTCACGAATCCGTCGGCCACCCGCTGGAATTAGACCGCGTACTAGGTTATGAAGCCAACTACGCTGGTACCTCTTTTGCCACTCTAGATAAATGGCGCAGTAAAAAATTTCGTTACGGCAGCAACAAAGTCAATTTCTTCGCTGACAGGACCCAGCCGGGTTCTTTGGGTGCAGTAGGCTACGACGATGAAGGCGTGGCGGCTAAGCGTTGGGATCTGGTAAAAGAAGGCATTCTAGTAAACTATCAGGCAACCCGCGATCAGGTACATATGCTCAACCAACCGGCGTCTCACGGTTGCTGTTATGCCGATAGCTGGTCCAATGTGCAATTTCAGCGCATGCCCAATGTTTCCCTGGCACCCAACACCGAGAAGTACTCCGTTAAAACCATGATTAGCGATGTAGAAAAAGGCATTTACATCGCTGGCCGTGGTTCCTATTCCATCGACCAACAGCGTTATAATTTTCAGTTTGGCGGTCAGCTGTTTTACGAAATTAAAAATGGTGAAATAATCGGTCAAGTTGAAGACGTCGCCTATCAGTCAAATACCCAGGAGTTTTGGAATTCCTGCACTGCCATCTGTGACAGTAGCGATTTTCAACTCGGTGGCACCTTCTTTGATGGCAAGGGCCAGCCGAGCCAAGTAAGCGCTGTGTCTCACGGCAGTGCCACTAGCCGCTTTGATAATATCAATGTAATTAATACCCGGCGCAAGCTTTCCTGATCGAACTTGCGCAAAAAATAAATCTTTGGAGGAAAACTAATGGCCATTCTCAGCAGAAGTGAAGCCCGGCGTATTCTCGATAAAACACTGAAATACAGCCGTGCCAAAGAAGCCAGTGCACAGCTCACCGGTGGCGAAACCGGCAATATCCGCTTTGCCCGCAATAGTGTCTCCACCAGTGGTGTTGTCAACAACACAGAACTGATGGTCGAAGCGCGGTTTGGCAAAAAATCCGGCATTGCCACGATTAACGAATTCAGCGATGACGCGCTGGAAAAAGTAATGCGCCGCGCCGAAGAGCTGGCTAAATTATCCCCAGACAACCCCGAGGCCATGCCGCTATTAGGCGAGCAAAAATATACTAGCGTCAATGGCTTTGCCAAAGCTACCGCCACTATAACCCCAGATGAACGTGCCAAAGCTGCCGCCGACTCTATTGCCGCGGCGAAAAAGAAAAAGGTCACTGCCGCAGGTTATTTGGAAGACGCACGGACATTTGCCGCAGTCGCTAATACCAAAGGCCTGTTTGGCTATCACGCTTCCACCTCGGCCAACTTTACCGTCACCATGCGCACTGAGAATGGCCTCGGTTCTGGCTGGGCCCAGAGCGATGTAACGGATTTTGCCGCAATGCATGCCGGCACCACTTCACAAACGGCCGTTAATAAGGCAGTAGAATCGCAAAAAGCCCGCGCCTTGGAACCGGGCAAATACACCGTCATTCTCGAGCCCAGTGCGGCCAGTGGTCTATTGGCATTTATGATGGGTAACTACAGTGCCCGCAGTGCCGACGAAGGCCGCAGTTTTATGAGCAAAAAAGGCGGGGGCAATCGCATTGGCGAGAAGCTGTTCGACAAGCGCGTACATATTTATTCCGACCCCGCCGATACCAATGTTCCGGCACAGCCCTGGGCCAACTCTGATTTTATGCCCCAGCAACGTACCGATTGGATTGAAAATGGCGTGGTGAAAAATTTGACCCGCAGCCGCTACTGGGCCAGCCAAACCAAGGCCAAAGCCATTCCAGAGCCAAACAACCTGATTATGATCGGCGGCGACAAATCCACCGCAGAGCTAATCAAAAGTACTCGCCGCGGTATATTGGTAACTCGCACCTGGTATATCCGCATGGTAGATCCGCAATCTTTATTGTTAACTGGCCTCACCCGCGACGGCACCTTTTATGTGGAAAATGGCCAAGTTAAATACCCGATCAAAAATTTCCGCTTTAATGAAAGCCCTATCATCATGCTCAATAACCTCGAAGAGCTGGGGCGCCCCGAGCGGGTGGGTATGTGGGGCTTCTCGGCGATGATCCCCGCACTAAAAGTGCGCGACTTCACTTTCAGCAGCCTTTCCGACGCTGTATAACCGCGAATTGAGGATACCGACATGGATAGAAGAAAATTTCTCCAGCTAAGCGGCACTGGCCTTGGCATTTCTATGCTGCCCCTCTCTGGCAAGCTGGTGGCAGAAACCAAACTAACTCACAGCGGCATGGATATTGCCGTAAAAAAAGAGTTGGCAGATACCGCGCTCAATACTGCCACCAAACTGGGGGCCAGCTATGCCGATGTCCGCATCGGCCGCTATTTAAACCAATATGTGATTACCCGCGAAATGAAGGTCAATAATGTAGTCAATACCGAGTCCATCGGTATGGGCGTACGGGTGTTGGCCAAAGGCACCTGGGGCTTCGCCGCCACCAACGACATGACCAGCGACGGTATTGCGCGCGCCACTGCACAAGCGGTCGCCACCGCTAAAGCCAGCTCTAAATCTCAACAGGAGCCAGTGCAATTGGCACCAGTAAAGGGCCACGGTGAAGTTCAGTGGAAAACCCCCATCAAAAAAAATGCGCTGGCGTTACCACTGGCAGAGAAAGTGGATTTGTTAATGGCCGTCAATAAATCCGCACTAGACGCCGGTGCCAACTTTATCAACTCGATGCTGTTTTTAGTCAATGAGCAAAAGTATTTCGCTTCTACCGATGGCTCCTATATCGATCAGGATGTGCATCGCCTGTGGGCACCCTTTACGGTGACCGCAATCGACAAAAAAAGCGGTGGTTTTCGCACCCGCAATGGCCTGAGCCAACCGGTCGGCCGCGGCTTTGAATATCTCGATGGTCGCGCGGCGGATAAACTGCAATCGCAAACGGTGCTCTATCGCGATTCCTACGATATGGTCGAAGATGCCCACCTAGCCGCAAAGCAAGCGCAGCAAAAACTCACGGCCAAATCAGTAAAACCTGGTAAATACGATTTAGTGTTGGACCCCAGCCACCTGTGGTTGACCATTCATGAATCCGTCGGCCATCCATTGGAATTAGATCGCGTACTCGGTTACGAAGCCAACTATGCTGGCACCTCCTTTGCCACTATCGACAAATGGCGCAGCGGTAAATTTCAATATGGCAGCGACAAGGTCAATCTGGTTGCCGACAAGCTGCAGCCGGGCTCCCTCGGTGCCGTTGGCTACGACGATGAAGGGGTCAAAACCACCAACTGGGATCTAGTCAAAGACGGTGTTTTGGTTAATTACCAAGCCATCCGCGATCAGGTACATATGTTGGAACAAAAGCAATCCCACGGCTGCTGTTATGCCGACAGCTGGTCCAGTGTTCAATTTCAGCGCATGGCCAATGTATCGCTGCTGCCCGGCAAGGAAACTCTCAGTGTCGACAACATGATCAAGGATGTGGAAAAAGGCATTTATATTGTTGGCGACGGCTCCTTCTCCATTGATCAACAACGCTACAATTTCCAATTCGGCGGCCAGCTGTTTTATGAAATAGAAAACGGCAAAATCACAGGGATGCTAGAAGATGTCGCCTATCAGTCAAACACCCAGGAATTTTGGAATTCTTGTTCCCAGGTTTGTGATCAGAGCGACTACCGTCTCGGTGGCTCCTTCTTTGACGGCAAGGGCCAGCCGAGCCAGGTCAGTGCGGTATCACACGGCAGCTCGACAACCCGTTTCGACGGCGTTAATGTAATTAACACCAAGCGCAAGCTCGGATAAACCAATCAGTGCGATCTGGGCTTGGCCTATATCGCACTTGTATAAACCGCAGAGACGCGGCTAGCGCTCTGCTCCCTTTGGCCAAAATAGTTTGCTGTACCCATGCCGCTGACCCGCAAACAGTTCCTGCGCACTTTGCTACTCGGCGGTAGTGCCCTAACGCTACCTGTTGCCCTGCGCGCAGAATCGGCGCCACAGACACACTACGATTTTTATTTCACGCGGCTAATGTATGAATCCGGTGATTGGGATGTGGATCAGCGCATGCCCTCAAATCTGTTGAATTCAATGGTGGAATACACCAACCTCAAGGTTGATCCCAACGAGCGTATAGTGCCCCTTGCAGACAAGAAAATGCTGCTAGCCCCATTTTGTTATTTGGCCGGGCACAAATTGGTGCAATTTACCACTGCGGAAGCCCGCAATTTTCGCGACTACGTCAATCGCGGTGGCTTTGTGTTTGTCGACGACTGCAATCACGATATCGATGGTCTCTTCGCCAAATCGTTCGAATCTCAAATGACAAGTTTGTTCGGCAATGGCAGCCTAGAAAAACTGCCCAAAGATCACCCGTTGTATCACTGCTTTTTTTCCTTCGATGAGCTGCCAGTCACCAGTTTTGAATTAAACGGCTGGGGGGATGATTTGGTGCACGATTATCTCAAAGCCATTGTTGTCAACGGGCGTATCGCCGTGTTGTACAGCAATAAAGACTTTGGCTGTGAGTGGGATTACGACTACCGCAACAAACGCTGGCTTGCCACCGACAATACCCGCTTCGGGGTTAATATCGTCATCTACGCCTTAACGAGTTAAATTGCCATGGACACAACCCTTGAAGAAACTATCAATGAACAGATCAATAGCTTCAACAAGCTGCGACAGGAAATTGGCAAGGCAATCATTGGCCAACAGCAAGTCGTAGAACAACTATTGATTTGCTTGCTGGCCCAGGGGCATGCGCTGCTGGAAGGTGTGCCCGGCCTCGGCAAAACATTGCTGGTTAAAACCCTGGCCGATTGCACCGAACTAATGTTTAAGCGCGTTCAGTTCACCCCCGATTTAATGCCTGGGGATATTCTCGGCAGTGAAATACTCGAACAGGATCACAGCACCGGCAAACGATTTTTCAAATTTCAGCAAGGCCCTATTTTCACCAATATCTTGCTCGCCGACGAAATCAACCGCACACCGCCAAAAACCCAAGCGGCTTTACTGGAATCGATGCAAGAATATTCCGTCACCGCAAACGGGCAAACCATGAAGCTACCTTCGCCCTATTTTGTGCTGGCAACACAAAATCCCATAGAGCAGGCGGGCACCTATCCATTGCCGGAAGCGCAATTGGATCGCTTTTTGCTCAATATTCATATCGACTACCCCCAACAGCAAGAAGAGATTAACATCCTCCGCGCTACAACTGGCGCCCAATTGGCACAGCCAGTACCCTGCCTGAACGCCGAAAAACTGCATACAGCCCAGCAATTGGTACGCGAAATCCATATTAGCGATGACCTTTTCCACTATGTGGTTGCCCTAGTGCGTGCGACCCGTGCCAACCTCAGTGAAAATAAAAAATTACAACAATGGATTAAATGGGGCGCCGGCCCACGAGCCGGTCAAGCATTGGTTCTCGCAGCCAAAGCGCGCGCACTATTGCAGCAGCGCCTCGCCGTAACTCGTGCAGACATACAAGCACTACTGTTGCCAGTGCTGCGCCACCGCATTTTGCTCAGTTTTCAGGCGCAGGCCGAAGGAATTGATATGCTGCAAGTGTTGCGCGAACTTCAAGACACAGTGCCGGAACCGGGCCGAGGTTAAATTTTGCAACTACTGGACCCCCAAGTATTAGCCAGTAGCCGCGATCTGGTGTGGTTTTCTCGGCACAGTGCCCAAAGTATGCTGCTCGGCTTGCAACGCGGCCAGCTCCGCGGCGCCGGGATTGAATTCCAACAGTATCGCAGCTATCAGGCTGGCGACCCTATTCGTCATATCGATTGGAAATTATTTGCACGTTCAGACCGCTATTTTGTCCGCGAGGCCGAGCGGGAAACCCAGATGCATGTTTGCATCGTGCTCGATACCAGTGCTTCCATGACCCAAGCCAGCTTCACAGCGCCCAAGCTCAATAAATTGCATTACGCCAAGTGCTGGATTGCCACCCTCTGCTGGCTACTAAATCTTCAAGGGGATAGTTTTTCACTGTTAACCCTCTGCGACCAAAATACCCAATACCTGCCCGAAGGCCGGGGCCAGCCACACCACCGCAGGCTTGCACGAACACTAGAACAGTTAGAAGCCCGCGGCCACTGGCCCAAAAAACGGCAGTTAACCAATATCTGGAAGTATTTTGAACAACCCTGCCAAGTAATTTTGGTCAGTGACTTTTTTGAAACAGAAAGTGAAATCAGCGATTTTGCCACCCACCTACTTGCTGGCAAACGCCCTTGTTTACCCCTGCAATTGCTAATAGAAGCAGAGCAAACCTTTCCCTTTGACAAGGCGTTAAAAGTTCGCAACCCGGAAGTTGGAAGAAGCTTGGAAGTTAATGCAAAACAGCAACGCAAAGCCTATCTGCAAGCATTTTGCAGCGCACAACAAAAACTCACTGCACACTTTAATGCCCATGAATGCACACTGACCTCTATTGCCATCGAGCAACCGCTTCAACACGCTTTGCGCAACTTTATACACACCCACAGCGGGGTTAGCTAAATGCAGTGGCTCGGTGTGCTGTGGCAATCCCCCCAATGGTTGTGGCTGCTCTCAGCATTGGCGCTTCCACTGTTGATTCACCTATGGCGCCGTAATAAAACCCAAGAAATCACCTTCGCCGCCGCCCATTGGTTAAAAAAAGATTTGCAGAAACAGTACCGGCGCTTACAACTGCATAACTACTGGCTATTACTACTGCGCCTACTCATTATCATTTTGCTCGCTCTGTTACTGGCAAAACCATTCTTAAAACACGAGACCACGGCTATATTTAAAGAACCGCTGCTATTGGTAGACCCACGTATTGAGACAGCGCAATTACAAACATTTTTAGACGACGCATTGCCACAATTGAACGCGACACCCGAGCGGGTTTTTTGGTTACAGGCCAAACCCATTGGGATTGATGAAACCCGACCACCCGCAGCTGAAAACTGGCGAGCCTTATCTAACCTCGCCGATCAACCCAACTTTCGTCATGCGCATATTTTGCTAAATAATGCCATCAATCCCAGCGGGCACAACGCACTCACCATCAGCCCCCACTGGCAGTGGCATGCGCTACACAAAGCGTCGGCAGAAAAACCTGCGCTCCCCCGTATCGCAATCATAGGTAAGAGGCCCGACTGGTTAGCGCCGTTATTTAAAGCCTTGCAAGCCAAACTGCCAAAACTCCGCTTACAGTCACTTGAGGCCAATGTGGCCCCCTCTGCAAAAACCATTGACTGGCTGATTTACAATCGTGCTGAAATACTACCCGACAAACTGTTAACCTTTGTACGCACTGGCGGCCTGCTGATTAGCGACCCACGGCTGCAGCCTTCCGCTGCGCTGGAATTTGTTAACCTACAAAGCGCAAGCAGCCCAATTGCCAATGCGGCAGCAATTGGTCGCGGCAGCTGGCTGCGCTATGAGCACAGTTGGGATCACAAAGATTTTTTTGATCATTTAGACTTACCTCAAAGGCTCTGGCAGCAGTGGGTAAATCAAGACTGGGTACTACAACATAACAACCGTGGCAGCTGGTCTATCGACGCACCCCCCGCAAGCATCATTCACGATAGCCTAGTGCAAACATCGCGCTATGAAGGGGTGCAAAAACTGTTATTAATCTCATTGCTGTTACTGCTGACACTAGAACGTATCCTCGCACTCGCACTCCCCTTAATCAGGAAACCCCGTCAAAATGGATAGGGCAGCAGCAACCATGGAGCAATTACAGCTTTACTGGCGTATTCGCTGTTTGCTGCCTTATGGTTTATATGCCCTACTCAGTTTCCCCCTGGAGATTCTAGGTATCTCACAGTTTGGCTGGTCAGCGTGGTTGTTGGTTGCTTGCTTTGGTGTCCTAATACTCGCCCTGGGCTTGGATAAAAATTGGCGTCTTTCAACCCATGAACTGTGCCAGAAACTCGACCAACAATTCCCAGAGTTACAAGATAGTAGCCAGCTATTGCATACCCCACGCCACCATCTAAGCGCTCTGAAACAACTACAGCAATCACGTATCACGCAGGTACTACAGCAACTGCAAACGGCGAAAAAGCTACAAAACCTCTTCCCCCCATGGCACCGCGGCCTTGTCTTAGCCACCACCATAGTGTGTTCAGGGCTACTGTTATTCACCCTTTTACACTGGGTATTCACGGGCTCCACCGATGGCATGATTAAGCGCTCTGTCAACAATCAGCAGCTGGCTAAAATCTCTATAGTTGAGGCTACAACACTGATAACCCCACCCAGTTACACCTGTTTGGTTGCACAGACACAAGCACTGCAGGTAGATGCGTTAGCTGGCAGTACTATGAAGTGGAATGTTCAGCTCAATAAGCCAGCTGACAAACTTGAGATGCTGGCAGGCAAAAAAAATTATTCGTTTAGTGCGGTAGACACGGTACCAAGTAAAAATTGGCAATTAACCAGAATAGCGAATAAAGAAGATTTTTATCAACTAACCGCCAATCAAAAAGACCAAACGACCCTTTTACCGGGCATGCACACGATTCGTATCAAGCAAGATACCACTCCAGAGTTCATCTTTAACAAGGCGCCGGATCAAATAACCGTTGTACCCGAAATACAAGCAGAATCATCGACTCTGACACCCATAGAGGTAGAAGTAAGCGATGATTTTGCCGTAGTGGCTACCAAGTTGTTAATTACCCTCACCAGCGGGGACGGAGAAAATCTACGTTTCCGGGATGAACAGATCAGTTTAGAGCCAATGAGTGTAAAAAATGGAAAAAAATACTATCGTTTCAATATTCCTATAGAGCGCTACAAGATAGCGCCGGGCGATGAGCTCTACTGGCAGCTTCAGGCAGTGGACAACCGTCAACCAACACCAAATCTGGCAAAGAGCCGAAGGTTTATTTTACGCTGGCCCCAAGATCAAATTTTTGGTATTAGCGAGAGTGAAGGTATGGCAATCAAAATTCTACCAGAATACTTTCGCAGCCAGCGACAATTGATTATTGATACCGAAGCCCTGCTCGAAGAGCAACAACAACTTAAAGAGCCAGAGTTCATTCAGCGCTCTGAAGCCCTTGCCAAAGAGCAAAATTTACTAAGGATGCGTTACGGTCGTTTTCTTGGTGAAGAAGATTCAGCACTGAAACACAATGACAGTGAGCAACACTCAGAGGATAAACACGAATTTGATACAGCAGGGCATGAAACTCAATTCGGCCATGCCGGAGGTGTTATCGCCGCCGCAGGGCATCAACATGATCATACAGACCATGCCACAATATTCGACCCTGAAACCAAGGAATTATTGCGCAAAGCCTTAAATGCGATGTGGGATGCTTGGCGCGACCTTGCAATCATTGAACCTGAGGACTCTTTGCCCCATCAACAACGCGCATTGCGTTTTATCAAAGAGGTGCAACAGGCCTCACGGATTTATCTGCAGCGGGTTGGTTTTGAGCCACCATCCATAGACGAATCCCGCCGCCTCAGCGGTGAGCGCACTACGGTTGAGCCACCATATCAACACAGCGAACACAAGCCTAGCAAAGAGCAAAAGCTTCGTAGGATACTTAATAACCTACGCAATAGTGACAGGCTAGCTAAAGCTACTATGGATGAAATTTACCAGCTAACCCAGGATGAACAAAAACCACAACAAACAATAAAATTATCAAAACTCCTGCGCCTGTACCAGCAACAACCGGAGTGTGAGGATTGCCAACAACAACTGACTCAATTTTTATATACCTTGTTGCCCAAACCCCACGCCAACCCCGCTTTGCCCTATGAACGCAACGACAGGGGAAGCTTCAGCCATTGGCTGCAAAATCGGCACACCAGAGGAGAGTCAAATTGATGCATCTTTGGGTAGCCGTTCTCTGTGTGATTGCCACCACTATTTCACTGATTTTAGTTGCGCACCGCCAGCAAAGCCGCACACAACGCATTGGCAATGGGGCGATACAAGTGGCTATATGGGGCTTAGTATGGATATTGTGGCAGCCGCCATTGCTGCAGAGCCCATTAGAGCAGGCAGTACTTCACACTGAAACAGAAAGTAAACCCACTATTTCACCGCCCCGACCAATAGCTACATTGAAAAATTTACAGGTAAGCGGCAATGGGTTGCGGCGAGATGCCTTCTGGGATCTGCCACCACTGAGGCTACAAAATACTACAATTTCATCGGCCAAAGGATGGGAGTTCGATTGGCAACAGCAGTTAACCCTGGGCGATACTCTACAGCTTAAAATAACCACCCGTGATACCGTTGATCAGCCTGTATACATCACACTAAAAGACCCCTTTGATTTTCCTGTAAAGCGTGTTGTTACCAAAGCTGGAGAAAAAATACAGGTTGCGCTGACCAATGTGCCCAAACTCAGTGGCCCGCAGCTATACCGGCTGGAAATTAAAACCGGAACCGACCACAACCCGGTAACCTACACTGAACCGGTTCCAGTGCTGGTACACAACGCCCAACCACCCAAAACACTACTCTGGTTAACGCGACCATCGTTTGAAACCGCTGCCCTATCCCGCTGGTTACGCCAAGCCAATGTGCCACTTGAAAGCATCATTCAATTGGCACCAGAGATAGAAAGGCGTGAATCAAGCAACTATTTTGCCTCTGAAGAAAAAAATCCGCTCGCCGCCACGGAGGCTTTTGAGCTTTTTATACTCGATAGCCGACTCTGGCCCCAGTTAAAAGCCAGCCAGCGACGCCAGCTAAATTACCTGGCCAGAGAAAAATCTCTGCTGTGGCTAGTGATGGCAGATAGCCCGGAAGCGTTTATCACTTATACAAACACTCAAAACATGCCACTTAAATCCGGGCCGATTACCCAGGTTGCAGCCTCAGTCTCCATTGATCAGACACCTCCACCCCTGAAACACAGCGGTTATCGCCCTCAGCACAACCTAGAAAAAGTGCAGCTGCAAGCACAAGATGGCACCCCGCTTTATTGGCAACATGAAACTGCAGGTAACAACCTGGGCTTTATACTCTTTACCGATAGTTATCGCTGGCTTACAAGTGGCTTTGCGGAACAATACAGCCGTTTATGGAAGACGGTACTGGACCATCAGTTAGCGCAACTTGGCCGTCATACGCCAGTTTCACTAACTACAAAACTTCCTCGCGCCGGGCGAAGGATTTCGTTGTGTAGCTCAGGCTTTACCGATAGCTCGCCAAAACTAATGAAATATACAAAAAAGGCACAACAAATATTAGCGGCCGAACCGGCTGTTACTGCGAGGCTAAGTGCTATAGGCCCCTGTTATTCCTTCTGGCCCAAAGAAGCTGGTTGGTATCATATCAATGGAAATAATGCGCACAGATTTTATATCTTTGCCGAACAAGACTGGGCACTTTGGCAACAAAGCCTAGCGCAGGCTGAAACCCAACAGATGACCAGCGCCCGTCTCGGCCCAGAAATTATAACGGTACCCGCTCGACGGCCAATACCAAGAAGCTGGCCGGCACTCACGCTCTTATTGTTGCTCAGTTTGGTATGGTGGCGTGAGCGCTTTATGAATTAGCCTTCGCCTTTATAGCTTGCCCTCTCCAAAGCACCTTTTATGAGGACTTAGCACAGCAACTGAGCAAATACTTGTACACAGTGTTACGCACTGAGATAATATTGCTATTAAACCGCATAAAAAGCGCAAGCTGGCGGTAATTTATATGCGTCGGCACCTGCTGTTAATACTCTTATATGCTAGTGAACCCCCTACTTGTGTACTATTATCGCGACAAGCATTGCGCCTTGGCATCAATGTTGGTTCAAAGTTGATATTAGTATGAGTGGGGGGTGAGCTGAAGTTTTAGTATGAGAAAGAAGACCCACTTATGATCAAAATTGTTATTGTTGGCGGTGGTGCCGGTGGCCTCAAACTGGCTACCCGCCTCGGCAAGCATTTTAACCTCTCCCCCGTGCTCAAGCGCCAAAAAAAAGAACCACAAGCACAGGTTACGCTTGTCGATAAAAATCGTACGCATATCTGGAAACCCCTACTCCATCAGGTTGCCACCGGTGCGCTCAACTCTGGTTTAGACGCACTGGAATACCAAGTACACGGCCGAGCCAATGGGTTTCAGTTTGAATTGGGCAGCCTCTCGCGGCTAGATCGAAAAAACCAACGCATAGAGCTGGCAGAGGTTCGCAACCGCAGCGGTAATCTTCTGGTACCCGAACGCACACTCGAATACGATTATTTGGTAGTGGCGCTCGGCAGTGAGAGCAACGATTTCAACATACCCGGCATACGCGAGTACTGCCAATTTCTCGATAGCTCGGCGCAAGCGCAAAACTTTCATCAGCACCTGCTGGATAAATTTCTTCAACTGGAAACCAAGGTTAAAGATAAGGTACAGATTGCTATTGTCGGCGGCGGCGCCACAGGTGTGGAGCTGGCCGCAGAATTGGTGGATGCTAACCGGCAAATGGGCTATTACGGGCACATTGCCAACGGTGCCATAGAGTTGACCTTGATTGAGGCTAGCAAACGCCTGCTGCCCGTGTTGCCGTCGAGGCTTGGCACCAACGCCGAGCGCGAGTTATCGCGGCTGGGTGTGCGTGTACTGACTAACTGCCAGATCGGCAAAGCTACAGACAACGGCTTCATTACCACTACTGGTGAAACCATTACTGCCTCTATTCGAGTGTGGGCCGCAGGTATCAAAGCTAGCAAATTACTGTGTCAGTTAGATGGGCTGGAAACCAATAAACTCAACCAAATTACAGTACAAAATACCTTGCAAAGTAAAACAGACCCGCGGATATTTGCACTTGGTGATTGCGCCGGATGTATTGATCGCGCAGGCAACCGAGTGCCTCCTCGCGCCCAGGCCGCGCAGCAAATGGCCGAGACTGTTTATCATAATTTAATGGCACTGATTGAAGGGGGCGAACAACAAGAGTACCTCTACCGAGACCGTGGCTCTTTGGTATCATTGAGCCATTCCGCGGCGGTAGGTAGCTTAATGGGCTCACTGGTAAAGGGCAGCCTTATTATTGAAGGGCGTTTCGCAGGCTTTGCTTATCGCTCTTTGTACCGTATGCACCTAGCGGCCTTACACGGCTGGCCCAAGGCTACGTTGTTATACCTGATTGGCAATGCCAATCGCTTTGTAAAACCTCGACTCAAGCTTCATTAAAAATGGAATTTTTTATGCCCGCAATCAGTTTCTGAACTGATTGCGTAGCACAATAGAATGCCGCGCAAGAATATCGAAAATTATTTTATTTAACAGGCAACTAATGGGCAATAAAATCCTGGTAATCCCAAAACCAAAAATAAATAAAAAAATTCGCTTATTTTGCTTCCCTTTCGCTGGAGGCAATATAAACACCTATACCTCGTGGCTCAACCAATTTAACGATGACGTTGAACTGGTATTCATTCAACCGCCAGGAAGAGGATCACGCATATCAGAGCCTCCTCATCAATCTATGGAGCCTCTTATTAAGGAGCTGATGCAACATAGAAATTTTATTACTGAAACACCCTATGTATTTTTTGGACACAGCCTGGGAAGCAGAGTAGCCTATGAGCTTTGTTGCCAATTAAAGCTTGCTGGCATGCAATTACCTGCATACTTTGTCGCTTCTGGCAGTAAAGCTCCGTATATATCAACCAATAAACGTTGCCTTCACAACTTACCTAAAGACACGTTTATTAAAGAGCTAGAACAGTTAAATGGTACACCAAAAGAGATATTGAGCAACAAAGAACTATTGGATTTTTTAATGCCATTATTACGGGCTGACTTTAAAATTGCAGAAACTTATCTAGCAAAAGAAATAAAAATGCCATTCCCAATTATAGTATTTTATGGCGAAGAAGATATTGAAATAAAAATGAATCATCTAGCTGCCTGGCACGCACTTTCATCTGTAGAGTGCTCGTTAATGCAATTCCCAGGAGATCACTTTTTTATAGAACAATCTAAAAATAAAATACTTGTACAGTTGGTCTCATTAATGAATAAGCTGCTAAATTTATATTATCCAAGATGATTATTTTACTATGCGAAGTAACGCTTACACTCAACCAGCGCCTTCTGCACCACCCCTTTCAGTAAATGTTATTTTGATGAAAATATTTCTTTTTTCAAACTACACAACCAAAAATAAACTAATGAATGTGACAGCATGAATAAATCTAGGTTAACCCGCCAAACGTTTAATGAAATCATGGTGCCTAATTACGCACCCCAAGCAATGATTCCAGTGCGGGGGGAAGGATCCCGTATTTGGGACCAATCAGGTAATGAATATATCGACTTTGCAGGAGGCATCGCCGTTAATGCATTGGGGCATTGTCATCCAGAATTACTCAAAATATTGAAAGATCAAAGTGAAAAGCTATGGCATTTAAGCAACGTGTATACCAATGAGCCAGCACTTGCATTTGCTCAGAAAATGGTATCGCTGACCTTTGCTGATAAAATATATTTCTGTAACTCAGGTGCTGAAGCAAACGAAGCAGCCTTTAAACTGGCTCGCAAGTATGCCTATGATAAGTTTAGCTCTGAAAAAAATGAAATTATTGCATTTCAAGATGCCTTTCACGGGCGCAGCCTATTTACCGTCACCGTTGGCGGCCAAGCTAAATATCAAACCGGTTTTGCACCTCTACCAAGCGGCGTTCGACATGTTCCATTTAATGACCTAAAAGCACTAAAAGCAACAATCTCGAACAAAACATGTGCAGTAGTGCTGGAAATTATTCAAGGAGAAGGTGGAGTCATAACCGCTGATCCCACCTTTTTACAGGGCGCCCAGCAACTGTGCCAACAGTATGATGCATTGTTGATAGTCGATGAAATACAAACAGGCGTGGGCAGAACAGGGCAACTTTATGCGTATATGGATAATGGTATAATTCCCGATATCATGACTAGCGCCAAAGCATTAGGCTGTGGCTTTCCTGTGGCTGCCATGCTAACAACCCACCATATAGCAAACAGCTTAAGTTTCGGCACCCATGGAAGCACTTATGGTGGAAATCCACTAGCCTGCGCGGTTGCCCTAGAAGCTTTTAGCATTATTAGCGAAAGTCAACTACTAACAAATGTATCCCGTAAATACAACTTATTTAGAGAATGTTTAGCGCATATTAATAAAAAGTACAATTTATTTTCTGATATTCGTGGCAAAGGGTTACTGATCGGTGCAGAACTCAATCAACCATGGCATGGCATGGCCAACAAATTTATAGCTGCCGCAGAGACAGAAGGCTTAATGCTGTTAATGGCTGGGCCAAACGTGCTAAGGATGACCCCTTCGCTAATTATTCCTGATGACGACATTCAAGTAGGCATGAAAAAACTAGAGAGGGCAGTGGCCAATATAATCCATCGCCGTTGATATTTATGGATATTATTTGATGCTTAAAGAACAATTTACTACTTGACATTGTTTTGACTTTTCGATAATTTTACGGCTGCGCTGATTTGACTTCGGATTGCGGGCGCTTAATAAATCTAGCTAAAAGAAGGGTTTTCATAGATTGAATGCAAAAACCACTCTCATTTAGCTGGGGTGGTTTTTTTTTGCCCGTCCACTTTTAAGGTCAAATCTATAAAGCCCTTGGAGGACCGATGATTGAGTTAAAACAGCTAACTAAGACATTTGTCTCTGATGGGGGAAATGTCACTGCGCTAAATAATGTAAGCCTCTATGTGCCTAGGGGCAAGATTTATGGCGTTATCGGCTCCAGTGGAGCCGGAAAAAGTACACTTATTCGCTGTGTGAACCTGCTAGAGACACCCTCTTCCGGTGCCGTGATTGTTGACGGACAGGATTTGATGCAACTATCAAAAAAGGCGTTGAGACAAGCTCGGCACACAATGGGCATGATCTTTCAACATTTTAATTTGCTGTCGAGCCGAACAGTATTTGACAATATCGCTCTGCCATTAAAATTGACGGAGCAGTCAAAAGTGGCCATTGAGGCTACCGTTGCGCCCTTGCTGACATTAACTGGCCTTGAAGATAAGCGTAATCACTACCCTACTCAGTTATCCGGTGGGCAAAAGCAACGGGTGGCAATTGCCAGAGCCCTGGCCAGTAAGCCACAGGTTTTACTATGCGATGAGGCCACCTCGGCACTGGACCCGCAAACTACCAGTTCTATCCTTGCGCTATTAAAAGATATCAACCGCAAACTTAAGATCACCATCCTGATGATTACCCATGAAATGGATGTAGTGAAATCTATTTGCGATCAGGTTGCCATTTTGAGCCAAGGTAAATTGGTTGAAGAAAACACCGTCGAAGAATTTTTTGTTAACCCCAAAACGGCACTGGCTCGTAAGTTTGTACGCAGTGCCACTCATGAAAAACCGGTCTCAGAAATAGAACACCACCTCAAACAGAAGCCGATATCTGGATCGCGCCCAGTGGTGAGAATAACTTTTGTTGGCGACACCACCAACGACCCACTCATCACGCAAACGGCACGAGCCTGTAACGTAGATTTTGTTGTGCTCCAAGCAGATATTGAATCCGTAGGCAATAAACGATTGGGATTTTTGATGGTAGAAATACTCGGTGATGAGCAGGCAACAAAAACAGCATTAGAGTATTTAAAGGCAAGATTAAAAGTGGAGGTATTGGGTTATGTCTGCTAACGCATGGGCCTTGCTGTTGCAAGCTTTGTGGGAAACCCTCTATATGGTAGCCGCTTCCGGGAGCCTAAGCTTTTTGCTGGGTATTCCTTTGGGGATACTACTCTATATTACCCGTCCTGGGCGAATCAGTGAAAATCACCTTGCCAATACCTGCCTTGCTAGCATTGTTAACGCTGGCCGCTCTATCCCCTTTATTATTTTGATGGTCGCCATTATCCCCCTTACTCGCTTGCTAACAGGAACCTCCATAGGCACCACTGCCGCCATTGTACCCTTAACAATTGCCGCAATTCCGTTTGTTGCGCGTATCGCGGAAGGGGCATTAAATGAAGTGCCGTTAGGCCTGGTTGAGGCCGCCCAGTCGATGGGGGCCAGCCCATTTCAAATTGTGGTGCGTGTATTGTTACCCGAGGCGCGCCCGGGGCTTATTAATGGCATGACCATCATATCGGTCACTCTGGTCAGCTATTCAGCAATGGCGGGTGCTATTGGTGGTGGAGGCCTGGGTGATTTGGGTATTCGTTATGGCTATCAACGATTTGACGGTGCCATCATGCTGGCTACCGTGATTGTGTTAATTGCCCTTGTGCAATTGATTCAAGCAGCGGGTGATCGCATGCAGCGTTTTTATGACAAAAATCAGTAGATTTGGAGATTGTAGTATGAGGTCAATTAAAGGAATTAAAGCAATGGCTGTCGCTGTTTTTATGGCATCCGCGGTGTTTCTGGCAGGGTGTGGAGATAAATCCGCTATGGAAAATGCCCCCCTTAAAATAGGCGTTATGGCAGGGCCAGAAGCAGATGTTATGAAAGTGGCCGTTGAGGCTTTGAAAAAAAACGGTGATTTTGCCGTAGAGCTAGTCGAGTTTTCTGATTATGTTTCACCAAATATTGCCCTTGCCGATGGTAGTATTGATGTCAATGCGTATCAACATAAGCCCTATCTTGACATTATGATCAAGAACCGAGGCTTTAAGCTGGCCGCTGTAGCAAAAACTTTTGTGTACCCGATTGGCGCCTACGCCAAAAAAATTACCCATATAGATCAGCTGAAAGAGGGAGCCCAAATTGCCATCCCCAATGACCCCAGTAATGAAGGGCGCACGCTGCTTTTGTTGCATAAAGAGGGGCTGATCACTCTGAAAGACGTATCGAACCTGGAGGCAACCCCAGCAGATATTATAGACAACCCCAAAAAACTAATATTCATTGAACTGGATGCCGCACAGCTACCGCGCTCTTTAGATGATGTGGATCTAGCTTTTATTAACTCAACCTATTCGGTTCCAGCCAATCTGCTGCCCTCCAGAGATGCATTGATTGTAGAAGATAAAAAGTCTCCTTACGTCAACCTGATAGTTGCCAGAGAAGACAATCAGAATGACCCCCGTATCCTCGCGTTGGTAAAAGCTTACCAAGCTACAGCAGTTATTAAAGCAGCTGAGAGGTTATTCAAAGGCAGTGCTGTTCCTGGTTGGCTGTAATTATATTTGCTAGAGCTATTCCTGTTTTACTAAGGCTTGCCCCGCATTTGAGATACAGTGGCATCTGCATTTTTCATTCGCGCAGCTTGTGCAACTTCTTTGCTAACAATGGTTTGTCCAATTGGCGACAAGGAGATACCAGCAAGCTTCAAGTGCTGAATGCCAAAAGGGATAGCTATAATAGTGATAAAACATGCAATAGCAGAAACTAGGTGGCCAATAGCCAACCAAAATCCTGCAAGCACAAACCAAATAATATTACCGACCAAACCAAAGCCACTGGTGCCAATATCTTGATTAAGGGTTAGCTCTTTGCGCGAAATTGCTTCAGAGCCAAAGGGAAAAAAAGAGAAATTCCCAATAACAAAGCACGCCCTTCCCCAGGGGATACCAATAATACTGATGAATGCAATCAGAGCGACAAGCCACCAGCACAGCCCCATGATGAAGCCGCCCAAAATAAACCAAAGAAAATTTCCGAGAACACGCACAGAACCACCTTATTGACAGAGAGTTGATCAGGCTAACATTTTTATACACGGCGTTAATATTACAGTGCACACCACTGGCACAGCCTAAGTTTTAAGTCATTCTGCTTTAATTTTGACGATGTTTCAAATCTTCATGTTTTCCTTAATTTCGCGCACGCTATTTTTTATCAGGGCTCCCACTTGCAAAATAGAGGCTGTGGACTGATACGATTATTTGAGGTGAATCAAAGAGTAGTTGGCCTCGCAGTGGTGGCTAAAATCCATAAACCAGTGCCCCATTGAGCAGAGCATCCACGAGAAGCCATAGCAGGATCCGTGCATTAAAGCCAACAATGGCGGATTTATATAACACTGTGATACATTTTACTGCATTAAGAGTACCTCTATAAATTGTGCTTTTTTCAATTTTATTGCCCTGAAGCCCCCGTGAATTGGTGTTGCCAAATACCAAAAAAGCAATTTATAGAGGTGCCTTTAAAAGCATTGCTACATACCGAAGAATGATTGGGGATATATTTATTGCGTGTTAATCATTCTTTAGCTGGTTAGTCATGTATTTATCTTAATTGGTAGTTGATATTTTCTGTAGATAAGCGTGTAATCGTAGTGCAAGCAAACTGTAGGATAAAATCACTGGTAGCGGCTGTAATATCTTTGTCACAAAGGGCCTAAAATCACAGATTTTTACATGATTTCACACCAATTAAAACGTTAAGCTGTATTCATGGAGAACTTATATTATGAGAAAAATCATACTATGTTTAATATTTTTTATTTACATCCCCACGTATTCCTATGCTGAAGAATACAGAAAATATGCCTTGTTTGATTCGTATACTAACTCAATACACACTTCCATTGTGGCTACACAGGATGGAAATCCTGTAGCAATTGGTCAATACAATAAAGAGATAAGAAACATTGCTATAAGCGATCAAATTGAATTATTTTTCCAGAATAAAAACTTTATATTTCAGGTGAACAAGGTTGAAAGAGGCTATCAGAAAATTACATTTTCAGCAGAAAATATACAGGAAAATGGCTTTCTAACGGTTGCAGTAAACCGTGATGAACTGGTCGGCTCGCTTATATATGCAGGGGAGTCGTATCGGTTTAGGCCTGGCAACAACGGTGCCACTTTAATCACGAAATTGACCAATGCCGTACAGCTCGATAATGACGTCAAATATCATGCGCTTGTTAGCGCTGATACATATCAGCCTGATCGTTCA
>JAHZJJ010000027.1 GCA_022600975.1 Gammaproteobacteria bacterium
GATTCAATGTAAGGTTATTTTACGGAGTGTTTGCAAAGCGGGGGCGGAGGGCCGCGGCTGAAGTAGAGAACCACACCAATTTTCACGGCACACCACAACGCACTCCGGCACCAAAGGTGAGAGCGGGTGAAATTGCTCAGCGCTACAAACAACTTTATTGAAGGCGAGCGTATGAGTAGCGTATCATTCAAGACAGCCTCTCTAGATAGTTAAGTATCTTTTGGGGTTAGCCATCTCCTGGTGTGAGCGCACTGGGAGGTGGCGTTATCTCAAGTTCACACAATCATGATGTGTTCTTCTTCAGCTAGTAATATTTTGGTTTTCCGCGAGGCCTTCAATTCTACGGCGCCCCGCGGGCTACAGAACAACATTTAACGGTTTTTTTATGCCTTTCCTTGTTGCTTGCGCCGGGTTTTACGTTAGGTGTTATCGCAGCGTGCTCAAAGGTAATCGGTTTTTATGAAGAGTGCAATTAAAGTGATGGGTTGGGCGCCATTAAAAACAATGAGCCAAATCCAAACCAGCAAAGCCTGTACAAGACGGAACTTAATCACTCTGGAAGCGGGGTTTTTATCCTGGGCCTGCTTTGAGTGCTTCTCGTTAAAACTAGCTTACTTTAGAATACTGGAAAGCTTATCTTCAGAAGCCCTGGCGAAGCCCCAATGGTTTTGTAGAAAAAGAAAAAAGCTATAGCGTGTATCAATAACGACACAAAAACCACTAAAAGTAAATTCACCGAGAAGGTCAAATTATCTTCGCGTGCTTTATTGACCATTGAAGTCAACTTCCCTGTCCTTCCTCTATACCATTAATCGTAAAAAAACCAGACTGCTCAGGATGAAATATCATTCAAGCGGGTCTGCATCCCCATCATAGGGCAGCGTCAACAATTCCAGCTGTCGGCCATCCTCCAATAGTAGAGCCTCGCCCGCAGCCACTTTACTTTTAGTCAACACCGACAACATTTGCACCCCTTCTGCAACAACACAGGCTTGTACAACACTGCCAATACTTTGCGAACTACCAGAGGTGAAAATAGTTTGCCCGGCAGAAGGTACCGATGCTCCACTGACCTGGACGCGAAACATGCGACGCTTTGTGGCGCCGCGAAACTGCATGCGCGCAACCACCTCTTGGCCGGTATAACAACCCTTTTTAAAACTGACACCATTGAGTAAATGCAGGTTGAGCATCTGCGGAATATAACTTTCACTGGTTGCAGTTTGAAGCTGGGGAATGCCTGCAGCAATTAACTGCTGCTGCCAGTGATGGTAACTAGCAGGGATAGCCGGCTTGCCTGCAAGGCGTTGCCACAAATCTGCCAGTTGTAGTGCGGGCACCCATAGCGCCACCTGACAATCGCTAATCATATGCGCCAGCGCCCGCTGCCCATTACAGTCAAAAGGCACCACTGTACCGGGCAGCAACTTGTCGAGCACTAACATATTTACTGCACAATCTCCGGCACCAGGGCCAACTAAACCCAAGCAGTGCATTGCACTGTCATCCGCTTTAGCTCCACTATCTGTCAATTCAGTTTTAAAAAATACTGCATATTTTTTTAGTGCTGCCAGCGCCAATGGAACCAAGTCCTGGGGCATGCTCAGTACAAATTCGTCCGCTGCAAGTTTCAGTGCATAAAACGCACTGATCATTCGGCCTTTAGGGTTGCAGTGGCTGCCGAGCGTTGCCTGCTCATCTGCCAGGGTGATCAAATCACAACTGAGCTGGCCCTGTAAAAATTTTTGACTGTCTGGGCCGGTAACCGTGATGGCGCCTTGAGGGGTCAAATCAACCAAACGCAACTGGGCATCGGTTTCGGTAAACAATGCCTGGTCACCTTGCCAATTGGCACCTTGCTGAGTGAGAAACTGCCGCCACTGTTGTCGATTCATGCTATTGCTCGCTGCGAGTAAAAAGTCTGAAATTTATTGTAAACGAAATACTTTGGACTGGCTGTGCCGTTTTCAACCATGACACTTCGGCGGTAACGCCCCGCGTTGATTAAAACTTCTCAAGGCTGAGTTATACTGCAGCTAGATTAATCTGGTTTGGAAAAGAAGTATGAATCGCAATCGTCTGTTTTGGGCCAGCCGCCGTGGCATGCTGGAATTGGATCTGGTGTTGCTGCCATTTCTGGATAAAGTTTACGACACAATAGACCCTGCAGACCAACAGCGTTACGAAAAACTACTCGAGCAAGAAGATCAAGATTTGTTCACTTGGCTCCTGCACCGAAGCAATCCCACAGACCCCGACTTGCAACGCATAGTACAAATTATTCGTGATCATACCAATGGGCAACCACGCCACAGCCATCGCTGAACGCAGCGCGCGATTTAATTGTGTGGTAATACCCTCTCGCAGCTTCGCTATTATCCTTGGGTTGATCGTTACCCAATCACTGCTATTACTCTACTATTGCGCCCTACCCCAGGTGTTCGCCTGGCCTATAGGCATTGCCGTGCTGGGATTTGGGGCACTGGAAGGCCGCCGCCTGCGGCGCATCCGCGGGCTCCTCAGCACCCGTGACCGGCGCTGGTTTTGGCGCGATTATCACGGAGCTGAACGCGAGTTTGAAATCTATGGTGAGCTGGTGACCTGGCGCTGGCTGCTGGTGATTAATGGCCGCGATACTGGTGGAAGCCACCTGCGTCTGGTGTTGGCACAAGACTCAGTTGCGCCAGATGACTGGCGCAAGTTGCAAATGGCCTTAAGGTTTTCTCGCTGAAAGTAGCCTTGCAACCATTGAAGCAAGAGGCTAAATAAACTGGCGCTGGTTGGCAAAATTTTCTGGTACCAATACTGTATCCATAGCCAATTGGCGCAAATCCGGGTAATCCAGCGAAAAGTGCAAACCGCGACTCTCGCGACGCTCCAAGGCTGAACGAATGCTTAATTCGGCGACAATGGCAAGATTGCGTAACTCAATCAAATCACTGGTAATGCGGTAATTGGCGTAATATTCGCGGATTTCCCGCTGCAATAGGTTCACCCGGTGTTCTGCCCGTTGCAAGCGTTTGCGTGTTCGCACTATGCCAACGTAA
>JAHZJJ010000028.1 GCA_022600975.1 Gammaproteobacteria bacterium
AGGAGAGTATAAAAAGGTTAGAAATAATATGTAAATCGTTGCAAACGGTTCACCTGGGTGAAATTTTCGCTGTCACGCCGGTATGGATGGAAGACGGTAGCATAAGGCTATATATTGTGGCCCGCGATGGTGGCGAACTGACTAGAGTTGAGCAGGTCTTACCCCCAGTAAAAAAAGCCCAGCAACCAGAAAACCAGCAAAACGCCCAAGCCTTTGAGGACGGCCCGCCTCCTAAACCTCCGAGCGATGATTCAAGTTCGATGAATTGAAGAGCAGAGCGCAAGACTAGCCATACTTGCCTCTAAGCAGTATAAAAGCACTGACACCCCTGGGCTGTGAATGAAGGGTGTCAGTGCGGTTTTTATCGCAAAAATTGCATTCAAGCAAATCATACTTGTGTTCAGGTAGAGTTAGCCTGTGCGTATTATATAACCACAGTAATCGCCAGCGCGATAACGCAAATGGTCGCGGCAGTATGGGGATATTTTGGCCCCAGCTTTAGCCAGTTCTCGTTCACCAAAATACACCCCAACATTGAAACTTAACAAAGGAAATGCGCAGGTAAGCTTTATAGCCGTTTACAAATTAAACCTATACCCAAAACCGAGATTATAAATCCAGGAATCGTAGTTCAAACTTTTCCTTTCACGCACAGGAATAACTTGATTGTCTAAACTGTTCCAATTAAACCCCAGCTCATACTCTGGATCTGCGTTTACGTACATAACAGAAGCATTTAATAACCAGTTGCTATCGCGACCCAATTCAATATCCACACCCACCTGGGCCGTCCAGTCGACGGAACTGCCAACGTCGAGCCGACCTCGCATATCACCCCCCTTAAAAACCGGGCTTATAAAACTCTGCTTAACATCTACATAACTGATGCCAAACCCGAGGTAAGGCTGCACACTGTATTTTAAGTCAACGGGATACCAGTCGATATACACACTGGTAACATGGGTTTCAAAGTCATCCAGTTTATATTTTCTACCGGTACTGTCAAAGGTTGAACTAAATTCACTGATAGCTAACTTGGCGCTGAGATCCGCTTTATTAGCATGATAAAGCTCCAGTGCCCAATTGTTCACAAAGAAATAACTCCCATTAATAAACCAGGTAGTACCACTCCCCAAGTCAATTTTAGTGTCTACATAATAAGTGGTACTCTCCCCTCCCTCTGACGGCATCAACTCTGCTTTTGTCGTGTTATATGCCACATTTCCATCTTTTGTTTCTACATAGGCCGCACCAGCACGAACAATTAAGCTGCCGCTTTCAAAATCAGCAAGTGCTGAGTCCATGGTCACCGTGACTGTAATAGTAAACAAAAGCAGAAGTTTAATGTTCATAAATAACTCCATGTAAATGTAAATAGCCTATTGATAGGTATAGTAGTTGAGCTCATTATAGGTGCAGTTGCCAAAATTGTGACAGAACTGCTCGGGAAACCTTGGCTAGAGGAACGTGTTACATAGGTAAACCTGCAAACCAGCATAAAATCGGTTAAAATGATGCCATTCTACTCGCTGATACGCTTTCCCTAATTTGCAATGGTGTACTTAAAAGTCATTAATTGCCTGGGGTTTGGCAATCATTCAGCGGCAAAAACTCTGCCGGTATCTGCGGGCAGGTAAATACAGCTATTTCAGGTAAAGCGTCATGTCTTCATTGCAAGATCAACTACTAAAAGCCGGCTTAGTAGATAGCAAAAAGGCTAAACAAGTTGACAAGGAAACACGCAAACAAAATAAAATTGTAAAAAAATCCTCTCAACCGGTTATTAATGAGATAAAAATGGCGGCAGAGCAAAACCGCCTGGCCAAGCTCGCCAAAGATCGTGCGCTGAATGAAGAACGAGAGAATAACGCACAAAAAAAAGCCATCGCCGCACAAATTAAGCAACTGGTTGCCAATAACAAACTATCGAATACCAAAGGTGATATTACTTACAACTTTACCTTTGAGAAAAAAATTAAATCCATCTACATTTCTGAAACCGCTCGAGATCACTTACTCGCCGGGCATGTAGCCATTATCGCAGACGGCGATAACTTCGAGCTGCTGCCAAGGGTAATTGCCGACAAAATTACTGAGCGCAATCCTGCTATGGTAGTACCTCCACCGCAACAGACCCTTGAGCAACTTGAAGACGACCCCTATGCCGACTACCCCATTCCCGACGATCTCATATGGTAGCGCCTACGAGGAAGACAGCCTCTATAAGTTGCACTAAATTATTTTTCCTTTTACCTAGAAGCCATAGTTGGGCGCGCAAAAGCTGTGTAAGTTATTGGTGTGCATGGCGAATTTTAGCTATTCGTGGCCACCTTATTGATGATGAGAACTTTTTAAAATTTTCCAAGTGCATCAAGAACTTGTGCAGACTTACGTGATTCAACTGCGGTTTCTAGGAGCCTGTCGGACTTAGCACTGGCCTACTGCGAAAAAGCCGGATTTGGCCATTTTTTATGCTGATTCTCGTTAAATAGAACCACTATTCGCCTCGGATCATCATAAAAAATGGCTCAAACCGGTCTTTTTCTCGCTACGACCGGTTAAGTCCGACAGGCTCCTAG
>JAHZJJ010000006.1 GCA_022600975.1 Gammaproteobacteria bacterium
ATTAGTTTGCAAACATATATCTACCACTTTTGACCCTATCTTTTCAATAAGAAACTTCTATCTTGTTGATTTAGCTGGTTTTGTTTGTCGTTAGAAAAGAGCCGCACCCAACTCCAGTTAAGATGATTATGTCTTAACTGGGGTGTGCAGATCTATTGGACCATCTCATTTATTTAGCAACAAGTATGCTAAGACATTCAATCTTCCAACAGACGGCACTACGCAGAACAAAAAGCAAGAGAAGAAATTGGAACATTATCTTAACGGACATACGAACGACAAGCTTCGCGCATTTCAAACCAACCTATCTAAGGTGACGAGGCAAGTGTGGAGGTTTTTGAAAGACTGCATGCTTAAGAAAAGCCGACCGAAGCTGTATGAGAACCAGCTGAGGCCATTGATGACCGTTTACCTATAGAGTTAACCGGACACCGTTACCAGAATGATGCATGTATATAGTGCCCCCCAGATTCGAGACAACCCGCTTCCAGTAGTTTAAACTGCCACCCCGAGAGGAGGATAGAGTAAAAAGCGCAAGGTACACAATCCGGAATTCAAGGCCAAAGTGGGCCTGGAGGCCGTACGCGGAGCGAACAAACAGTGAGATCGCTCAGACTTATGGCGTACATCCGGTACTGATTGGACAGCGGAAGAAGGCGATACTGGAGAACGCCAGCGCACTGTTCGACAGCAAGCGCGGCCCCAAGCCAAGCAAGGTCGACAAGAGCAAGGAAGATCACCTGTATGGCGAGATCGGACGCCTGAAGATGGAAGCGGACTGGCTCAAAAAGTTAGGGGAGTAAGCCAAGAGGCCAGGATGAGCTGGGTCAACGCCACGGACGAGCTGCCTCTAAGCCGAGGGTGCGAGTTGGTAGCGGTGTCGCGGGCCACCGCGTACCGGCAGCGCCTCGCGGCAGAGCGGGAGCCAGACGCCGATGACCTCCAGTTATGCCGACTGATCAACGAGGAGTACACGAATCGGCCGTTTTATGGAAGCCGGTGCATGGTAGTATTTCTGCGCAATCTGGGCTACAGGGTTAACCGCAAGCGCGTGCAACATCTGATGCGCCTTCCGGGGTTGACCGGGATGGCGCTTGGACCGGCAACGAGCAGCAAACATCCAGAGCACAAGGTCTATCCGTACCTGCTTCGCGGCATCCCGGTAACGCGGCCCAACCAGGTTTGGAGTACCGATGTGACCTATAGTGTGCCCGGAGTTCAGGGTGAGCACGGATGCTCAAATGAACCACGAATTTATTTGGAATATTGACGAGATACTTCAGGAAGAGGTAACAGATCAATCCCACCCACTGTGAGGGTGGAAAGCCTGAGCGGCAGTGACCTGTGGTATGCCCACAGGGTGATGCAACCCGCTGACAACGGGGGTTGAGGCGAGGTCACTAAGCCAAGATGATCCTCATCAAGGCTGAGTGTTGAAAGGCTGAAGAACATGAACCCATTAATCCGCCTCTGAGGGTTGAAACGTCACCACGGCCTACGTGACCTAGCAGGCCGTACAGGAAGGTGAGGCAGCTTGATTGTAGGCTCTGCCAAACGAATGAACTCGGACAAGAAGGCCGGGAACTGGTTCAGCAGTATCCACCACAGAACGGACTGCTGCTTCCTGTCAACTTGCGGACAGCAAGGGTAAAGAGTGCGATGGGCAGCCTCCTCAACATGTTTGAGTCCAAATAGATAAACCGGGGAAGGTCAGTGATGGATGCCAAGGGGGCATGACCCCAACGCCTCACTGGCTGGCGGAGCTTCCGTAGTAGTCCGCGATGGGGAAAGCCCATTACATGGCGAAGGGGAGCAGTTTAAACGTGTTTGCTACGCAAACTACCTGACCGAGTAAGGTGAAGACCTTTGATAATCAGCGAAATGCAACGCAAACTTGCCTCTTGGACAACAGCCGACGCTACCCGTCGGGTAGACCGGCTGCTGCGCCTGATAGCGCAGCCCAGTTGGCTCACAGAAGCGGCCCGAATCACTCTATCTTCCAAAGGGGCTAACACGCCAGGAGTAGATGGGGAGACCAAGTCGACTCTGCAGGCCGGGCTGCCTGGCATTCTGAAACAAATCAGGGACGAATTACTTACGGATACTTTTCAACCACAACCGGCCCGGCGGGTCTACATCCCCAAAGCCGGCGGTAAGCAGCGACCACTGGGAATTCCAACTTTACGTGACCGTATTGTCCAGCGAGCCTTGTTAATGGCCATGGAGCCCGTATGGGAAAGTGATTTTCACTCACTCTCCTATGGCTTCCGCCCTGAACGTAGCGTCCACCACGCGATCCGCACGGTGAAACTGCAACTGACGGATAACAATGAAACCCGAGGGCGATGGGTTATAGAGGGAGATCTTTCCAGTTATTTCGATACTGTGCATCACCGGCTCCTTATGAAGGCGGTACGCCGCAGGATATCAGACAAGCGGCTCCTGAATCTTCTGTGGCGATTCATAAAAGCCGGGCACATTGACTCTGGGCTCTTCCGGTCAGCCAGCGAAGGAGTGCCGCAAGGTGGGGTTCTAACTCCAACAACAACAGAGCAAACTCTCGGGTAAAATGGGGCTTGCGTATAGCCCGAGAGTGTTTGGTACCTGGGTTTGCGGGATGTCCAAATGTCGAGATCACCCTCGTCATCAATGCCACCACCTCGATCGATGTGGAGCCCCTGCCATGACAGAACATCACCACAAGCGCGTACACCTGGCCTTCGAGCCGAACCGGTTCGCCTCCGAGCAATTGGCCAAGGTCTATGAGCAACTTGAGCCGACGGAGTCGGGCACAACTTCTACGCGATCGTCATCCGAGCCTACCGATAATAAACGTTCATCCCCTAAGGAAGCTGGCCAATGAGCAATATCCGTATGGTGGCTGCTTATGCCCGCGTTTCTTCGGATCAACAAGCGAAGAGCGGTACGATAGAGAGTCAAATTGCTGCACTGAAGGAGCGTATTGCAGCCGATGACGAACCTATTGTCGACGAGATGCTCTTTGTTGATGCTGGAGTCAGTGGAGCAACGCTAATTCTGCCGCAACTGGAACGACTGAGAGATTGTGCAGCGCAGGGTCTGATGGATCGTCTCTATGTTTTATCTCCAGACCGCTTGTCGCGCAAATATGCGCACCAAGTCCTTCTAATGGAAGAGTTGTCAGCTTGCGGCGTCGAGGTGGTATTTCTCAACCATGCCGTCGGCACATCCCCGGAAGAAGAGCTGCTACTGCAGATGCAAGGCATGATCTCGGAGTATGAACGGGCCAAGATTATGGAGCGCAATCGTCGGGGCAAGCTCCATGGGGCTAAGCGTGGCAGTATCAACGTGCTCTCCACCGCGCCCTATGGCTATCGTTACATCCGCAAACAGGATGGAATGCCGGCCCAGTATGTTATTGATCTGGGGCAGGCAGCGACGGTGAGGAAAATCTTCCACTGGATCGGTGGAGAGCGTATGAGCATTGGCGAAGTGGTGCGACGTCTCGATGAGGCGGGTATCGAAACTTAAACAGGTAAAGCGCACTGGGACCGCAGTGTGGTATGGGGCATGCTGCAGAACCCGGCTTACATGGGCCGTGCGGCCTTTGGCAAGACACAGGCGCGGGGGCCCTTGCCGCGCATCCGTGCACCGCGCCACAGCAGTGGTATACCCAAGAAAGGCTATTCAACGGTGCGCACTGATCGCGATGCATGGATCGAGATTCCGGTGCCGGCCATCGTCAGTGAGGCGCTGTTTCTTGCTGTTCAGGAACAGCTAGACGAAAATCGCAAGTATGCGCGGCAGCGCCGCCGGGGTGCCGCCTATCTTCTCCAGGGGTTAACCGTCTGCGGCCATTGCCATTATGCCTATTACGGAAAAAAGGTCAGCAAGGCGGCGGGCAAAGGTCGCCAGCATTATGCTTACTATCGCTGCATCGGAACAGATGCCTATCGCTTTGGAGGCGAGCGTGTATGCGACAACAAGCAGGTGAGAACGGAGCGACTCGATGAGTTGATATGGCAACAGGTTATCGAACTGCTGTCGGAACCTGGGCGATTGAAACGAGAATATGAGCGCCGTTTGGATACGCTCGAGCAAAACGAAAAACTTAATACCGATACAGCAGCCCTGGAAAAGCAGAAGCGTCATCTAGAACAAGGCAAATCCAGGTTGATAGACAGCTACGCCGAGGGCATTATCGAAAAGTCAGATTTCGCCCCAAAGATCGGGCAGCTCAATACCAAATTACAGCAGTTCGAGAGCCAAATCGAAGAGTCCAATCGACTTCAGGTTGGGCAGTCCGAGTTGTTTTTGGTGATCAATCGTCTCGAAGAATTTGCGGCCGCTGTCAACGAGCGATTGACTACGATTGATTTCACCACAAAGCGCGAGGTCATCCGCGCTTTGGTAAAACGAATCGAAATCCACAGAGACGAGATCGTGGTAGTTTTTCGGGTCGATCCCGATCCAGGATTTAACACCGGAGAAGGCTCAACTAATACAGCTACAGCAATGGGGGAGTCAATTATGCAAGATTGTACGCGGGGTAATCTCTCCCCTGCTATCGAACATCATGCTACATGAGTTCGATCAGCACCTGGACCGGCGGTACCTGAGCAGGAAGGCCAGAAAAGACAGATGGTACTGGAATAACAGTATCCAGAAAGGTCGCAGCACTGCTGTACGTGAGAAGTGGCAATGGAAGCCAGCGGTCGCATACTGTCGCTATGCCGATGACTTTGTCATTATTGTCAAAGGCACTAAAGCGCAGGCGGAAGCAATCCGAGAAGAATGCCGACAGATGCTAGAAGGCTTTCTCAATCTGACATTAAACATGGAGAAGACGAAGCTTACTCATGTCAATGATGGCTTTGTTTTTTGGGCATCGAATCATTCGCAAACGAAGCCGCTATGGCGACCAGCGGGTGGTCACGACAATTCCCAAAGAAAAGGCGAGAAACTTTGCCGCATCGTTAACGGCTTTGCTATCAGGCAATTATAGCGAAAGCAAAATTGATATGATTGAAACCGTCAATCGAAAGTTGAAAGGCTGGTCCGCGTTCTATCAGTTCGTTGACTTCAAAGCCAAGATTTTCAGTCATATCGACAGAGTTGTCTTCTGGAAACTGGCTCGCTGGCTGGGCCGCAAATACCGCTCCCGGCTAAAACCGTTGATGCGGCACTGGTTCAAAATGCCAGCACCGGGTCAAAGCAAGACCTGGGTACTGTACGGCAAGACCAATCAGGGGCACCTCTGTGGTGCTGTACTGTATCGACTTGTCGGGCGAGGCAGTCGGCAGTTCCGCTGGCGCCTTCCGGAAGGTAACCCATACCTGAGGAAAGAACCTCGGAATACATGGACCTCTCGCTATCCTGAAGTGGCGATGGCATTTGCCAACGTTTAAATAGAGAGCCGGATGCGCTGAAAGGTGCACGTCCGGTTCGGAGAGGAGAGGTGGGGAAATAGTTCGACTACGCCTTGCCTCTTACTCTACTCCGGCTGGAGCGTGGATTTGCCTATCTTATGGCGGTCATCGACTGGCACAGCTGTAAAGTGTTGTCCTGGCGCATCAGCAACAGTATGGATGCCTCGTTCTGCGTCGATCGCCTGGAAGACGCCTTGCGCGAGCACGGCAGGCCGAAAATCTTCAATAGCGATCAGGGCTCGCAGTTCACAAGCCACGCCGCTCAAGCGCGAAGATGTGTCGATCAGCATGGATGGCCGCGGCCGGACGCTGGACAACATCTTCGTCGAGCGACTATTGCGCAACGTCAAGTACGAGGATGTGTATCTGAAGGGTTACGCCACCAAGGGCGATCTGACCATAGGGCTGACGCAGTACTTCGCGCTCTACAACGCGGAGCGGCCACACCAGTCGCTTGGTTATAAGACTCCTTACGAGGTATGTGCCAGCGGCCAGGGCGGCGGGGCGGCGGGGCGGCGGGGCGGCGGGGCGGCGGGGCGATGATTGTTGATAAATTTGGTGGCGCCCGGGGAAAATCTCCGGAGCCACCACTCTGCGAGGGGGCGACTTTCCCCACAGCAACAGGGCAGCGCTGTTCAGCTGCGTGTGAAGATGTGGATGCAGCCTAAACTCGCTGGAAAATCTGTCTTGACAGTGGGGTCCACTTTAGTAACATTTCATACATGTGCTACGTGATAAAAAAAATTGATAGACAAGAAAAATAAATTTTCTTCTAATCGACGATTATCTCTGTAGGCACACATCTAAGATTTGAGTAAACAGTGGAAGCGTGAGATGAAAATTCATATCGATGACCTTACAGGAACGGAAATCGCCAAGTTTCTCGAGGACCATGTAGCCGAAATGAGGTCAGTATCGCCACCAGAAAGCAAACATGCCCTTGATCTCAAGAGCCTACGTCAACCGGAAATTACATTTTGGACGATGTGGGATGAAGCCCATCTAGTGGGCTGCGGTGCGATAAAACACCTTGATGATAACCATGCAGAGATAAAATCCATGCGCCTCATAAAAGCACTGAGAGGAAAAGGGCTAGCATCAACGCTACTGCAGCACATCATTGATTTTTCAAGAGATCGTGGTTATTTGCACCTTAGCCTAGAGACGGGGTCAATGGAATTTTTTGAACCCGCTCGCAAGCTTTATGAAAAATTTGGTTTCAACTACTGCGAACCCTTTGCAGAATATAAACTTGATCCGAATAGTGTTTTTATGTCTCTCTCTATTCCTTCGGTGCAATAACGGGTTTTGGGAAATTGCGCTGATGGTTGCACCAAGGTGGTACGTGGTGCGTGCCGCCAGCCGGCGCATCAGCAGACCTGACGGGGCACTTGAAGCATACCGCGCGCCAGCGCTATCGCGCCAAACAACAAAAAGTAGCGCACAAGGGTTCCCCGCCGAACCGACTGTATCGGAACGGTGGCGCGACGCACCGGCGCCAGCCCTGCATAGCCATGTCTTTGGTCGCGCCTGCAAGCCTTTTTACATCTCGGCCCGCTGTATCGCGAAGGCTTTGGTTGCCACACGGCTTTGGCAGCGGCGGCCGCCGGGTGGCGCCGTAAGTGCCGATATTGTTGCAGGGAGAGATGCCATTGATCATCAACAGAGAACAAGAGGCGCAGGTTGCACTACTACCACACCCAACAGTGGCGGGTGCACAATTGCCCGGCAGTAGGCCTCCCTACGCCTCAAGACCCTGCCGTAGGGGCAGGTGGCGGCAAGATCACCATCGGCGCCACATGGCACGCGTTGATGACCTTCGTACTGGTACTCAGCTACCCGGCGAATCTCCCTGCGCTTCTATCTTGGTTCACGGCCAACTTCCTGCCCGGTCACGAGGCAACCTTCCAGACTTGGACGGACTGCCCAAGGTGCTGCTGCCCCACAACCTCAAGAGCGCCTTACGCCGGGGCGATGTCATCCTCTTCCATCCCACTCTGCTCAACTTCGCCATCCACTACCGTTTCGAACCGCTCTCGGTGACGGTGCCCTAGAAGGGCTCCCAGAGAATAAGCGGGTGTGATTATCCGCTCATAGGGCCTAACTGATTGAAAACATTGATATTGATATCGTCGTTTTCATTCTTCAAATTGCCGATTCAAGTCAGGCGAAGCGCCAGAATCTTCTCCATATCAAACAGCTCATCATTGGCTGAAACCTTACTGAAATCATATTCTCCCTGCAAATTAACATGTTGCCAAGTAAGCAACGACCCACTTTTTATGGCGTTCAGCATTTCGTCATGCTTGTTAATGGCCATCTAAACTGACCCACTTTCGGCCATTAATTTTGACCCACCCCAGGTGGCCCCGGCCGCCAAATCCTGTAACGCTCCCTATCCGGTTTAGTGATACTCGATAACGCAGTTTTTATAACTTGACCCATGCCGGATTTTGTGAGTTGCAGAACCTATGCAGCATTCGCATAGTATTTCAGCGACTGAGCTGGTTCCTGGCACCCCAAATTACGCCCAGCCATATGCTTGCTGGATGCCCGCTCTGGAAGTGACTCTTCCAGAGATGCAGTCAGAAGTTTTAGTGCGCTCTTCGGGTTACTGGCCAGCACTACATCCTTCACCGTTTCGGTCAGTGATTCAATCCTGAGGCGCTCGATCAGACAACCTGCGGGCATCCCGGGTTGTTTATTTCCTGAATCCGTAGCTTCAACCTATATAAAACGATTTAAATACTGTAAAAATAGTGGTTTTTTGATAAAATAGAGAATAATAAAAATTCACCCAGTGAGTGAACAATGAAGCGCTTTAAAATTGATCAGTCTAATGCAGATATCATTAGCCACAGCGGTTTCGCCCTGATTGGTCAGGCTGTAAGCCGCTACACGAATTTATCCGGTGAACTGAATACGCAGGTGCCTTTGCGTCACGGCATCAAGCATGCCGATGTAATCAATAGTTATCTCGGCCTGATGTGCCTTGGCAAGAATGATTTTGAGGCAATAAATACCGTAGAAAGTGAACTTTTTTTCACTAGCTCCCTGGGTATCACAGATATACCGTCGGAGGCTACCCTGCGTCAACGTATGGATAATAATGCCGAGGCGTTTCTACCCATCATTCATAAAGCGAGTTGCGACTTCCTGAAAAATATGCGGCCAAATCTAGAGCCATTGAGTACAGGCCATATTCCACTGGATGCTGACGTGACTCCCATGGATAATTCCGGCAGTTGCAAGCAAGGCGTATCGCGAACCTACAAAGGTTGTGATGGCTTTGCCCCCATGCCAGCCTATCTGGGCCAGGAAGGTTACTGCATTGAGTTTGAACTGAGAGAGGGGAAGCAACATTGCCAGAAAGAAACCCCCGCACTATTGCGCCGGGCTTTGGAGACGGCCAGTAAGATTACCGAGCTGCCTCTGCTATTGAGGCTGGACAGCGGTAATGACGCAATTGAAAATATTGACACCATCCTAGATTTTAACGAGCGTCACGCCAAGAGACCCCCGGCGGATTTCATCATTAAATGGAATCGCCGCAAGGAGGATAAGGAGGAATGGCTGGCTTATGCTGAGCGCAATGGTCGCTGGGAGCAACCCAGGGAAGGAAAGCGAGTAGCAGTTTTTAGCATACAGCACCAGCGACAGTGGCGAGGGCATGAGTACAGCGTACGCCGGGTCATGCGCGTGACTGAGCGCACCATCGATAAACATGGCCAGCTTTTGTTGGCACCCGAAATCGAACTCGAAGGTTGGTGGACCAGTCTGCTACTTGACGAAGAGGATGTCATTCAACTCTATGCCGACCACGGCACCTCCGAGCAGTTTCATAGCGAATTTAAGACCGATCTTGATATGGAGCGACTTCCGTCAGGAAAATTCGCCACCAATGCACTGATATTGGCCGTGAGTATGCTGGCCTACAATCTTCTGCGCTGGATTGGACAAAATGGGCTACTTGGCCCCCATTCTCCGAAGAGAAGCAAGGCCAAGCGGCGGCGCATCAAGACCGTCATACAAGAGCTGATGTACCTTGCTGCCAGGGTTGTTAAGACAGCGCGTGCAATCAAGCTGGTATTTGGCAAAGGTTGTCGTGCAATGGATGCTTTTGCGCATGTATTTAACAAATTAGCTTACGACTAGCGTCTTAACTGATTAAATTGTACGCAGAGCATGCATTTTTACAGGATAGCTATAAGCCAAAAATGGAAATAATTATCATTCCTTTATTTTGAGCTGAATTTTCCCCATACAAAAATAAATCAGTAAAGAACAACGCGCTCTGCCGGACGCTGAGTAACAAATTTTTAAATCTAAACCTTTTTCAAAATTGAAGCTACGGATTCAGGAACAAGTCAATAAATTAAATACCTGAATTTAGATTAAAGTACCACTGCCTCAATAATCGGGCAGATCAAAGGCCAAACATTTATACCCCATAAAATATTGACAGCCATATCTAGTGCTGATGTCGAAAAAAGTATCAGCTGCAGCTTAGCCTAAAGCAATTCACCTCTCACCCTATTACAACCAGAGCCTAGCAAGTGGTTGTCGGATCGCAAATTGGTAATAGCAAACTAACAAGCCAACCGATCGCGCACTGAAAAACAAAATCAAACTGAGCCAAATGCCGTGATTGCCCAGTGGTCGAGACAGCCACCAGGCGGGCAAAAAAATCAGTACTGTGGCCACAAACATGGTGTTACGCATTTGTCGACTTTTGCCGGAACCAATAAAAACCCCATCCAGTTGATAGCTCCATACGGCGATCAACGGCAGCGCACAAAGCCATGGATAATAGAGCTGCGCCTGTGTCAGAACACCGGGAATATTGGTAAACAACGGTAGTAATAACGGTTCGCCAGCAATCAACAATAAGGTGATCACTATGGCTGTACCGAGCGCGAAAATACCGGCGCAGCGCAAAGTGCTGCGAAACAACGCTTGCGAACGCTGGGCTATGGACTCGCCCACCAGTGCTTCAGTAGCGTGAGCAAAGCCATCAAGTGCATAGGCTGTCATCATCAATAACTGCAACAAAATGGCGTTGGCAGCCAAGGTATTATCGCCTCGACTCGCTCCCTGGGCAGTAAAAAAGGTCAGTGTAAACAGCAATAGACAGGTGCGCACAAACAAATCAGTATTAATGCGCAATAAAGTCAGCCACGGAGCCAGTTGCCGCCAAGGCCAGAAATCTTTGTTGCCCAGAGCCTGTAGAAGCTGTGGCAGCACCTGTGCGTGCCGCTGGTGCAGCAGCCAGAAAGCGAGAATGCAGGCACTGCAATCTGCTGCTACCGAGGCCCAAGCAGCTCCCCGAGCGCCCATACTGAAGCCAATAATCAAGAGCAAATCAAGCGCAATATTGATAAAATTAGCAGTCACTAAAATACCCAGGAGCGCACGACTGTCTTGACGACCGATAAAAAACCCCAACAGGGCAAAGTTTGCCAGCGCCAGCGGTGCACTCAACAGGCGAATTTGAAGGTAGTCACGGGCATGGGGCGCAGCTTCGGCACTAGCGTTCATCCAGCGTACAATCGTCGCCAGCAATGGCGATACAAACAGCAACAGCATACAGCCGAGCAACAGTGCAAACAGTAGTGCGCGCAGCAACCACTGGCTGCCCTCGTCGCTAGCGCGAGCCACAAGGCCGGTGGTACCCATACGCAAAAAACCAAATGCCCACAGCAGCATGGTGAGAATACTAGCGCCAATAGCCACCCCTGAAAGATATTCGGCAGAAGGCAAGTGGCCGAGTATGGCAGTGTCAATAACGCCGAGTAACGGCACAGAAATATTGCTCAATATCATCGGCCAGGCCAAACGCCACACGCGATGATAGGGGCCGGAAGATGGTGATCTAAACGCGTGCGACTGTTTCATATCAGACGAGCTCTAGTAGATTGATCAATTGACTTTTTTCAGAAAATATGTTCTTTTTACTCCCGCAGTAGATGTAACAAGAAGTCACAGATTGTTAGTTGTATATTCCGGACGACAACATCTGAAGTAAAAATCTTAAACAGATAATAACAAGTTACGCTGGTTGCAGTATCGCGAAATTGTGGGCTTGCCCACGCAGCCTTCGCTCAGTGTATGCAGTCTTGGTACTACAGATAGTTCACAGTTTACCTGTGGCAGTCGCCCTGGCCGCTAAAGCCAGCGCACGACTCCAGTTTTCCGCGGCAACTAACCACTGTTACCGGCGTGTTGCTATTCGTCTTTCAGTGTTCTCGTGCAGAGTGGAAAGCTACGGCTTTGTACTTTGTGTGCCCGGGAGAGATGTTTGCAGTGCGACACCAATAACAAAATACGGAGTCTGCAGGCGATGTTGATGGGCTTAAAACGGTTGTTCGCCCCTCTGGTCTTTCCGGTTCTTGCACCTCTGGCGCAGGCACAAGAAGCTGAGCGCTGGGGTGTCAATATGCCTCAAGGGGTAACAGAGGTTTCACACGCTATCTACGATTTACACATGCTGATCTTTTGGATCTGTGTGGTAATCGGCATCGCGGTGTTTGGGGTGATGTTTTACAGCATGTGGGCGCATCGCAAAAGCCGCGGCCACAAAGCTGTTCAGTTTCATGAAAGCACACTGGTGGAGCTGGCCTGGACCATAGTGCCAATACTAATTTTGTTTGGCATGGCTATTCCGGCTACCAAGACACTGTACGACATGTACGATACCGGTGAGGCCGACCTGGATATTATGATCACCGGTTACCAGTGGAAATGGAAATACGACCATTTAGGGACTGATGTCTCCTACTTTAGCAATCTGGCTACGCCACTGACTCAGATCAATAACGCACTGCCAAAAACGGCCAATTACCTTCTTGAGGTCGATGAGCCACTGGTTGTGCCGACTAATAAGAAAATTCGCTTTTTAATCACTGCCAATGATGTGATTCACGCTTGGTGGGTGCCGGCTTTGGCGGTCAAAAAAGACGCGATACCCGGCTTTATCAACGAGAGCTGGACCCGCATTGATGAGCCCGGCATATATCGCGGCCAGTGTGCTGAACTCTGCGGCAAGGATCATGGCTTTATGCCCATTGTGGTCAAGGCTGTGCCTGAACCTGAATATGATGCCTGGCTGAGTGAGCGTGCTATCGTCGCCGCCAAAGCGGCTGAGCTCACGGGGAAAACCTTTAGCTTTGATGAGCTGGTTGAAGAAGGTGGTGAGGTCTATAACCGCACCTGCGCCGCTTGCCATCAAGCCAACGGCGAGGGCGTGCCCGGAACCTTCCCGTCTATAGCTGGCTCCAAGGTCGCCACCGGGCCACTGGAGAAACATATGGATATAGTGATCAATGGCTCTACCACTAACCCGGCGATGCAAGCCTTTGGCCCTCAGCTTTCCGAAGTGCAGTTAGCGGCGGTGATCACTTATCAGCGTAATGCTTTTGGCAATAACATGGGCGACACTGTGCAGCCCATCGACATTCTCAACTTCAAAAACAAATAAAAACGGTATTTCAAAGGAAAAGTGTATGGCACATGGTCCTCAACCCGGATTGACACGCTGGCTCTATACCACCAACCACAAAGACATCGGCTCGATGTATTTGTGGTTCAGCTTTGCGATGTTTTTGCTCGGCGGCTGTATGGCATTGATTATTCGTGCCGAACTGTTTCAGCCAGGATTACAGATAGTTCAGCCAGAATTTTTCAATCAGATGACCACGTTACACGGGTTGATTATGGTGTTTGGTGCGGTGATGCCGGCCTTTGTCGGCCTCGCCAATTGGATGATCCCCTTAATGGTAGGGGCGCCGGATATGGCACTGCCACGCATGAACAATTGGAGTTTTTGGATACTGCCGTTCGCCTTCTCCATGCTGCTTTCCACGCTATTTATGTCTGGAGGCGCTCCCAATTTTGGCTGGACTTTCTACGCGCCGCTGTCCACAGAATACGCACCTCCAAGCGTAACCTTTTTTATTTTTTCTATTCATATCATGGGGGCTTCTTCGATTATGGGAGCGATCAATATCATCGCCACCATTCTCAATATGCGCGCACCAGGCATGACACTAATGAAAATGCCGCTGTTTGTATGGACCTGGCTAATCACAGCCTACTTACTGATTGCGGTAATGCCCGTGCTCGCCGGAGTAGTCACAATGATGCTGATGGATATTCACTTTGGCACCAGCTTTTTTAGCGCTGCCGGTGGCGGTGATCCGGTGTTGTTCCAGCATGTATTCTGGTTCTTCGGTCATCCAGAAGTTTATATCATGATTTTGCCGGCTTTCGGCATTGTTTCAATGATTATTCCCACCTTCGCCCGCAAACCCCTATTCGGCTACAGCTCAATGGTATACGCCACTGCCTCTATCGCCTTTTTGAGTTTTATCGTGTGGGCACATCATATGTTTACCGTCGGCATGCCGGTAGCGGGGGAGCTGTTCTTTATGTACGCCACGATGTTGATTGCTGTACCGACAGGGGTGAAGGTATTCAACTGGGTAACTACGATGTTTCGCGGCTCCATGACCTTTGAAACCCCGATGCTGTTTTCTATTGCCTTTGTAATTTTGTTTACCATCGGCGGCTTTTCCGGGCTGATGCTAGCAATTGCGCCAGCAGACTTTCAATATCACGATACGTATTTTGTCGTGGCACATTTCCATTATGTCTTGGTGCCCGGTGCCATCTTCTCCATTACCGCCGCGGTTTACTACTGGCTGCCCAAATGGTGCGGGAATATGTACAACGAAGCCATGGGAAAACTACATTTCTGGCTGGCGTTTATCGGCCTCAATCTAACTTTTTTTCCTATGCACTTTGTCGGCTTGGCAGGTATGCCGCGGCGCATTCCCGATTATGCACTACAATTTGCCGATTTTAATCAAATCGCCAGTATCGGCGCTTTCCTGTTTGGCGCGGCGCAATTGGTATTTCTATTTAATGTTATTCGCACCGTGCGCGGTGGCAAGAAAGCCACCGACAAAGTTTGGGAAAGCGCCCATGGACTGGAGTGGAGCATCGCCTCTCCCGCACCTTACCACACCTTCAGCATCCCGCCGAAAGTGTCTTAACGGCAATAGCAGGTAACGCCCATGCACCGGAGTAACAATGTAAAAGTGGCCCTCAAGTTGCTAGCGTTTGCGACTGGTATGCTTGGTTTTGCCCTATTTATCATGCCTCCGTTGTACGATGCTTTTTGTGATATTACCGGCTTAAACGGTAAAACCGGTGAGCGCTACCAAGCGGTGCCGGCCGCTGTAGACACAGAGCGCTTAATAACTGTGCAATTTTTAGCCAGCAACAATGGCAATATGCCCTGGCAATTTAAACCCAGCGTAATGTCTTTAAAGGTACACCCCGGCGAGGCGAAGGATATGGTTTTTTTAGCCCACAATCCCACAAAACAAACCATGACAGCGCAAGCAATACCCAGCATGGTACCGTTTAAGGTTACGAGTTATTTTCATAAGACCGAATGCTTTTGTTTCAATCAGCAAACGCTGGCGGCGGGGGAATCCGCTGAGCTGGGCTTGCGCTTTATCGTCGATCCAGACTTGCCAGCCGGGGTTAATACCATCACCCTTTCCTACACCATCTTTGATGTGACAAAAAGATTTGCGAACAATCAAAAAAATACTGGCCAGCAAAAAGAGGGATAAACTTTATGGCAACCCAAAGTAGTTACTATGTTCCCGAACAGTCCAGATTGCCAATTTTTGCTTCCATCGGCCTTTTTCTAACCGTCTTTGGTGCCGCTAATTGGATTAATGATGGCGACGCATATATTTTCTTTTTCGGCGCCTTGATGCTGGCGGCGGTGCTTTGGTCTTGGTTTGCCATTGTTATCAAAGAAAATATGGAGGGGCGCAACAGCAACCAACTTAAGCGCTCTTACGTTTGGGGTATGGGATGGTTTATTTTTTCTGAAGTAATGTTTTTTGCCGCCTTTTTTGGCGCACTCTACTATATCCGCACTTTTTCCCTTCCCTGGCTTGGTGGCGTAGGGGATCGTGCCAGCTCTAATATGCTGTGGCCCGGATTTGAGCACAGTTGGCCATTAATGATAACACCAGACGCGGCAGCGCATGGCGATGCCGCCAAAGTTGTGGGTCCTAAGGCGCTGATCGACCCATGGCATCTGCCGCTCATTAATACCCTGTTGCTATTAGCCTCCAGTGTCACCGTGCATATTGCTCATGTATTTATGAAAAAGGGGCAGCGCAACGGATTCAACCTCTGGTTAACGGCAACGGTCATTCTCGGTACCGCATTTTTGGTCCTTCAGGTTGAGGAGTATATGGAGGCCTACCAACACCTGGGCCTAACATTGGAATCTGGTATTTATGGCACTACTTTTTTTATGTTGACTGGGTTTCACGGCGCCCATGTGACGCTTGGCACCATTATGTTGTTGGTTATGTTACTGCGCTCGATAATTGGTAAACATTTCACACCAAACGATCACTTTGGCTTTGAAGCGGCCAGCTGGTACTGGCACTTTGTCGATGTGGTGTGGGTAGGGTTGTTTATCTTTGTCTATGTGCTCGGCGGCTAAACTGATCATTAAAGCGAATTAATATTTGTTAGCCCAAGGCGCAGTATTGGTCAACAAACCACTCTCGAAACCGTACCAGATCGCCAGTAACAGCAGTGAAGCCAAGGTGATGCGGATACCCAATGCGTATAAAGTTCTTTTTGATTTGGGAGCACCCATGTCGCGCAGTAAAAAAAACAGAGCACTCGTCAAACTGACCAGTACCGCGAGAAACAGCACAACAATGATTATTTTTAGCCACATAGTAATATGCCAGTTGAGCTAGGGGAGCCTTTGCAAACATCAAGCAAACTGCCGGTAGCGGCCTCTGGGGCGGCAACAAAAAAAACCAGTGTAGCATTAATTTACAACTGGCCGCTCACTTTACTGTGCGCGGTATTATTCCCCTTATTGCTGTGGCTTGGTTCCTGGCAATTACAACAAGGTGCCGATAAAGCTCGCCTACAGGCTAATATAACAGCACGTTTGAGCGCCCAGCCAGAGCCACCGAAAACCCTCCAACAATTACAAGCTTTCACCCCCGTGCGGCTACAAGGCCATTACACCGATGAACTTTTCTATTTGGATAACCGTATTCGCAACGGTGTCATTGGCTATGAAATTTTGCAGGTATTTGCCGTCGGTAGTGAGCGATGGCTAGTAAACCGAGGCTGGGTATCTACCGATGCGCAGCGTGGGCAATTACCAAACCTTGCCCCTTTAAAAGGAACAAAAATGATCACCGGATTTTTATACCCAGTAACTGTATCCAACACCGTTGGCCATGAAAAAGGGCCGCGTATTCAACAACTCGATAGCCAACTAAGCGGTGCTCTTAACTTGCTACACCCACAGTGGACAGTTCGCCTAAGCGCAGATTCGCAAACCGTTTTGTATACCGGATGGCAACTTATCAACACCTCTTCACAACGTCACCAAGCTTATGCAGTACAATGGTTCACCATGGCCGCAGTGCTACCCATTTTATGGGTACTTGGAGCAACAAATCTAAGAAAAAAATACTGGGGAATTAACTCGAGATCTTACTAGCGATGACAAAAACTGCAAATACAACAAGAACTAATAATAAAGCCGGGCTTGATCACTGGCAGGGTCTTACTCTGTTGGCCTCGGTGGCCTTGCCTATTGTAGCCGCCTTTATAGTCTTTTACAGTGGTGTCGGCATGTCCACAAAAACCTTAAATCAAGGTGAATTATTACTGCCTGCACAGAGTATCCAAGACATTGATTTCTGGGGAGAGAATAGTGAAAAAATAGATTACTTTAGCCAAAAACCCCTCTGGCGCTATTTTATTTTTGCCGGTGATCAGTGTGCCGGAGCCTGTGAAAAGCTGCTCTATACCAGTCGCCAAGTACATATTCGCCTGGGTGAAAAGGCGGCGAGGATCGAGCGCCTGTTGGTAACCAACAGAGCGTTAAGTAGTTTGCGTCGCAACGAGTTATCAAAACAGCATCCGCGGCTTAAATTTATACGCAGTGATAGCAAACAAATTAAACAATGGCTCAGTGACACCAGTCACCCACAAATTACACAACCAAGCGCACTGTTAGTAGATCAACAGGGTTTTGCAATGATGGTTTATGACAACCGCAACAACGGTAATCAACTGCTTAAGGACATCAAACGACTTTTAAAATATTCTTATCAAAAATAAAGGTCATGGTCCATGTACAACGGTGTTGCAGAACAAAGAAAGAACTATAAATCCGATTGGCGCTATCGGCTGACACTGCTGGGTATTGCTTTGGCACTGGTGGTAGTGGTGCTCGGAGCATTTACGCGCTTAGTGGGTGCGGGTCTCGGATGCCCAGATTGGCCCGGCTGTTATGGCCATTTGCTTTGGCCCAATGAGAGCCATGAAATCATTAATGCCAATGCGGCTTATCCTGATAACCCAGTGGCAACAGATAAAACCTGGCCAGAAATGGTGCACCGCTATTTTGCCGGTATTTTATTGTTGTTGGTTATATTGCTCACAGTAATGGCCTGGCGACGCCCTGGGCAGCGCGCCTTTTATCAAACTCATATTTTACTGTTTATTATTCTATTACAAGCTGCCTTTGGGATGTGGACAGTTACCCTCAAACTCTGGCCCCAAGTAGTGACTGCCCACCTATTGGGCGGCTTGGCAACTCTTTCACTGCTGTGGATTATGGCCGAGCGCTTGCGTGACAGATGCAGGCTGGTATCAACGCAGCAATTTTTTGCGTTGCAAAAACTGCGCCCACTGGCCCTTGTTGCAATCTCAGCCGTTCTTGGACAAATTGCACTTGGCGGTTGGACCAGCTCCAACTACGCCGCTCTCGCCTGCCCAGACTTTCCCACCTGCCATGGTCAGTGGTGGCCAAATGCTAATTTTAATCAGGGGTTTAATATCACACAGAAGATAGGCCCCAACTATTTGGGTGGTGCTTTAGAAAGTGATGCGCGTACAGCCATACATATTAGCCACCGCATAGGGGCCATAGTGGTCACCCTACTTGTTAGCTTATTGGCAATCGGCGCTTGGCGAGCTAAAGCCCGGCGTTGGGCACAAAAATTATTCACCTTATTGGGGTTGCAGCTGGCGTTAGGTGTTGCCAATGTGGTGATGTTTTTACCGCTGCCAATAGCGGTTGCCCACAATGCCGGAGCCGCCTTGCTACTGCTTGGGCTGCTGACTTTCTATTACCGTATCAACACCGCACAAACGGCCATTCAACGTACTTAAGTTAAATAATAAATAGGTAACAGTATGAGTTTACAAGTTAGCGTGATGACACCGGCATCCTGGCGAGATTACTGGGAGCTGACTAAGCCCCGTGTGGTTATGTTAATGCTGCTCACCTCGGTAATTGGTATGCTGCTGGCTGTTCCGGGGATGGTACCAGTAGATATTTTGCTATTTGGCAACCTGGGTATTGCCTTGTGTGCTGGCTCCGCCGCTACAGTGAATCATCTCGTCGATCGCCATATCGATTTAAAAATGGCACGCACCAGCAATCGGCCAATAGCTCGCGGTAGAGTGGAACCCAGAAAAGCCCTGTTGTTTGCTCTGCTGCAGGGCAGCACAGGGATGGTCATTTTACTTGTATTGGTCAATACCCTGACAGCCTGGCTCACGCTCTTTTCGCTCCTGGGTTACGCCGTGGTTTACACCATGTTTCTCAAGCGCGCCACACCACAAAATATTGTTATCGGTGGCCTCGCCGGTGCCGCACCGCCACTGTTGGGATGGGTGGCCGTGCGTGGGCAGATAGACGGCCATGCACTGCTGTTGGTGCTGATTATTTTTGCCTGGACGCCACCGCACTTTTGGGCCCTGGCGGTGCATAGATGCAACGATTATGCCCGTGCCGGTATTCCCATGTTACCAGTCACTCATGGTGTAGCTTACACCAAGCTGCACATTCTACTCTACACCTTGATCATGATCGCTGTGAGTTTGTTACCGTTTGCCACCGGCATGTTTGGCTGGCTGTATCTGCTCGGTGCCATTGTCCTTGGCCTGGGTTTTCTCTACTGGGCAATAGCAATGCTGCGCAATAAAAATCCCAATGCGGGAATGGATACCTTTAAATATTCCATTATTTATTTGATGGCACTATTTGGCAGTATGTTATTCGACCATTATCTGATTTCGGCGTAAACCACTATGACCACAGAGCCTATTGCTGTCTATAAAGTTGAGCCAACCCCAGAACAGCGGCGCGGTATCTACCTGACCATTGCTGTATTGGTCTTATTCATGCTTGCAATATTGGCAGGACTTATTCACAAAATCAATCAACCACGGATACTCACTCATGCTGAGCTGCGAGCTAATGGCGCGATACAATTGCAACACCCACGGGTGCTAGATGAATTTGAATTAATTGCCGATAGTGGCGAACCCTATAAAACCTCCGCACTAAAAGGCCGCTGGACATTGGTATTTTTTGGTTTTACCCATTGCCCCGATGTGTGTCCAACCACCCTGACCACATTAAATAATCTCTATCAGAGTTTGGATGATGCAATCCGCAAAGATACCGATGTTTTATTGGTTTCGGTAGATCCCCAACGCGATAAGCCGCAGCTATTGCGTGATTATGTTGATTATTTTAATTCGGATTTTAGTGGCATTACCGGAGAATTTTTTAACCTTAAGCGCTTTGCCAATCAACTCAATGTGCCATTTAACAAAGTTACGTTGAAAGATGGAGATTATACCGTGGACCACGGTTCCCAAATTGTATTGATTAATCCGCGAGGCCACTACCACGCTTTTTTCAAAGCCCCTTTAGATCCTGTAAAAATAAAATTGACTTATCTCTCCATGCGAGAAAGCTTTAATGGCTAAAAATGAATAGGCTTTGCTCATAGCGAATGATTTCGAAAAAAAAAGGCCACCCAATTGGGTGGCCTTATAAATTAAAAGCCTGACGATGACCTACTCTCACATGGGGAGACCCCACACTACCATCGGCGATATTGCGTTTCACTTCTGAGTTCGGAAAGGAATCAGGTGGTTCCACA
>JAHZJJ010000029.1 GCA_022600975.1 Gammaproteobacteria bacterium
ACTAACACCATTGCCGAAGGAGAAGTAGAACAACTGGTCAACGCCGGTGATCCGGCTGTGACCGCAGAGGGTTATTTAAGTGTGATTCATAAAAAGACCGGTGCCTTATTTGAGGCCGCCTGTGAAACAGCCGCAATGCTAGCCGGTTGCTCGATGAGAAGCCGCATTTCTCTGCGCGCTTATGGCCACCATCTCGGCCTAGCGTTCCAGCTGGTCGATGATGTACTGGATTATCGTGGCAATGCGCAGGAACTAGGCAAAAATGTGGGTGATGATCTCGCCGAAGGTAAACCTACCCTGCCATTGATTTACACCATGGCTAACGGCACTGCCAAACAGGCAGCATTGGTACGCAACGCCATAATACAGCGCAGCGCTGAAAGTCTTCACGAAATAGTGGCCGCTATTGAGTCTTGTGGCGCACTGGATCACACGCTTGATCGCGCACACCAAGAAGCAGCCCTAGCCAGTAAGCGCTTGAGTTTTCTACCCGAAGGCAAGTACAAGACCGCGCTGCGGCAATTGGCAGATTTCGCCGTGGCAAGAAAGGCATAACCCAAACGCTAAATGTTGTCAGCCGCGAATCAGCCCCAACAATTCTTCGGTTTTTTGCTGCATAAGTGCGGCATCATTACGCGCTTCCACATTCAGGCGCACAACCGGCTCGGTATTGGACATACGCAAATTGAACCGCCACTCGGCAAAGGCCATGCTCAAACCATCCACATGGCCGACATCGAGTGCGTCCGCACTATACTCTGCCTCTACTGCATCCAGAAGGGCAGCTGGGTCGGCAACCACAGAATTGATTTCTCCGCTGCAAGGGAAGGCGGCCATGCGCTCTCTCACCAGTGTCGATAACGACTTTCCGCTGCGACTCACCAGCTCGGCGATCAACAGCCACGGGATCATGCCGCTGTCACAGTAGGCAAAATCACGAAAATAATGGTGTGCGCTCATCTCCCCACCGTAAATAGCATCTTCCTTGCGCATTCGCTCTTTGATAAAAGCATGACCAGTTTTGCTCTCTATCGGCTCACCGCCTGAAGCTCTGACCAGCGCTTGAGTATTCCAGATCAGACGTGGGTCATGCACTACGCGGCCACCTGGATATTTGTGCAAGAACGCCTCGGCCAACAGGCCAACAATATAATAACCCTCAATAAACTCGCCATACTCATCGAAGAAAAAACAGCGATCAAAGTCACCATCCCAAGCGATACCAAAATCGGCTCCAGTTTCTCTCACCGCTTGTGCGGTGGGCGCACGGTTTTGCGGTAACAATGGATTGGGTATGCCGTTGGGAAACTGCCCGTTGGGCTCGTGGTGTATCCGCACAAATTCGAACGGCAACTCTGGTGCCAGCAAATCCACAATGGTTCCGGCGCCACCATTACCCGCATTAACCACCAATTTGAGCGGCCGCAACCCGTCAAGATTGAGATAACCAAGCAAATGGCAGACAAACTCTGGGCGATGATCTAAGAAATACAATGTGCCACGCTGATCAATTTCGGCAAAATCGTTAGCTTGCGCAAGGCACTTAATCTCGTTGAGACCACTGTCTCCACTGATAGGGCGACTGCCTGCGCGCACAAATTTCATACCATTGTAATCTATTGGATTATGACTGGCGGTAACACAGATACCACCGTCGAAACCTCCCTGATCGTTGCCGAAAAAGGTTGCAAAGTAAACTTCCTCAGTACCACACTCGCCAATCTGAAATACATCGGCACCGGCATCTCGCAACCCGTCGCACAGTGCAGCGGTGAGCTCAGGGCTGGTCAGACGCACATCGTGACCGACTACGACACGACGGGCCGCTAAGAATTGAGCAAAAGCGCGGCCAACCCGATAGGCTACTGTTTCATTGAGCTCATCGGGCACCCGGCCGCGCAGATCATACGCTTTAAAGCAGATCAGTTCAGACATATCAGCACTTACTCTCGATCTAGCTACGCAAATATAGGTTCTGATACACATGATTCGTGGCAGCGACAAATCCATCCACTGAGCCACAGTCAAAACGCTGGCCTTTAAATTTATACGCCAGTACACAACCGCGCTGAGCCTGAGCCAATAGGGCATCGGTAAGCTGTAGCTCACCATCCTTGCCTTGAGGGGTTTCGCGCAGCAGCTCAAAAATATCTGGGGTGAGAATATAGCGACCGATAATTGCCAGATTGCTTGGCGCCTCAGCGACAGTGGGTTTTTCTATCATATTGGTCACTTGGTATAAATCCGATCTAATCTCATTGCCGGCAATAACCCCAAATTTATGAATTTGGTCCTGCGGCATTTCCTCCACCGCTACAATAGTGCAACGAAACTGGCGAAAGAGTTGCACCATTTGTCCCAGCACCCCAAGCTCGGTACTAAGACACAGGTCATCGGCCAACACTACGCCGAAGGCTTCATCGCCCACAAGGCGCTGACCCTGTAGAATTGCATCGCCGAGCCCACGCATCTCGCCCTGGCGGGTATAGGAAAAGCTGGCTTCGTCAATCACCTTACGCACACAATCCAGATAGCGCTCTTTGCCGGTACCGGCAATTTGGTGTTCCAACTCAAAATTAGTATCAAAGTGGTCTTCGATCGCACGCTTGCCGCGCCCGGTAACAAAGCCAATTTCAGTCAATCCTGCTTCGATGGCCTCCTCAACGGCATATTGCACCAGAGGTTTATTCACCAACGGCAACATCTCTTTAGGCATCGCCTTGGTGGCCGGTAAAAAGCGGGTGCCGTAACCGGCAACTGGAAACAAGCATTTACTGAGCATTTTTTCCTCAAAATCCGGGAAAACAATAGAGCGGTTGAGCCACTCCCAAGCGAGCAACGCAACCTAGCATAAACGATAGTGAATGTGCACTGAAAACAAAACATTTATGACCATCTGGACAAGCTATTTTTAACCTTTAGAATGCCCGCTCTTATTTTAAAATACCCAAACTCGGGAATCCAATGAGTGCATTTGTACAAAAAAACAGCTACACCAAAGAAGAATTGCTAGCCTGTGGACGTGGCGAGATGTTTGGCCCAGGCAATGCTCAGTTGCCGACCCCAAATATGTTGATGCTCGATCGCATTACCCATGTCTCCAAAGATGGGGGAGCATATGGCAAAGGAGAATTGATTGCCGAACTGGACATCCGCCCCGATTTATGGTTTTTTGACTGCCATTTCCCCGGAGATCCGGTAATGCCTGGCTGCCTCGGTCTCGACGCTATGTGGCAGCTGCTGGGATATTTCCTAGCCTGGAAAGGTAATCCTGGCCGTGGTCGTGCACTCGGCTGCAGTGAAGTAAAATTTACCGGCCAAATATTACCCACAGCCAAAAAAGTCACTTACCATATAGAAGTCTGTCGACTGGTAGAGCGCAAGTTGGTCATGGGCATTGGCAATGGCTCTGTTTCTGTAGACGGCCATGAAATTTATACCGCCAAAGATTTACGCGTAGGATTGTTTGCTCGCACTGACAATTTTTAGAATCATCGCGAAACTACTTTGAAAAATAACGGTATACACTATCAAAGTTTAATTGGAGATCGCTATGCGCCGGGTTGTAATTACCGGGATGGGTATCACTTCCTGTATCGGTACCAATACTGAAGACGTCCTCGAGTCACTGCAAAAAGGTCGCAGCGGTATTCGCACAGTGGAGGAATACCGCGATTTAGGCCTTCGCAGTCAGATTGCCGGCGTTGTAGAAATGGAGTTTAAAGCTCACATCAACCGCAAGTATTTGCGTTTTATGGGCGACTCTGCAGCCTATGCCTATATTGCCATGAATGAGGCAATCACTCGTTCTGGGTTAGAAGAATCTGATATATCCCATCCCCGCACTGGCCTGGTAATGGGCTCTGGCGGCACTTCGACTACAGCCATCCTTGAAGCAGCGCATACGCTTAAAACAAAAGGGGTGCGCCGTGTTGGCCCCTATCGCGTGCCACAAGTCATGGGCAGTACTGTCTCGGCCTGCTTGGCCACCCCGTTCAAAATTAAGGGGGTTAACTACAGCATATCCTCAGCCTGCTCCACCAGCGCGCATTGCATTGGTAACGGCGCCGAACTTATTCAAATGGGCAAACAGGACATTGTTTTCGCCGGTGGCGGCGAAGAGTTAAGCTGGAGCTTGTCTCATCTGTTCGATGCCATGGGCGCTCTTTCATCTAAGCGCAATGATCAGCCCACACGCGCTTCACGCCCTTACGATATTGATCGCGACGGCTTCGTGATCGCAGGCGGCGGCGGCTGTTTAGTACTTGAAGAACTGGAACATGCCCGTGCCCGCGGAGCGAATATTATTGCCGAGCTGGTAGGCTATGGAGCCACCTCAGACGGCTACGATATGGTCGCCCCCAGCGGCGAAGGTGCGGTACGCTGTATGCAGCAGGCTCTAGCAGGGATGGATGGCAAAGGCCTCAAAGGCGAGATCAATTATATTAATACCCACGGCACCTCCACGCCGGTGGGTGATGTACCGGAACTCAAGGCCATGCGAGAGGTTTTTGCTGACTCCGTGCCGGCTTTTAGCTCTACCAAATCCCTTACTGGCCACTCCCTGGGCGCGGCCGGGGTACATGAAGCAATCTATAGCCTGCTCATGATGCAACACAGTTTTATTGCCGCATCAGCAAACGTTGACAACAAGGATGAAGCGGCAACAGGTATGGATTTGGTGACCGAGTTACGCCAAACGGATGTACACCGGGCACTGTCTAACAGCTTTGGTTTTGGCGGCACCAATGCCAGCTTGATATTTGAGAAAATGTCATAGCTTTTGAACTACAGTCAACGCTGTAGTTGGCTATTTGTTTTGCTAGCTGCAACACAGCGATTCACTCAATAATTTCAAGTAGACATTCGGGCCTTGCCAACTAGCGCAATTTGGCAGCAGGCCCGAATCTCTCCAGCCACAACTCAACCTGGCGAGTTAGCCCCTGGCGCCAACTGCGCTGCTGAATACCAAACACATCCCGCAATTTAGTGCAGCCTAATATTTCCGAACAATATTCTTGCTTGCCCACCAGCGGCTCTACCTTCACTGCAAACTCATTACCAGATAGAGACTGCACTCGGTCAATCACCTCACGGCCAAACTCCAATGCCGTAGTGCTGTCATTAGCGCCATAGTGATATATGCCGCTTGCGGGGGCAGTGCTGGCCAATTGTTGAACCATGGCCACAACCACGCGCACTGTATCCAAGACTGTGGCAGGATTGCCGCGGCAGCTATCGTTCAATGCTATTGGTTTGTGCGCAAGCGCACTGGACAAAACACGCCCGAGCAAAGCATCCTCACCACAATCAACCTGCCAGCCAAGGCGCAAAATACTGACATTATGCTCTTTAGCCAATAACTGCTCACTGTGCAACCAACCGCTGTCGCCCCGACTATTCACCTTGGGCTCATCGTATTCATTAAAACTCTGGCGCGAGCCAGCAGGAAATACCTTATAGGAGGAAAGATGCAGCAAACGCCCTAAAGACCCTTGCTGTAATGCACCGCATATATGCTGCACAGTGGGTAAAGCCACAGCATCACTTCCACAACTGGCCGCATTGATTACAATAGACTCGGAGTGCAATTGACCTAGCTGCTCCGGGCGCAACATTTTTACCTGTAGGCCGGCGCGCTGCAGGCCATTTTGTAACGTTCTATCAATAATCTTATCAGCACCGATAATTGCTACTGAATCCGGTTGATAACCGGTATGATAAATAGACATCATTAACAAATCCGTAAGCAATAACAAAGAGCGTGAAACTACCGATGTTAATTCAAAAAGCAAGGTAGGGTAACCACTGTATAACGAGCGCAGGAGAGATTCATTTAAATTTTTTCTCTCCTAGACCAAATATACTGTGCTTAAGACAGCATGAATAAGATCTATCCAAAGAGGGTGCAAATGAGTAGCCAACAAATCACAATAACCAAAAATACCAGTGCGCTAAAAGGTAAAACCATATTTATTACCGGCGGCAGCCGGGGTATTGGTCGAGCCATTGCGCTCAAGTGCGCCCTCGATGGAGCCAACATTGTTATCGCCGCCAAATCTGCCGAACCGCATCCAAAGTTATCTGGCACTATTTATTCAGTGGCCAAAGAAATTGAAGCCGCCGGTGGCGTGCCCTTACCGCTACAAGTAGACGTACGGGAAGAAGCCCAGGTATCCGCGGCGTTAGCGCAAGCGGCCGATACTTTTGGCGGGATTGACGCAGTTATTAATAATGCTGGGGCCATTAACTTAACTACTGTGGAAAATACCCCAGTGCGCCGTTATGACTTGATGATGAACGTCAATAGTCGCGCTGTGTATCTTACAACCCATTTATCCATCCCCTATCTGAAAAAAACCAAGGGTCACATCCTCAGCCTATCGCCACCGTTAAATCTTGATCCCCGCTGGTTAGGCCCTTTCGTACCCTATGCATTATCAAAATTTGGCATGACAATTTTAAGCCTGGGATTGGCGGAGGAATTGCGTGCAGCAGGCATAACTGTATGCACTTTGTGGCCGCGCACCTTAGTGGCCACAGCGGCAATTGAATTTGCCATTGGCGATAGGGAAATGTTGGATCAAAGCCGCAAACCAATGGTGATGGCCGATGCGGCCTACGAAGTGTTAATCAGCGAAAATGCGAGCTTAAACGGTCGTCAGTTAATCGATGAAACGCTGTTGCGTGAGCGCGGCCTAAAGGATTTTAGCCACTACGCTTACAACCCCACTAAAGCCGATCAGCTGGCTGTTGACCTGTTTTTGGAAACCTGAATCATTATCCTAGAAACCGCAGCTCAGCGCGCAAAAGCTGTGTAAGTTACTGGTATGCCTAGCGAATTTCAAAAATTCGTGGCCATCTTATTGGTGATGAGAACTTTTTAAACTGCGTTAGGCGCATCAAGGGCTTCTGCAGGCGTATATGACCCAACTGCGGCTTTTAGGACTATAGATAGAAATTTTGTCAGTGTGTGAATTCCACTCATTCAGGATCTTTGGGGCGACGAGCCGACGCGGGAAATGGAAATTGGGTTATCTTACCACCCTCCACTTCTATCACCTTTCCTACCCCCTCTTTTTCCACCTCGTCAATACGGACGATACTATGCATGGGAATATAGGAACGGGTAACGGCGGCGAATTCGGATTTGAGCTTCTCTTCACCGGGATCCACCAACAGTTGCGACTTCTCGCCAAATACGAACTCCTCCACTTCAATGAAGCCGTATATATCGCTCTGATAAATAGCCCGTGCGTACAATTCGTACACTTGGCTCTGGTTGTGGAAGATAACTTTGTAGATTGGGTTAGCCATAATTATCTCTGCAAGGGTTGCGATCCGGAGTCTGCGGACACTGATCCATACGACAACCGAACCCGAAAAAGCCGGCAAGAATAACACAGCAAGGCGTCTTCTAATACCGTTGATAAGGACTCAAAATTCCTTCGGGACACGCTCTCCTAAAAAGCTCAGCGCCCCTATTTTCTCACCATATCCAGCAATAATCCTAGAAGCTTCCACCACCATCATTCGAAACTCCATGATAAATAACCTACGACAGCTTATAAGCAGCGGGCCTCACTCTGCGACCCGGACATTAACGATAGTGTCCGCCTATTAAATACGCCTCATCTAGCGATATTTTTTACTAAATAGTGATTAATTGCTCGATATACAATTGTTGCATGCGCAGTTTTTATTCGGTATTCCAAAGTCGGTATCAGCGCTTTTTAAACCGATATTCCGCTGAACGGGCATGGGCCTCTAGCCCTTCGCCTCGAGCCAATTTAGCAGCGATGCGCCCCAATTGATCAGCACCTTGTTGTGAGCAATCTATGATTGAACTGCGTTTTTGAAAATCGTAGACCCCGAGAGGCGATGAGAACCGAGCACTACCGCTGGTGGGCAGTACGTGACTGGGGCCCGCACAATAATCCCCCAGCGCTTCCGCAGTGTAGCGGCCAAGAAATATCGCACCTGCATGGCGAATCTGTGGCAGATAGCGCTGTGGCTGTTCCACTGATAATTCGAGGTGCTCAGGAGCAATGCGGTTCGACAATGCCAACGCTTGCGTTATATCTTCAACCTCGATCAGAGCGCCGCGCCGAGTGAGAGACTCGCTGGCAATGTCCGCCCGCGGTAAGGTTGGCAACAATTGTTGTAAAGCTTGCTCAACGGCATCGAGAAATGCGCTATTAGGGCTGAGCAGAATCGCTTGTGCCTGGCGATCGTGTTCTGCTTGAGAAAGCAAATCCATTGCTATCCACTCCGGATCAGTATGGCCATCACAAATAATCAGAATTTCCGATGGCCCTGCGATCATGTCAATCGCCACCCTGCCAAATACGGCACGCTTGGCAGCGGCAACGTAACTGTTACCAGGACCGACGATTTTATCCACACTTTGAATCGTATCAGTGCCATAGGCCAATGCTGCCACCGCTTGTGCACCACCGATCGTATAGAGTTTATCAACCTTTGCAATTGCCGCCGCCGCCACTACCAAGTCATTTAATTGTCCAGCCGGTGCTGGAACTACCATGATGATTTCATCTACACCGGCGATCCTGGCAGGAATCGCGGTCATCAACACCGAAGATGGGTAACTTGCACTCCCCCCAGGCACATATATCCCCACTCGCTCCAGGGGTAAAATTTGCTGGCCCAACAAGCTGCCATCACTCTCGGTATAATGCCAAGATTGCTGAATCTGATGCTGATGATACGCTTGCACACGCTTTGCCGCCTGCTCCAAAGCCTGGCGCTCCGAAACCGTAATACGCTCTAACGCTTGTTGTAGCGCTGTAGCTTCAAGCTGAAATTCAGCTGCAGCGGTTAAATTGCGGCGGTCAAATTGATTGGTGTACTCAATCACCGCAGCGTCGCCCCGCTCATGCACTTGGCATACAATCTCCATCGCAGCTGCTTCTACCCGCGGGTCGATCGCAGACTCCCACGCCAGCAGTTGATCCAACTCGGCAGTAAAATGCTCAAAACGGGTATTCAAACGGCGAATTTTTTTTGTCTTTGCAAAAAGTCTGGCAGTAGTCATAGTTATGATGCCTGAGCCTTAAGGGTGAATGTGCTTAAGGCCGAGACCATGCAGATGCCCTTTGAGTAAATGTTGCGCTCGTATAGAGTCAAAGACCCACTAAATTTATGCAATAAACCCTGCTTAGTAACAGCCTACGGCGGCGGCCAGCTGCCCTATCAGTGCGTTGACCGAACGATACTTCATTTTCATCGACGCCTTATTGACGATCAACCGACTACTAATATCGGCAATCACCTCCCGCATTTCCAGCCCATTGGCCTTCAAGGTATTACCGGTATCGACAATATCAACAATTTCATCGGCCAACCCCATCAGCGGCGCCAACTCCATAGCACCATACAAATGAATGATGTCAGCTTGGCGACCCTGAGCAGAGTAGTAACGCTTGGCGGAGCGCACAAACTTGGTTGCCACTTTGATGCGTCCAGCAGGACGCGTCCTATTTTTGAGCCCCGCCGTCGCCAATTGACAACGGGCAATTTTCAGATCCAAGGGTTCATACACATTGCTGCCAGAATGCTCTAACAAAGCATCTTTGCCGGTCACCCCCATATCCGCAACACCGTGCTGTACATAAGTGAGAACATCAGAACCACGCAATAGCAGCAGACGTACCTGGGCCCGCTTGGTAGGAAAAATCAGCTTGCGACTTGTAGCAATGTCTTCCAGCGGTTCAATACCAGCACTCGCCAGTAACGGCAGTGTCTGCTGAAGAATCCGGCCTTTGGTGAGCGCAATGGTAATCTGCATGCCGATCGCTTTTATTGGTGGAATTGACTATTTGCGCCTTATGGGGGCTTGCTCTATCACAGACTTCCGGCTAGCGCACCACGACTAACCCGCTACCCGGCGGATATTTGCACCCAATTGTTGCAATTTCTCTTCGATACATTCATAACCACGATCGATATGATAAATACGATCGACAATAGTGGTGCCCTTGGCGACCATACCAGCAATAACCAGACTCGCAGATGCACGCAGATCCGAGGCCATAACCGGAGCACCTTTGAGGCTCTCTACACCTGTGACGATCGCTGTATTGCCCTCGAGTACAATATTTGCACCCATGCGGTTGAGCTCGTGGACCTGAACCAAGCGATTTTCAAAGATCGTTTCCACCACTGTAGCCTTGCCCTCGGCTACAGCATTCATCGCCATAAACTGAGATTGTATATCGGTAGGAAACGCAGGGTAGGGCGCGGTACGAAAGCTCACCGCCTTGGGGCGATTACCCTTCATATCTAACTCTATCCAGCTGTCACCAGTACTGATATGCGCCCCTGCCTCCTCGAATTTCAGCAACACCGCATCGAGCGTATCTGCGCGAGTGTGAGTCATACGCACTTTGCCACGGGCAGCCGCACCAGCGGCGAGGAAAGTGCCCGTTTCAATGCGGTCAGGCATCACCGTAAAGGCACAGGAATTGAGACGCGATACACCATGCACACGCAAGGTACCGGTGCCAATGCCCTCAATTTGGGCGCCCATGGCAAGCAAAAACTCCGCCAGATCAACAATTTCAGGCTCCCGTGCAGCGTTATGCAATACCGTTGTACCCTTGGCCAGCACCGCCGCCATCAATAAGTTCTCGGTAGCACCCACCGTCACTTTTTCCATGGTGATATTGGCCCCCTTAAGGCGGCCATTACAGCGTGCGCGAATAAATCCCCCATCGATGCTGATTTTTGCCCCCATCGCCTCAAGCCCCTTGAGGTGAATATCCACCGGACGGCTACCAATAGCACAGCCACCGGGAAAAGAGACGTTGGCCACACCATGTCGGGCCAGCAGCGGGCCCAACACCAAAATGGACGCGCGCATGGTTTTCACCAGCTCGTAGGGTGCCGTAAGCTCGTTCACCGAGCGCGGATCAATTTCTACACTCAGCTTTTCATTGAGTGTAATTTCCACCCCCATGCACCGCAGCAACGTTATCATGGTGGTAATATCATTTAAATGCGGCAAATTACCAATATGCACCGGCCCATCGGCCAACAGCGATGCCGCCAATATCGGCAGTGCCGAATTTTTGGCCCCAGAAATTTTCAAGGTGCCGGAGATGGCACCATCTCCTTTAATAATCAGCTTATCCATTCAATGCTGCCCCAACTTGCATTTACCGCGTCTATTGACCGGCTTGTTCCGGCGTCAGAGTAACCATCTGCACCGCGTGCAAGGTACCATCGGCGATTTTTTCAGCCAAAACACTATATACCAGTTGTTGTTTTTTCAGTCGGCTAAGACCCTCAAAAGCCGGGCTGATCACCGTCAGTTTCAGGTGACTACCCTCAAAATTTGCCTCAACTTGACTGTGGGGAATCTGCCTTTCAAGCAGAAGCTTTATTTGGTCTGATTGCATAAGCGGGAAACTATTTGAAAAATAAGAATAGTGTGAATTGTAGTTACTTGGCGCAGGCTACCGCTCGGTAGTTTAGCTGGCCTTATTCTCAGCCTAGTCGGCGGACCAGTTGGCGATCACTTTATCAATGTCACCACCGTTAGCTTCCATCGACTGTGCAAACTGACTGCGAAACGTTTTACCAAGATTTACGCCATTGAGGACAACGTTAAACAGCTTCCACTGCCCGGTTTTATTGCGCCGCAGAGTATAAGAAACCTTCGTCACTCCCTCTTCGCCTCGCACTTCTTGCACTACTTGCACCTGCTTACCCTTGGGAGGAGTTCCAGGATTAATCACTTTTACATCAAGATCACCAAAATTGGCCACACCGCGGGCAAAGGTCGCTACCAGGTCGTGCCGAAATACTCGGCTAAAACGCGCGCGTTGCACCGCTGTCGCCTGCTCGGCATAGCGCCCCATCACTCCACGAGCAATAAAATCAAATGCCACCACCGGTTCGAGGACGCGATCAACGTCAGAATAATAACGCTCTGGATTGGAATTAATGGTTTTTCCACTGCTGCGTACGACAATCAAAAGCTCGTTGGAAATCCCTTCGATCATGCTATAAGGATTCTGAGCTGCTGTGGCAACAGGCACCCAAAAAATCAGCATAAGCGCTGTCGCTATGCCCGCCATACCACAACTAAAACGTCCCGAGCATCGTTTGTGCCCATCTATCTGTGAAACCAAAATACTCACTGAATCTCTCCCGTTGGTAAATTAAAACTCCCTACAAATCTATAGCCGATGAGGTTAACCGCACAAAAGGCTTTTTATTACACCCGGAGCACTGACAGCTAAAGTTGAACAAAAAGCTCACCACTCCGCTTTCGGACCATAAACCCCAAATAGATTTTCCTACCAAAACCACTGCATTTTTTCAGAAGCGGCCACTCAAATTGATTGCACTGCTGACAGCAGAGACAGCAAACTATACCATGGCAGCGCTCCAGACATGTAGCCACCAAGAAATAAATCAATACAACGGGGCCTATCTGGAACTCATGTCACGCTCAAAGAGGTTAACATGTCAGAAGTTTGGCTGGCGGCAGCGGCGGTAATTGCAGGGTTTATTGGCCTGGTATGGAGCGCCGATCGATTCGTCAGCGGCAGCGCATCCATTGCTCTAAATCTGGGCCTGTCAAAATTGGTTATCGGCCTTACCATAGTTTCACTAGGCACCTCTGCGCCGGAAATTATGGTGGCCGTCAGTGCCGGCTTCAAAGGCGCTGGCGATCTGGCCGTAGGCAATGCCATCGGCTCCAACCTCGCCAATATCGGCCTAGTACTTGGAGCCACAGCGCTCATTGCTCCATTGCCAGTACAACGACACCTGTTTACACAAGAGATTCCAGTGCTACTGGCCGTCACTGCTCTAGCTGGCATTATGCTGTTTGACGCCCAGCTCACATTGATAGAGGGCCTGATACTGGCAAGCCTGCTGATACCTCTGTTGTGGATGACTGTAGCCTACAAGAAAAAACATCACAGTTCCGAAGAAGAAAATACCGAAATCCCACAAATGTTGTTGCCGCGCGCCATTAGTTGGTTTGTTATCGGCCTCGCGGCTCTGCTGATCAGCTCAGAAATATTAGTTTGGGGCGCGCAAAAGCTTGCCCAGGCCGCGGGTGTATCACCGCTGATCATTGGCCTCACGGTTGTTGCCGTTGGCACTAGCCTGCCAGAACTGGCAGCTTCCATAGCAAGTGCCCTGCGTGGCCACTTTGACATGGCGCTAGGCAATATAATAGGCTCAAACATCTTTAATATACTCGCAGTGATGTCGGTACCCGGGCTCATTGCCACCACAAAAATGGATACAGCAGTTTTTTCCCGCGACTACCTCTCTATGCTGGCACTTACTCTGCTTCTGGTGACAATCATTGGCTTCAGCTTGTGGCGCCATGGTGCTAGTGCGAAGATTGGCCGCCGCTTTGGGGGGCTGCTATTACTCAGTTACATCGCCTATTACGGGCTGCTGTTTTCCAGCTAATCACCATCAATGATTCTGTTAGATTTCGGCCATTTATTGAGCACACCATGGATCAGCAACTAATTCTGCAAGCCGGGCGCCGCACCATACAGATGGAAACTGAGGCGATATCGGCGCTAAAACAGCGTATCAATGACAATTTTGTGCACGCCTGCACGCTGATATTGCAATGTCAAGGACGCATTATCGTCAGCGGCATGGGTAAGTCTGGGCACATCGGCAAAAAAATTGCCGCGACCCTAGCCAGCACCGGTACGCCGAGTTTTTTTGTCCACCCCGGTGAAGCGAGCCATGGGGATTTAGGTATGATTACACGCCAAGATCTCATTATTGCCATCTCCAACTCCGGTGCTTCATCAGAAGTGCTGACACTGCTACCGCTGCTAAAACGCTTGGATATCCCCTTAATTAGCATGACCGGGAAAACCGACTCCCCCCTGGCACAGGCAGCAGACGCCAACCTCGATATTACCGTGGCCACTGAAGCCTGCCCCTTAAATCTAGCGCCCACATCCTCCACTACAGCCACACTGGTTATGGGTGACGCATTGGCAGTGGCACTTTTAGAAGCCCGCGGCTTTACCGCAGAGGATTTCGCCTTCTCCCACCCTGGGGGCACCCTGGGAAAACAGCTGCTACTCAAAGTGAAAGATGTGATGCACTTAGGCAATGAGTTACCCCAAGTATCACTTTCTACTCCACTACCACAGGCACTACTGGAAATGACCAGCAAAGGGTTCGGCATGACCACAGTTACTGACGACCAGGGCCAACTACTAGGGGTGTTTACCGACGGCGACCTACGCCGGGCTATCGATTCAAAGGTAAATCTCGACAACGCCCAGATGCAGCAGGTCATGAGCAAACGGCCAAAAACTGTAAGCGCTGAATTGCTGGCCGCCCAGGCGCTGCGTATTATGGAGGACAACATGATCACAGCTCTGATCGTAGAGAATGAGCACCGCCATCCTATCGGCCTGCTGCATCTGCACGATATTTTGCGCGCCGGCATCGTTTAATTCGCTTGACACAAACCCCCGTAAAATATCGGCTACCATTACCAACGCAAACAGGAAGCTTCAATCTTGAGTCCGAACAAAATTATTGATCTTAAACTCGCCCAGGTGCGCCACCTTATTTTGGATGTAGACGGCGTACTGACCGATGGTAAACTGCACTTCGATGGCAACGGCAACGAGCTGAAAAGTTTCCATACTCTCGATGGCCATGGCATCAAAATGCTACAACATTCTGGAATAGTGGTTGCTATTATCACTGGTCGTCATAGTGTGGCGGTTGAAAAACGTGCACAAGACCTCGGTATCAACAGAGTGATTCAGGGCCGCGAAGACAAATTTGCAGCCCTGCAGGAACTATTTGCCAACGAGGCGTATACACTGGAAACAACCGCCTATGTCGGCGATGATTACCCCGATCTTCAAGTAATGACCCAAGTCGGCTGCCCTATTGCGGTTGCCAATGCGGCACCGCCAGTACTTGAGCGCGCACTCTGGATCACCGACAAGCGAGGAGGCGAGGGCGCGGTGCGAGAGGTTTGTGATCGTATCATGCACATCCAGGGCACTTTCGATGCTGCGCTTGCACCCTACATTACAACGGCAGTGAGTAACTAATGCGCACTTGGCTGCCCTTGGCTGTTGTGGTAATGCTGATCACTCTGGGACTCTGGTATAGCGAAAGCCCACCCAGTGGATTTTTGGGCAAACGCCCGACACCACAACAACAAAGCGAAGCCGCAAATCTGATTATTCGCGATGCCAAAACACGCAATTACAATACCGAGGGCGTCCTCGCCTATCGTGTAAACGCAGAGCGTATCACTTATTACAAGTTTGACCCCCGCGACAGAGCCGATCTAATCGAGCCCCGTATTCTTTTTTACAAGCAACAAAAGCCCAAATGGCTCACACAGTCTAAGTCCGGTATAGCCTTTGACGACGGCGAAAGAGTACTGCTGAGCGGTGATGTGGATATTCTCGAACAGCCCCAGCCGGGCATTACATTGCACACTCAAAGAATCACAGTTATACCGCAAGAAGAGTTTGTTGAAACGGACGATTTCGTCACTATTATCAACGGCTTAAGTCGCACCAGTGGCAAAGGCCTGCGCGCCGACTTGAAACAGGATAAAATCAAACTTTTATCAGAGGTTAAAAGCATTTATGAAAAGCCCTGATCTACGTCATTTGACGCTCAGCTTTATTCTTCTACTGCTTTCCGCTTCAGTGCTGGCACTGCCTGATGACCGCAACCAACCAATAACCGTGGATTCCGAAAACCTAAACAGCAACGGCAAAAATCTGTTCATTTACAGTGGTAATGTCGTAATCACTCAAGGTTCACTGCAGGTACATGCCGATAAAGTGGAAATCCACGGCAACAATGCGGGTAAATTCAATAAAGTTATTGCCATAGGCAAACCCGCCCGGTTTCAACAGAAGGTTTTGGGAAGCGTCAACCCTCTTTCCGGTAGTGCTCAGCGCATGGAGTTCATGGCCAACACTAATACTTTACAACTTACTGGCGAAGCTTACGTCGATCGCGACGGCAACACCCTGACCGCCGATCACATTGATTACGACCTCGCCACCGAACAGATGAAAGCCCAGAGCAAAAGCGGAGAACGTGTAGAAATGATCTGGAAACCAGAGCAAAAAGCTTCCCAGCAGCCTGACTCCGACTCCAGCTCTGGCTCCGAGCAGAAAGCTAAACCCTAACTAATTTCACCAATGCACCGGTTTGTCATGCTCGTTCTATTGAACCGCCAGCGTCCCAGCCAATTTTTTCAGGCGCTATCAAAGCCAGTGTCTGTAATTTGGGCTTCAATTTGTTGAGATATTAACCATGGCCGGCCACTATGGCTACGGCTGCGATTACGGATCACACTATGCCCACGCTCAAAGCGTTACACCTCGCTAAACAGTACAAAAAGCGCAAAGTGGTACA
>JAHZJJ010000030.1 GCA_022600975.1 Gammaproteobacteria bacterium
ACAATGGCAAGATTGCGTAACTCAATCAAATCACTGGTAATGCGGTAATTGGCGTAATATTCGCGGATTTCCCGCTGCAATAGGTTCACCCGGTGTTCTGCCCGTTGCAAGCGTTTGCGTGTTCGCACTATGCCAACGTAATCCCACATAAAGCGCCGCAATTCGTCCCAGTTGTGAGAAATCACCACATCCTCATCGGAATCAGTTACCCGCGAGGCATCCCAGGCGGGCGCTAGGCCCGGCGCTGCTATGGAGCCAATCCGGGCGTCTATATCCCGCGCTGCGGCTTGGGCGTACACTAGGCACTCCAGCAGTGAATTACTGGCCAATCGATTGGCGCCATGGAGGCCGGTAAAGGTTGTTTCGCCAATTGCGTAGAGCATATCGAGATCCGTGCGCCCGCGCTTGTCTACCATGACACCCCCACAGGTATAATGCGCTGCGGGCACTACCGGAATTGGCTCGCGGGTAATATCGATACCGTAGGCGAGACAATTCTTATACGCTGTGGGAAAATGCTCACGAATAAATTCATTTTCTCGGTGGGAAATATCCAGATACACACAATCCGTACCAAGACGCTTCATTTCATGATCGATGGCTCGCGCTACTATATCCCGCGGAGCCAGTTCAGCGCGATGATCAAAATGCTGCATAAACCGTTGACCACTGGGCAGCTTGAGCTCGGCCCCCTCTCCACGCAGTGCCTCACTAATCAACATTGCTTTGGCTTTTGGGTGGTAGAGGCAGGTGGGATGAAATTGATTAAATTCCATATTGGCAACCCGACAACCACTGCGCCAGGCCATGGCTATGCCATCGCCACTGGCACCGTCGGGATTGCTGGTGTAGAGATAGGCCTTGCTGGCTCCACCGGTGGCGAGCACTACCACGCGGCTCTGGAAGACCTCTACCTGCTCGCTCTCTTTGTTGTACACATAGCATCCGACACAGCGAAAACGGCCGCTTTGAGGATTAGGCTGGCGAATCAAATCGAGGGCAATGTGGTGTTCGAAACAGTCTATATTTTGGGTGGCACGTACGCTTTCAATTAGCGTGCTGTGCATGGCCCGCCCGGTGGCGTCGGCACTGTGAATAATGCGCCGGTGGCTATGGCCGCCCTCCTGAGTGAGGTGATAATGGTCCTTGTCACGGGTAAAATCCACACCCTGACAAATCAGCCATTGGATGGCATCGCGGCTGTTTTCAACTGTAAAGCGCACTGCATCGGGATGACAAAGCCCGGCGCCCGCATCCAGAGTATCGGCAATATGAGCGTCAACAGAATCCATTTCATCGAGCACAGCGGCTATACCGCCCTGGGCAAACCAGGTGGAACCATCCCGCAAGCGCTGTTTGGATAGCAGTGCAACGCGGTGCTTCAGCCCCAGATGCAAAGCGAGGGTTAAACCGGCGGCACCGCTGCCAACAACCAGTACATCGTAATTTTCCTGTTTTCTCATGGGATTTTAAGCGAGATTTGTGCTTCCAAGAAATTAAAAGGCAAAAGGTAAAAACTACCACAACATGAATCGTTGGCGTAGTATACGCCAACTTCGCGTAATGCCGACTCGTGAGAAATTATGTACGATTCCCAACACAGTAAAATAAAAGCCTACATCGCACCGTCCTTTGGCAACAAAAATGCCACAGCTGGGGGCGGGCAATGACCGTGCAGCCATCATTGAATGATAGCCAGCTGGTAAAGCTGGTTCAAAAAGGGGATAAGCGGGCATTTGATCTGTTGGTATTAAAATACCAGCATAAGATTCAGGCCGTGGTAAGCCGTTACATCAGCGACCACAGTGAAGTTTACGATGTGATGCAGGAGGCATTTATCAAGGCCTACCGTGCCCTTGGCAACTTTCGCGGCGACAGTGCTTTTTATACCTGGATGTATCGCATTGCCATCAACACCGCAAAAAATCACCTGGTATCCCGCGGCCGTCGACCGCCATCCTCCGACGTCGATCTCGAAGACGCCGAATACTACACTAATGCAGACCTACTACGGGAAAATGAAACACCGGAGAACCAATTATTTCGTGATCAACTCGAGCTTGTCGTACACCGTGCAATCCGCGACCTGCCCGAGGACCTGCGCTCCGCAGTAACCTTGAGAGAAATGGAGGGCATGAGTTACGAAGAAATTGCCGAGGTGATGAGCTGCCCCGTCGGCACTGTACGCTCGCGTATTTTCCGTGCTCGAGAATCTATTGATCGCAGTATTCAGGCGTGCATGGCAGGTGAACCAAGCAGCCAAAATTAATCTGGGAAAGCAGATGACAATGATGCAATTCGGCGCTAAATTGGCAAATTACAAGGCAATGAGGCGAAATAGTTTCGCTTGCGGCCATCAAACGGTAAAGCTGTTAGCATCAAGCCCCATCAAATTCAGTTCAACGGATAAAACTTTCCACCGTTTACCGGGTCATATCAAGCGGCAGATAACTGTAAAGTTTTAGCTGCTAAGATCGTCACTAGATTAAACCAGTAGGAGCCCCTATATGCCCAATGGCAACCACCAACATAGGCTCGATGAATCACTATCGGCACTGATGGATGGCGAAGTCAGCGAGCTGGATCTGCGGCGCCTGGTGAAAGCCTCTACCAGCGATAGCGAACTCGCCGAACGCTGGTCGCGCTACCAGCTGGCGGCCAGTGTACTGCGCGGTGAACGAGTGGCGCCGGTGAATCCCGATCTGGCAGCAGCTGTTTCCGCAGCCATCGCCGATGAAAAAACACCACAGCGCATGAATGTTGCAAGCGCTGGCATACTCGGCCGCTGGCAACGCACACTTTCTCGTAGTGCAATCGCTGCCACGGTTGCATTCGTGGCGCTATTAAGCTTCCATCAATTATCCAGCCCACCTGCTGACGGCCAATTTCTCACCAGCACAGTGCGCCCAATGACGCAGCCTGTACAGTCTGCGCCTCAACCTCAAGGCTTTTATATACCGGCACCCCACTTGCGCACAGTGAGCACTGCGGCACCACAATTGGTACCGGATCAACGCCCGGGTGCCATGCCACAACAATCGCCTTCATCACCTGAGTTGATGCGCCATTTAAATCGAGTACTGGTCAAACATTCTGAGCATGCAGCACACATGGGCAGCCAGGGTATGGTACCTTTTGTTCGTGCGTCCTATAGCGATCAGAATATGTATTGACCAGATGGTCTATGTCCCGTAAAAGTTTGTACAATCCTTAAAAAAGCCTCTGGCTATAGGGATTTAACCCGGAGGTTGCAAGCAACAAACCTATGCATAAATCCATGCATTTGACGCGCAATAAAGCCAATAGTCTATTGTTAGCTTTATTATTATTGGCACCAGCCGCCAGCGCCGATCCCAACACACAAAGCAGCCAGCCGGCAGCTGTCACAGCGAAGCACGAGATACAACATTGGTTGAGCAAACTGGCCAATGCCGTAACCAGCCTCGAATATCGTGGTCTTGTCACCTTTGAGCACGCCGGCATGCTGGAGACCCTGCAACTGGTTCATGGGATACGCGATGGCGAGTTGATTGAGCGTGTGCGCTACTTAAGTGGTGAACCACGGGAATTAATCAGCCGTGGGCTCAACAACGACTGCCACCGCGATGCCAA
>JAHZJJ010000031.1 GCA_022600975.1 Gammaproteobacteria bacterium
CGAAACGGTTTTTATGCGTTTTCTTCTCGTTTGTGCCGTGTTTTACTGTAGGTGTTATCGCAGCATGCTCAACATTAATCACTTTTTTTGAGAAGTGCAATTAAAGTGAGGCGTTAGGTGCCATTAAATTCCATGGGTTAAATATACAGCGTCAAAGCCTCTAAAATAGGTTTTGTTATAAAATTGCCTGTTAAATGGCTAGGAGCCTGTCGGACTTAACCGGTCGTAGCGAGAAAAAGACCGGCTTGCTCCTAGGCTTAGCTGTAAAACTGGCAGTACTGAGCAATCCAGCGTAAAGTGTGCTTTTTCTGCTTGATCAATTCCACTACAACCTAAAGAGAACCCGCTTTAGCCGGGAGTGCTCTCACACTCTATCAATTTAATTCCCTTCCACCCGGCGCTTTAGCGCAAACCAGGAGTAGTAATGGCATTAAAGGCGACAATCTTTAAGGCAAAACTTAACATTGCCGATATGGACAGGGGGTATTATGGTGAACACCTGCTGACACTTGCACGCCACCCCTCTGAAACCGATGAGCGCATGATGGTTCGGCTGCTAGCGTTTGCGATAAATGCCAACGCACAATTGGAGTTTACCCGCGGTCTATCCAGTGAGGATGAAGCAGACTTATGGCAACACAACCTTAGCGGAGAAATAGAGCGCTGGATTGAAGTGGGCCTACCCACTGAAGAACGGGTACGCAAAGCCTGCAATCGTGCCAGGGAAGTGCGAATATATGCTTATGGAGCACGCACGGCTCCTATCTGGTGGCGAAAACAAGTACCCAGTGCCGAGCGCTTTAATAATTTAAAGGTATACTTTTTAAACGCAGAATCCAGCGCGGCAATAACGGCACTGGCTCTGCGCAATATGGACCTGACGATCACAATTCAAGATGAGCAAATCTGGTTAGCCAGTACAATAGCCAGTGCAGAAATTTCCCTGCAAACCTGGAAGTAACGTAATTTATTGATACAGTTGCCACTTATGGACACCTTACTAGGTGCAACGGGTATAATCCCCTCGTTTTAACCGCAATGACCCAATGAGCATACTATGCCTTCTTTTGATATTGTTTCTGAAGTGGATAAACATCAGCTGACCAATGCCGTAGATCAAGTCAACCGCACGCTTGCCAATCGCTTTGATTTCAAAGGGGTTGATGCAGAAATAACCCTGTCGGACTTCTCACTACAGCTGCGTGCCGACTCACAAATGCAGGTAGACCAGATAGTTGACATGTTACGGGCGGCGCTGATCAAATGCAGTATTGATCCACTGGCAATGCAAGTGGGCGAACAGGAGCCTTCAGGCAAGCAAATCAAAGTGGCGGTAGAGCTAAAAAATGGTCTTGATAAAGAGCTGTCGAAAAAAATTGTAAAATTAATTAAGGAAAAAAAATTAAAGGTTCAGGCCGCAATTCAAGGCGAGCAGGTGCGGGTAACCGGCAAAAAGCGCGACGACCTGCAGCAAGTTATGGCTTTCTTGCGCGATCAAGCATTGGAGCAGCCCCTGCAATTTAATAATTTCCGTGATTAAGCGTATCTGCCGGTAGCTACATCCCGCAAAACTTGGGGTGATTGTTATATATAGTTTGTCTATCGGAAGGCTGCTTCCTCATAACTAGGCTTCTGCTGACAAGGCGTGATATCTGAAACCTAACCATCAAAGCCCAATGTCAACATTGAAGATAAAGTGCCTTGGGGGCCGACATTTAATTCATTCTTTAGAGAATTTTCAAGCGCTAATGCAGCTGGCAGGCGCTACGAAAGGCGTATGCTCAGTGTGTAGAAATCAATTTTAGTATTATAGAATTTAAACATATATTCGAAGAAAAGGTGGCGAGGATTCGCTCAATGCGGATCCTCGTTTATTTTTTATGATTAAATGCAGCTTGATTATTGTTACGTTAGTACTGGCGTACATACTTATGGGAGAGTTTGAAACTTACCGTGTAACCTATCAATTCAACGGTGGGTTCTATGATATAATTGTGGGATCATTTCCCAATGCAATTTCGATGGTGCTAGGAAGTCTATTGCTAGCTATAATTTGGGGGAGGGAGAAGTTTTTATCGAGCACATCATCTTATGCTATTGGCCAAATTATTTATGAAATTTGGCAAATATTTTTACCTGAAAGAACTTTTGATGTTTGGGATATTGTGATGACACTAGCCGTTTGGGCATCTCTTCTTAAGCTTAATTTTTTGGTTTCCTATGTGAAAAAAAGGGGTTTGCTCTTAGAATAATGTGACAAATTCCACCTAAATTATGCTAACAACGCGGCAGAAATGATAACGTTAAGAAAGCCGGTCGATAAAGATTGCAGGTTGAATTAGCTCTGGAGCAAAATTATCCAACTTTGGCTTTTGGTGACGGCATAACATTTCAGTGGTTAATAATTGAGCATGGCTGCATGATTTGGCATTATATTGAGAGCACGCCCTGGGAGAGTGCCAAATTATGGAATATGCCGCTATCACTTTTTACAAACCCACCGCCAATGGCGATTTCACCATTAAATACCGCAGGGTAAATTTCCTGGAACGAAACTGGCAGCGGTGACTCCGGCGACCAGGACAACCCGCGAGATTGGGCATAAACGCTAGGGGCAAGTGCCGCGCACGCTCCGCAAGCCTTTAAAAAAACTCTTCTAGAAATCCCCATAATTTATTCTCTTTTAGCTTCGGTAGTGCTTTCCGCTTATTTAAGTACCACTTAATCTCAAGCATAGAAACCATCCAAATCCTTTACCTCGTCAGTAAAATTTGTAGCTCATTTCTGAGAAACAAACTCTGGGTAAGCTTCCATATCCAACCCCTGCAAGATTGAAAAATAAGGCTCTCCTGCCATTGTGTAGGAGAGCCATCAATATGATGTGGCCTAACAAGCCCGCACACCCCAATTAAGCAACCGAATTAAAGTCAATAGCCTTTAATTCACTAACATCTACAGTCTTCCGCGCTTCCCATAAATCAAAACTTTCTTGAAGGGTAAGCCAGCTTTCAGCAGAGCCCCCCAGCACTTCGGACAGACGCACCGCCATGGTTGGAGAAATACCCGCATGGCCGTTCAGCAGCCGATTAAATGTGCTAGGGCTTACTTTCAACCGATTAGCTATGTTTCGGGCGCTGATTCCATCGAAGGGTTCAATGTAGGTGTGCCAAATTAATTCCCCTGGATGGGGTGGGTTATGCTGGCGGAAAGTCATTAGTGATAATCCTCATAATTAACAATGTAGGCATCCCCGTATTCTTTTGATATAACCGATTGCTTGCGCAACTGAATACTTTGGCGGTATCGATATCATCATCCAGCATACGATGCCCTTGTTCAATCACGCTCAATCTGTGAAATATACCTCCCAATTCCCTACGAATATGCCCAAATAGTGCCTTCCTTCGGCATTTTGGGATAAAAACTATGTGGCACTTACACTTCCAGCGTGTGTGATTTAAACTGCTTGCTTGCCTCATAGTGCCTCCGTTGCATGATGTTTAGCGGCGCACTCTTTGGGATTACTATGAGATTTCTGTAGCTGTCAAACTTTGACTGCCTCCCCAGCAGAGCTGGGGGATCTCTTATGTGTGTTTAGCATTAAAAGCAAATCTATATAGCTGCAAGATGATACTATTCTGCCGCCAATAAACTTCATGCTATCACCACTATCACGGTTTGGAGATCTGAATGAGTAATGAACGCTTGCAAGCACTCAGACTGGAACTGAACAAAAGACAAATACAGGCATTTCTGGTGCCTCGCTGCGACGAATATCAGAATGAATATGTACCCGCCGCCGCCGAGCGCCTGGCCTGGCTCAGCGGATTCACCGGTTCTGCCGGTATGGCTGCCATAGCCACAAACCTAGCGGCATTATTTGTGGACGGCCGCTACACACTGCAGGCCGTACAGCAAGTTGATACAGAATCCATCGAGCAACAGCCCCTGGGAGCAGAAGACATCGCCAACTGGTTGTGCCAGGTACTTATCCCTGGCGATGTGGTGGGTTATGATCCCTTGTTACACACGGAAGCCGGATTGGCGCCCATCATTGGCAAGCTTAACGAACATAATATTCAATTGCGGGCCCAAGCGCATAACCCCATAGACACAATTTGGGAAGATCAACCGCCCAAACCTTGCGGCAGCGCCCTGCCTCATAGTGAAAGCTTTACCGGGGAGACATCCAGCAGCAAACGACAGCGCATCGCCAAGCTTTTGGCGCAGAAAAATCAGGACGCTTTGTTGCTTGCCAACCCAGAAGTCTGCGCTTGGTTGTTTAATATCCGCGGCAACGATATTCCCCACTTGCCCGTGGCTCTCACTATGGGCCTGCTTTACCGGGATGGCAGCGCCACACTTTATTTGGCCGAGCAAGCTACCAACCCAAAGCTACAACAGCACCTTGGCAACGCGGTTACTTTGGTGCACCAAGTGCAGGAAATTTTCATCGCAGCGCAGCAAAAACAATGTACCCGTGTTTGGGCAGATCCACTGCTGGCCAACTGCTGGACGCTGCAACATCTTCGCGCAATGGATGTCGAGCTATTGCTAGAGCGCGACCCTGTCACCGCTATCAAAGCGTGCAAAAACCCTGTGGAACTGGCCGGCAGCCGCGCCGCCCATATCCGCGATGGGGTGGCGCTGTGCGAATTCCTCGCCGAGTTGCCACAGGCCATACAACAAGATGATTTTGGTGAGCTTCAAGCGGTGCAATTATTGCGTGGAAAGCGCGAACAACAGCAAGGCTTTTGCGATGACAGTTTTGAATCCATTTCCGGCTACTGCGGCAACGGCGCTATTGTTCACTACCGCGTAACGCCAGAATCGAGCCTACCAATGCACCCTCGAGGCATCTACCTAATTGATTCCGGTGGCCAATACCCCGATGGCACTACTGATGTTACCCGTACCGTAGCATTGGGCGATTTCCCCAAAAGTGCCAAAGAACATTTTACTCGGGTGCTCAAAGGGCATATCAGTATTGCAACCCTGCGTTTTCCAATCGGTACTTGCGGCGAACAAATAGATGCCTTCGCCCGCCGAGCACTGTGGGATTTAGGGTTGGATTACGCTCATGGTACCGGGCATGGGGTGGGCAGTTTTCTCAGTGTGCATGAAGGGCCGCAGCGTATCGGCAAGGCGAGCACCAAAGTGCCGCTACAGGCGGGCATGATTGTCTCTAACGAGCCTGGATTTTACCGCACCGGGGAGTACGGCATTCGCATCGAAAACCTGATTTTTATTAAGGAGAGCCGTGAATACGCCGGGTTTTTAGAGTTTGAAACACTTACCCTTGCACCCATTGATCACCAACTGATTGATCCAGGCCTGCTGACAAGCGAGGAGCTACACTGGCTCAATAACTACCATCGGCGTGTGCGTGAAACCCTAACGCCACTGGTGAGCCCGCAAACTACGGCCTGGCTCAATGCGGCCACACAACCATTAGAGCAGTGATCAACCGCGGGCCGCAGTGGCCCGCTTCAGCGCAATAACAACAGCGGCTGCATAGTATTTAGCAACATTTTGGCAGTGACGCTACCGAGCAGTAAATCACGCAGGCGGTTGTGGCTGAAAGCCCCCATTATCGTGAGGTCAATGGCATGTTCTGTCTGGTAGGCAGTCAGCGCATCGACCGTATTACCCTGTAGGTGGTTGGGGGTAACCACAAGCCCCGCTTTTTGCAACGTCGCTGCGCCTTCGGCCAGCAAATCTGCCGCCGCTGATGGGTCGCCAACATATATCAAGTGGCAGGGCATGTTTTTGAACAATGGGCTGGAAGCCACCATCTGCAACGCCTTGCGTGCCGCTTCGCTGCCATCAAATGCCAGCATAATCCTACGCGGTTCATGGAATTCTCGGTTCACCACCAGAATTGGCTTGTGCAGTGCCCGCACCACATTTTCCAACTGAGCGCCAAGGCCCTGATCTGAAGCGCCGTGTTGCTCGCCGCGAATGCCGATAATCAGCACCCGAATATGGTCTTCCAATTCAATCAGTGATTCATTGAGGCTGTCGTGACGCTGGCAGGCCACCACATGTTCCACACCGTTTTGAGTTGCTCGCTGGTGGGCGGCGTTGAGCATCAATGTGCCTTGTTCTAGCAGCAGGCGGCCGCGCTGCTGCTCCAGATTAGTCAACTCTTTAAGCAATTCTTCTTGGCTCCCGAGGCCAATACTACCGGAGAGATCAGCCACCGCTGGTATGGCGGTACGCTCAATATTGTGCAGCAGTTTAAGCGGTGCGCTGATACGCTTGGCAACCCAAGCGGCATAATCGCACACCGCGCTACTGTAGCGGGAGCCATCAATACAGGTGAGCACCACAGCTTGTTGTTGTTTCATTAATGTCCTCCCATAACCCGTTCAATTTCCTCCGGCTTATCGTGCACACCAAAGCGGTCAACAATAGTTTCACTGGCTTGATTCAAACCCACCAATTCCACTTCGGCCCCTTCACGACGAAACTTAAGCATTGCCTTATCTAGTGCGTGCACCGCAGAAACATCCCAAAAGTGCGCCCGGCTCAAATCTATTATGATCTTGCTCGCCGCTTCCTTGAAGTCAAATGCTTCGACAAATTTGTCACAGGAATTAAAAAACACCTGGCCCACCACCCGATAAGTACGGCAGTTTTGATGTTCATCTAATGTGGTAGTGACATATAAAAAGTGGCTGACTTTGTTGGCAAAAAACAGCGAAGCCAGCAATACGCCAACAAAAACACCGTACGCTAAATTATGGGTAAACACGACTACAACCACTGTGGCTAGCATGACTAGGTTTGTAGAGAGCGGCAGCCGGTGCAGGTTACGCACTGAATCCCAGTTAAAGGTGCCGATAGAGACCATAATCATCACCGCCACCAGCGCAGCCATGGGGATCACCGCTACCCAGTCACTCAAAAAAACCACCATGGCCAGCAACGCAGCTCCGGCCACCAAAGTGGACAAACGCCCACGGCCCCCGGATTTCACATTGATCACCGATTGGCCGATCATGGCGCAACCCGCCATGCCACCGAGCATACCCGCAGCCAAATTGGCGATACCCTGGCCCTTACATTCACGATTTTTATCACTGTTAGTATCGGTAAGATCATCAACGATGGTCGCGGTCATCAAAGATTCCAACAAGCCTACCACAGCCAGCGCAGCGGAATAGGGCAGAATAATGAGCAGGGTATCCCAGTTCAGCGGCACTTGTGGCCACAGGAAGATCGGCAGTGTATCCGGCAGTGCACCCATATCACCCACGGTGCGTATATCCAGCCCCAGCGTAACCGCCACAGCCGTCAGCGTGAGGATACACACCAAGGGCGATGGCAATACTTTGCCCACCACAGGGATCAGGGGGAATAAATAAATAATACCCAAGCCGGCGGCCGTCATAGCGTAGACCTGCCAGGTCACACCGATCAGCTCTGGCAGCTGAGCCATAAAGATCAAGATCGCCAGGGCGTTGACGAACCCGGTCACCACCGCCCGCGAGACAAAACTCATCAAACTGCCGAGCTTTAAATACCCGGCAATAATTTGCAGCACCCCGGTGAGCAACGTTGCCGCCAGCAAATACTGAAGCCCGTGTTCTTTGACCAGGGTTACCATCAACAGCGCCATGGCGCCGGTAGCGGCCGAAATCATCCCAGGGCGGCCGCCGACAAAGGCAATCACCACGGCAATACAGAAAGAGGCATAGAGGCCGACACGCGGATCGACACCGGCAATAATCGAAAAGGCAATGGCTTCGGGTATTAGGGCCAGGGCAACTACTAGGCCCGCAAGCACATCGCGGCGGATATTGCCGAACCAGTCACTTTTGCTGGAAGAAAACAGGGAGAGTAAAAACATAGTGGGGCGCCTGTCGATATGAGCGTAAAGAGCTATGCCAGCCGAAGCAGCAAAAGCCGCGCACTTTATCACAGCCCTCTATAAGGCTTAAACCTAGAAGCCACGGTTAGGCGCGCAAAAGCTGTGTAAGTTATTGGTGTGCATGGCGAATTTGGCTCTTTTAAAAAGCCTCTTAGGAAGAATCTACTAATCCTGTAGAATACCGCCTTAATGTAGATTGGGGCTAGAATCGATACGCATTAATCTGAGGGTCAAATAGCAAACCTTCTGTACGCTCTCCTCTCCCCCCATTTAACACCGCATTAAAGAAAGATTTAACAACATTATTCGTTTCTTTATAGAAAATTCCGTGGGTTTTACCCACATTGGGGCCATCTGTAAAATCAAAATAATAAGCATTAGATGCTATTAAATCTCTAGCTGTTCTGCCTAAACGATCTTTTTGGAAGTTCGCATCAGACCATTTCAAGACCCAATCATTTTCATTAATGGTAATATAGACTCGCTTGCCAGCCTCAATTTGTTCCACCCACTGAGCATGACTTTTATTATCTACGTCTGGCTGACAGAGAATCACATTATCAAATATCCTTGTTTCATCTTCGTAGATCGAATTAATCACATAGTTTTGAAGCAAGAAATTACCAAGGCTGTACGTCATCAATGAGAATTTTATATCGCATTTCTGAAGCGCCTCCTTGTTAAACGGCTCTCTTAAATACATGCCAAATTTCTCCAAAGTTGCATCCAAGGCACCGACTGAAGCTTGAGCATTTCTTTTGGCTCTTCGGTATTCCCTAATTTTTATTCCCCCTGAATTTGATGGCCATGAAAACGCTACCACTTCAACTCCGTATTGATTTTCTAAAGCTAACGCTTTTTCAAGGTTTTTCTCAAAGCTTTGGTTAAAGCCATGCACAAAAAAAACGCAATTTTTTCCTGTCAAAGTCAAACGATTCCGTATTTCAGAAAATACCTTTCTTGATGGAATGTTGTTATCAGTGATTTTTGAAGGTTCCTTGACCAATCTAACCTGCCAAGCTCCTTCCACCTTTTTAGCATGTGCAAGCCTGACTTCATTCGGACCCTTAGAATTTACTTCATCTCCAAACGCGTTATGATTACCAATACCATTATTGAAGTTTGACTTATTGATACTTCTATTTGTAATTATCAGCATTGTTTCCTCCAAGTTATTATTACAGCCCTAACACTCAAAGCAACGAGCGACATTTGTGGTGTCCGCTGTCTTTGCTGTTTTCTCCTTGATGGCTGCTATGGCCTATATTATTTTCTGCCTACACTTTATATTGGCTTTTGGAGTATATCTCAGTTCAGTGTTGTTTATGGATAAAGATTAAGCCCCGACTTACTCTACTCTTTAACCTAGAAACCGCGGTTAAATCACGCAAATCTGCGATTTCTAGGTTTAAAGTTTCGCAGCCACTACTTGACACTTCTTTTCAAAAATTCCAGCATCCATTTGGCCACGGTGCCTGACTGAATGTCGCTGTGTAACGATTCCAGGCCTTTCCCCACCAGCTCATCGCCAAATATGTCTTTGCGCAGGGCCATCAAGCTGCTGGAGTACGACTTAGTAAATTCCGGGTGTGCTTGCATGGTCAATATATGATCTCCCAGCTGCACTAGCGCATAAGGGCAAAAGTCGCTAGAGGCGATTACTTGAGCCCCTGGTGGCAATATGGAGATCTGATCCTGATGGATCACCAGTAAGCTAAATTGCGCCCGCGGCTCACTCATCCATTCGGGTGCCTGCTGTACCTCATAGGTGTGAACACCAATGCCCCAACCTTTTGCAGATTTACGGGTTTCGCCACCCAGCGCCTGGGCGATAAGCTGGTGCCCAAAGCAGATTCCAAGCGTCGGTTTTTTGGCCGCGTGCAGTTTACGTACAAAGGCCATGAGCGGAGCTATCCATGGCTTTTCTTCGTAAACACCACTCTTACTGCCCGTCATCAGATAAGCATCCACTTCATCGATATCCGCCGGATACTGACCGTGCTGCACCTCGTAGGTAACAAATTCCAAACTGGGGTCTACTGTGCGCAATAGATCCGCGAACATCTGCGGGTATTCGCCAAATTCATCAACCAATTCCGCACGTACGTCGTCTGTTTTCAAAATACCTATTTTCATTGCTTCACCGCTTGATCAACTACATAATCCGTCGATTATGGCACATTCTTCAACTCCAACCTCCCTTTTCCCCTAAGGATTTTAAAAATTTTAGGCTTAAGTATTGTGCTCTGAGAGAAATAAAAGTTTGCTATATCAGCAACAAAACCATACAACAGCATTGAGCCGAACTCGAGCTGGGAAAATTAATCCAAAGAGCACCCTTATGGACGAACATTTCGACTCTAAAAGCACACTCGCACCTGAATTCACTCACGAAGCCGTCACTATTCTCTCTCGAGAAACCGTCTATAGTGGGTTTTTTACCATGCAGCAATTGCGCCTGCGCCACCGCCTGTATCGCGGCGGCTGGAGCGAAGAAATAACCCGTGAGCTCTTCGTACGCGGCAGCGCTGTGGGTGTTTTGCTATACGACCCCCAGCATCAGTTGATAGCGCTGACTGAACAATTTCGTATAGGCGCCTTAGAGTGCGCCAAAGGCCCCTGGTGCCTGGAAGTGGTAGCCGGCATGATCGAAAAAGCCGAGCAGTTAGAGCAAGTCGCCCGACGTGAGGTGCGAGAAGAGGCTGGCCTAGAGATTACTCAGTTACACCCTATTCGCAGTTATTTACCGAGCCCCGGTGGCAGTTCAGAGCGTATGCACCTATTCTGCGCCACAACAGACCTGCGCGCCGCCGAAGGTTATTTTGGCCAAGCCAATGAACATGAAGACATTCGCTTAAGAGTATTGCCGCTCTCACAGGCACTGGCCGCTTTGCACAGTGAAACAAATGGACATTGTGTTATTGACAATGCCGCTACCATTATCAGCTTACAGTGGCTGCAGCTATATAGTGCGCAGTTGGGCAGTGCTTAACCTTCACGCGCCACAAGTAAATGAAGATCGATGATTCTTACTTATTTCAAAATTTAAAGCACATAACCCCGTGGAAAAAAGCGTTGAACGGCCACCGCAGTGAAACATAGACTGATACAGATTACCGATCCCCATATCGGCGAAAATGCGGATTACCGTTTGCTCGGGTTAGATACCGGTAGTAGCCTAGATCAAGTGCTCAGCGCCCTTATACGCGAACCCGTTGCGGCACAACTATTGGTTACCACTGGGGATATTGCGGCCAATGGGGTAAAAAATGCTTATTTACGTTTCACAAAAAAAATGGAATCGCTGCCGATGCCCTGGCTATGGCTACCCGGCAATCATGACGATCCTGGGCAAATGAAACAACTGGCACCCCAACGACACCCGGAAGTAGCCTTTCTCGGTAACTGGCGGCTGATTTTACTAGATACCAGTCTGCCCAAGCGCACTGACGGCGGCTTGGATCAACAGCAGTTGCATCGTTTACAAATACTACTGGCCGAGCATCACAATCATCCTGTACTGATCTTCATGCATCATCCTCCGGTAGCCACAGGTAGCACTTGGGCTGACACCATCATGCTGCGCCAGGGTCGTGAAAAGTTCTTACAATTGGTGCTTAACGCCAAAAATGTGCGGGCCATGTCCTGGGGCCATGTTCACCAGCAGTTCGACAGCAGGCTGGAATATATCGACCTGTATGCAACGCCATCCACATCGATACAGTTTACCCCCGGTAGCCGCTCTTTCGCGGCTGATACAGCATTACCCGGCTATCGCTGGTTTGACCTCTGTGACGATGGTAGCTACCAAACCGGTGTCGAACGGGTTGCCATTTCTGACTACAGTGTTGACTTTAGCTCTTCCGGCTATTGATATTGGATGGTTGCGTAATTCGCACGCTCTTCAATCCAGATATTAACCGGCCGAGGGCGTCATTTCGTCGATTTTGCCCCTTCCAAACTAATATTCATGGCTTTTTTACCCTACAATGGCGTCTCTATGTATTATTAATGAATACTGTGAGGTGGATCATGTACAGTGCATTGCGCAAACAATTATTCACTCTGCTATTGCCGACTCTGATATTGGCCCTGTTCGCAGGTTGTGCACAGCAACGTTCCTTCGATGAAACTGCGGCAAAAGATGGCCTGGAGGTGCGGAAAACCGGGCTCGACAGTGTTGCGGCGGCCTACGCGTTTGATATGAGTGGCGCTAAAGTTTATTTAGAGCCCCTTATTATCGAGTACAGCAAGCAATATCCTCGCGACCGCCCCCTGACTGCCAAGGATTACGAGCTGGATCAAAAAGATGTAAATCGCCTCCAAGAATTGATGGCCGCAACCTTTAACCAAAAATTTCTGACACCACGCAACAGCAGCCTGATCGCCGAGCAACAACAGGCGGATTACACCTTGCAGTTAAAACTGGAAAAGTTTTCCCTCGCTGCACCACTTACGCCCTCTCCTTGGCTGTGGCGCGTGTACACTGATCAAAGTGCCTACGGTGTCCTCTCTGGCGAACTGCGGGATCGCAATGGCAATCTTGTTATGCGCTTTCGCGATCGCAGAGACATTGGCGAAAATTTTGGTAGCTTTGGTTTCAATGGTGACTTCGAGCGGTTCACCAGCGTCACTTTTTGGGCCGATATGCGCACCGATTTACGCCGTGCATTTACCAGCCTAGACAAAGCCCTGCGCTAACTATGTACAATATGTAAGCGCCCGATGTGGCCGGCTGACGAGACCTGCCTGTTTCGTAACCGGCCCCTCGGTCACTGGCTCCTCTGGAGCATAAAACCAAATTATTCCATTTTTGTAACCCCGGTATAACTCCCACTATGCCCGACACACAAGTGCCGCCTCGTCCGCTATTGATTTATCTGCATGGTTTTTTATCCTCTCCAGAGTCCTCTAAATGTCAACAACTTCGCGATTGGCTGGCTCGTGAACGACCCGATATTGTATTTTACGCTCCATTGATCTCTCCCCACCCGGCAATAGCCGCCGAGTCACTGACCCTTAGCCTGCAGCAATTTCTAAACACTGAACACCGGGGCCAGATCGGTCTGGTCGGCAGTTCCATGGGCGGGTTTTGGGCCAACTTTCTCGCCGAACGCCACCAGTTGCCGGCTGTAGTCGTTAACCCCGCTGTGCGACCCGCACGCTTTTTACCCGAATATATTGGCCGCACACTCTATGCTTACAGCGGAGAACAACGACAGTATCAACTCACTGAGCACGATGTTGCTAGCATGAGTGACCTGGAGTCACACTTGAGTGCCAGCGTCGGCCGCTACTGGCTGCTGGCTCAGCGCGGCGATGAAACCCTCGATTGCCGGGAAGCCGAACAATTTTACTGCGGTCAACGCCAAACTGTTGAAAACGGTGGCGATCACAGTTTCCAGGGGTTCGCGCGTTACTGCGCGCCCCTGGTAGACTTCCTGTTTGAATCAAAGCGCAATCCTTAAATTTTGTAGTAGGTGTCTGCCTGGCAGATGAGAAAAAAGCAATATGACCAACTATTCCGCCGAAGATATTGAGGTATTGACCGGGTTGGACCCGGTGCGCAAACGCCCCGGCATGTACACCGACACCACGCGCCCCAATCACCTAGCCCAGGAAGTGATCGATAACAGTGTCGATGAAGCGCTGGCCGGTCATGCCAAGACTATTACCGTGGTACTACACCAGGATCATTCGGTATCGGTCGGTGACGATGGTCGCGGTATGCCGGTAGATATGCATCCACAGCAGGGGCGCCCAGGTGTCGAAGTGATCCTTTCCACACTGCACGCTGGAGGCAAATTCTCCAATAAAAATTATCAGTTTTCCGGTGGCCTGCACGGCGTTGGCGTTTCGGTGGTCAACGCTCTCTCCAAGGTACTGGAAATCACAATTCAAAGGGGTGGTCAACAGTATCGGATGGGCTTTAAAAATGGCGACAAGGCCTCAGAACTGGAAGTCGTCGGTAGCTGCCCCAAGCGCAGCACCGGTACCAGCATTCGCTTTTTACCAGACCCCAAATACTTCGATTCCGCCAAATTTTCCGTGCCGCGCCTGCGCCATTTATTGCGAGCCAAAGCCGTACTCTGCCCCGGCCTCACAGTAAAATTTAACAATGAGCAAGATGGCGAATCCGATCACTGGCTCTATCAAGACGGCCTCAAAGATTACCTTGCCGCAGCCAACCAGGGCTGGGAAGTGCTGCCAACAGCGCCGTTTATTGGCAGTTTCAGCGCCACATCTGAAGCGGTCGATTGGGCCGTGCAGTGGCTACCGGAGGGCGGAGAAGTAACCGCAGAAAGTTATGTTAACCTGATCCCCACAAGCCAAGGCGGCACCCATGTCAACGGCCTCCGCACCGGCTTGCTAGACGCTATGCGCGAGTTCTGTGAAATTCGCAATTTGCTGCCGCGCGGTGTCAAGCTTGGTGCCGAAGACATCTGGTCTCAATGTAGCTATGTGCTCTCAGCCAAATTGGCCGATCCTCAATTCTCCGGTCAGACCAAAGAACGGCTTTCTTCCCGCGAAGCCAGCGCCTTTATTTCTGGCGTCGCCAAAGATGCTTTCAGCCTGTGGCTCAATCAACACACTGAAGACGGTGATAAACTGGCCGAGCTGTGCATAGGCAATGCCCGCAACCGTCTGCGCACAGCAAAAAAAGTTGCGCGCAAAAAAGTCACTCAAGGCCCGGCACTGCCAGGCAAACTGGCGGACTGCTCCAGCAGTGACACCGCGCGTTCAGAACTATTTCTGGTAGAGGGTGACTCTGCTGGGGGCTCTGCAAAACAGGCCAGAGATCGAGTATTTCAGGCCATCATGCCATTGCGCGGAAAAATTCTTAATACCTGGGAAGTTGGCTCGGCGGAAATTCTCGCCAGCCAGGAAGTGCACGATATCGCCGTAGCCCTTGGGGTAGACCCAGGCAACGACAACCTTGAAGGCCTGCGCTACAGCAAAGTTTGTATTCTCGCCGATGCAGATTCCGATGGCCTGCATATTGCCACACTCTTGTGTGCGTTATTCTTGCGTCATTTTCGCGCTTTGGTCACCCATGGCCATGTTTATGTCGCCATGCCGCCGTTATTTCGTATCGATATCGGCAAAGATATTTACTATGCCCTCGATGATGCTGAACGCCTGGGTATTTTAGATCGCATTGCTGCAGAAAAGAAAAAAGGCAAAGTACAGGTAATCCGCTTTAAAGGCCTCGGCGAAATGAACCCACTACAGCTGCGGGAAACGACTATGGACCCAAATACTCGCCGCCTAGTACAACTGTTTATTGAAGAAGGCGACGATACCAATCAGCTTTTGGATATGCTGCTGGCTAAAAAGCGGGCGAGTGACCGCAAGCAATGGCTAGAAACCAAGGGAAATTTGGTTGAGATGGATTGATGTAAATAAGCATAATAGGCATAACAAAGATTCTGACTTGTAGTGCTTTCACTCTATTGGAGAGCACTATTACATTCATACCCAGCGCAAGAAGCTTATCCTCGCGCAGAGCTACCACTAGATGGAGCCCTATTCATCTGTAGTCAAACTGCTGTGTGTGACACCTCTTGGGCCTCTGTGCAATGGATGCTTGCTGTGATTTAAAGCTACTGCACTCCGCTAGTTTCAGCAAACTTTCTCCGGGAGAGCGCTACTCACAACAGAATCATAAATATTGCTTGCTGTTTTTAATTTAAGTGTTATAGTTTTATATATCACCATAACAAATTAATCAAACTCGGTGCGCACTATGAACGCAACCCATTTTTACCGAAAACCTCAAGCTGTAAACCATAGAATACTGCCTATTTTAATGGCTTCCCTATTCTGCACCCTTGTCTCCATGCTGGCCAACGCGGAAGTCAGCAGTATCGACAACCTCAATATCACTCGTGTAAAACTAATTGGCGACAACGACTTACACTTGGCCCAAGGTGACAAAGGCTATATGAAGTATCGTGCTCGCGGTCGCGAGCTCCCCTCCCCACCCTTTTCTATTAAGGGTGATACGCTGCGCCTTGGGGTTGACGAGCAAGATCGCGAAGCCTCCAAAGTTAAATTTCGCTTGTCCCTACCGCATCTCGAAGCACTGATGGTTCTGGGCTCTGGCGAAGCATATTTACAACCATTGGATATGGAACAATTCATACTCGTCCTAAATGGCTCGGGCAAGATTAAAACCGATACAATCACCGCTGAAAATTTAACCTTAAAACTAAGTGGCTCCGGAGTAATCCAGATCAAAAAGCTAACTGCCACTCAGGCCGCATTACATCTTTTAGGCTCGGGAGATTTGCGTCTTGACAGTCTTTATACTGAACGGGTCAACGCCAATCTCAGCGGCTCCGGGGAAATCGACCTCAATAAGGAAGGTCACAGCGAAAGCTTAACCGTGCACTCACTGGGCAGCGGAGACATCAACCTTAACAAGCTGCAAACCACCAAAGCCAATGTCTCCATCGTGGGCTCTGGTGACGTTGAAGTCTGGGCTACCACAGAACTAAACACGAAGACGCTCGGCAGCGGCGATATTCTCTATCGCGGCTCTCCCAAAATTTCCAAAACTATGTTGGGATCTGGTGATATCCATCAGCTCGACCAGCAATAACCTACTTTCTGGAGGCCACCCTGAGCTTTGAATGGAACGACAAACTGCCAATCTATAAGCAGCTTAGAGCGCTAGTCGTGGCGCGCATACTTGACGGCAGCTTTCGTGAATGTGAAGCGATCCCCTCTGTGCGCCAGGTTTCAGCGCAGTACCAGATTAATCACCTCACGGTGGCTAAAGCTTATCAAGAGCTGGTAGATGAGCGCATATTGGAAAAACAACGCGGCCGCGGCATGTTCGTCGTTCAGGGTGCTCGCAAGCTGCTATCAAATAAAGAACAGCAGCAGTTTCTCAACGAAGAGTTGCCCGCTTTTATTGAACGAATGAAATTACTCGATCTAAACATCGATGAGATCATCAGCAAACTACAAAAAATCGAGGAAGAATCGTGAAAGATACCATTATTAGCAGCACCGGTATCAGCAAACATTTCGGCAAACTAAAAGCGCTGGACAAGGTTGAGCTGAACCTGAAAGCCGGGGCAATTCTCGGCTTAATCGGCCCTAACGGTGCTGGCAAGACCACTCTGTTGTACGCACTTCTAGGGCTCACCAACTTTAAGGGTGATCTCGAGGTGCTGGGAAAAGACCCCCGCCGAGAGCGGGCCACCCTCCTCGAAGAGGTTTGTTCTATACCCGATACCGCGGTGTTGCCCCGCTGGATGACGATCAAACAGCTGTTCGACTATGTAGCTGGAATCCATCCCCGATTTAACCGCAACCGTGCCTATGAATTGCTGGCGCGCACCGAAATTACGCCGCAGCGCCTGATCAAACAATTATCCAAAGGCATGATTGTCCAATTGCACCTAGCCCTGGTGATGAGCATCGACGCCCGCCTGCTCATCCTCGACGAACCAACTCTGGGACTGGACATACTATTTCGCAAACAATTTTTTGAGCAACTTCTAACCGACTTTTACGATGAGCAACGCACCATCATTATCTCCACTCATCAGGTGGACGAGGTAGAACACATTCTCACCGATATTATGTTTATCAAATCGGGGCAAAAAGTGTTGGAGTCCTCTATGCAAGGCATAGGCGAGCGCTACCTGGAACTGCGCACAAGCGGCAATGCTAGCGAAAAAGCCAGCCAATTACCGTGGCTCGGGCAGCGCTCACTACTTGGTGGTAAAGCATTTATTTTTGACGGCATTGCAAGACAGCAACTCGAAGGGTTGGGGGATCTGCATACGCCGTCATTGGCCGATCTATTTGTTGCTGTTATGGGCCGGGAGAAATAACATGGTAAACCAACAGGCAAAGACCAAACTATTTACGCTGCTGCGGCGGGAAGTTCTTGAATACCGTAATTCACTGGTGCTCGCCCCTGCAATCACTGGAGCCCTATTAATAGTGCTGATGCTATGCAGCGTTTTGCTCGCGAATCGTATCACCGCTGTCAATATCGATTCTCTGGACATACTCATCGATGAGCACTCTGACAATAACGTCAGCCTAGCTATTTCGGCGGATAAAAATAATTCGACCACAGAATTATTGATCAAAAACGAAAGCTCAAAAAATCCCAATATCGACGAGCAGGAGTGGAGTTTTGGCCGCGACTGGAAGAATACTTCCAAGCAATCTAACCAGCGCACTGAAAAAATAGATTTCAATGTTGGCTCACTCAACCCGGCATTAAATATACTACACCTTATATTTTTAGGAATTTTGGCTCTGACTGGCTCAAATTATCTGGCGAACAGCTTTTATCAAGATCGACGCGATCGCACTGTGCTGTTCTGGAAGTCTATGCCGGTTTCTGAGCGGGAAGAAATATTTGCCAAGTTGGTCACCATTTGTCTACTGGCTCCCGCAATCTATGTAGCCATCTCAATCGTTACCCAAATCACCTACATCCTACTAGCCACACTGCTAATATGGCGCATAGATGGGAATGCCACCCACCTTGTATTGGACAATATCCATTTTAGCGCATTATTTGGTGGCCAAATAATCAGTTGGTTCCTGCAAGCACTGTGGCTCATGCCAATCTTCGCTTGGCTGCTGCTATGCTCAACGATAGCACGGCGATCACCAATGATGCTGGCGTTTGCGGTACCGCTGGCACTCTATATTATTGAACTAGTATTCTTTGATAGTAACTGGATCGGCCAGACACTTGGCAATTATCTGCAGTATCTATCTATAAACATTAACAGCGCTGAAGATTTGGAAACTTTAACCTCAATCTGGCCGCCAATCGACTTTACCGACCTGTTCTGGGGCCTGGCACTTGCTGCGCTCTTACTGGTGGCTACTCACTGGTTTCGCAAACATCGTTTCGAGCCCCAGTAAATTCATTGCAAATAGATTCTGAAGGCATTGTAAAAAGACGACCTGGAGAATCAGAGGCCATTTTAGCTGCTGCAGCATTTTATTTTTGAATGCTGCAGCAGTTAAATCATTACCAATATTTAATCTAGAAACCGCAGCTTAATCACGCAAGTCTGTGCAAGTTCTTGATGCATTCATAACAAAAGCTCATTTAACAAGCTATAAAACAAATTATTATTATTCTCAAAGTCAGACACCTCATCTGACTCATACGCGCGCAAGGGTGGTCCGCCCTGATAGTTGACTAAATTATCAAGGAAAGCTTTTACCACCAGCCCACGCTCGGCAATTTCACCATATTCAAAATCAACGATGGTTGTGCAGTGGCTATCATTAAGATTGCGATATCTTGGAAAGTAGTAACTCCAATTAGAAGTTTGATCTAAAATTGTTATTAAATTGTTATCAGTATCGTATTGCCACTTCTCACGTAATTTTTCCAAGCGCGATACCGGATCTGGATCATTATTAATATCATCGTAAAACCGCTCATAAGAGTAAGCTGAAAAATTTCCATCGGCCAGAAAATGCATAACTCCAAGGCGGTCATTGGGGAACTTATTGGAAAGCCCTGCATAAAGAGAGGCCAACTCATTGGTGTCAAATCCAGGGGTAATACCTGCGAGCGCATTAATTGGATTTTCCTCCTCAGGATCTCCACCCTGGGTAAACGTGGTCCAGGAGCTGATCACTTCTTTGTGCAATGGCACCGAAGGGTAACTATCGGTATCACTACTATCCAGTGGCGCTAAATAAAGGGGGCCAGAATCATCAATCAAATAGCCGTAATCAACCTCCATATCCTGACGCAACTTGGAATAATTTAGCAGCCCACCAATGCTTCCGGCACTGCAGCCAGCTACGGCCATCTGTGCGGGCTTTTGCAGGTTGTTTTTCACCCAGGAAACTACCGCCTGAACATTGCGTAGCCCATTGTGATGCCATATCAAATCATCTTCTTGGCCAGCGGGATCAACATATACTTCTATTTTATCTCCAATATAAATATCCCCCGTGCAATAGGGCACATACACCAAGTTCCAGTCACTTGTTTTATACTTATTCCACGGATGCCATGGCCAAATTAGCGGTGATGCCGCAGCTGTAGATAAGTTACTTAACCCCTCTCCAATGTCGTCAAAATCTCCTGTGACAATATTCTTTACATAATTATCCGGTATGCCATTGGGATTGCGCGCACCAAGAATCCCGTTTTTACCCGAACAGCTGTCAAAATCCCAACAGGCACCACCACCCTCAAAATAAAATAACGTATTATTAGTATGCGCTCTGGGGTAAACGAAAAATTTATAGGGTGTTCCATTGCCGCACATGGCTCCGGTACTAACAGGCACATCAATTCGCTGCCATCTTTCATAAGCCCGTGGCTTAAAGTTATCGTCAAAGTCTGGATCATCTTCAACCAGCGGATACATGCCCTGAGTTTGGGCATCAGTCACCGGATTATCTGCTTGTGGCGGAAAAAGCAAATTTTGTACCGTAGTCAAAGCATCAAACACACCCGGCTCAAGGCCTTGAGCTTGCAATTTGGCGTTGAGGCTAAAGGTGAGAATCACTAACCACAAGAGAAATAATCGAAGATCTTTTATCATTATCAAATCTCCCAAGGAAGCCTTGAATCGATCTGTGATATATCTATTTCACCCACGTTTTTAGGGCTACAGAGTTATTCGTAAACTTCCTGTAAGTTAAAGTTAGTAGGCAAGATTGCAGTATTTTTGGCTCAACCAAATTATCAACAAATTTGAGAAGAAAACCCAATTTTGTTCACAGCCATCCAATGGCCTAAAAAGAACACTATAAAACCAGATTGAGCCCCTTAAAACCCGCAAAGAGTAACCAGTATATTTATTGAGGTCCAGCTATTTCACATCGAAAACTACTTATCTGCCACTTTATAGTGTTGGTATATTTTTATTTATCCGCGGGCGCCGCCTCCCCCCACAGTTCTTTTAGACGTTTATCTCGTCCGCAGCGAAAACGATAGTACTTATAACGCAAAGAATTTTTCTGATAATAATCCTGATGATACTGCTCTGCAGGATAAAAAATACTGGCATTTGATATTTTAGTTACTATCGGCTGTCTAAACTTTTTACTCATTTTTTCTCGGCTTAACAGCGCAAGATTTTTTTCCTGTTCATTGGTGGTAAAAATTTCACTACGATATTGGTTACCGCGATCACAAAATTGACCCCCCCCATCCAATGGATCAATATTATGCCAAAAAACTTTTAATAATTCGGCATAAGAAATCTTGCTGGCATCGTACTTAATCTGCACTGCTTCAGCGTGACCGGTATTCCCTGTGGAAACTTCCTCGTAGGTGGGATTGCGAACCTTTCCACCCGTATACCCAGCAGTGGTCTCCAAAACTCCGGGGAGCTTGTCGTAGGGCGGCTCCATACACCAAAAGCAACCACCGGCAAAAATTGCCGTACGCACCTTAGCGGTTTTGATTGCTGACGCGCCTTCGGGCTGCGCTTCTGCCTGTGCAAAAAGTCCCAGCGTGATACATAAAACAACAGAAAACCAATGTCTAACCAATTTCATTCTGACATTCCCATGCTCTATGGAGCTTCTGCATAGCTCCTAATATCTATGGTAAATTCACAAGACCTTAACGGGGCGCACTAGGTACAGAAGCGGGCCTCCCTGGATCACAACAGGAATTCAATGGCGCACATTTCTTGTGTTTACCTTACAATTTTCAAAAATGAATTTAACGCTCTAGAGGCTCTACTGTGACCATAGCAAATCTTGTTCGTTCAAGCGCTTAACAAGGAAGAAGTGGTACTCACCAAAGCAGTTTTTTGGATTTTAATCCGCCTAAAAGTGTAATGAAGACTCTTATTTTATAACCATATCTAGGAGCCTGTCGAACTTAACACTGGCCTACTGTAAAAAAGCCGGATTTGGCCATTTTTTATGCTGATTCTCGTTAAATAGAACCACTATTCGCCTCGGATCATCATAAAAAATGGCTCAAACCGGTCTTTTTCTCGCTACAACCGGTTAAGTCCCACAGGCTCCTAGGTGTATAATTCATCTTTTGTGAACTTTCCATCTATTACTAGGTGCCCTTATGAGTTTTAACAAGGTTTCCGCAGGAAACAACCTGCCCGACGATATCAATGTGATTATCGAAATCCCAGCCAATCATGACCCGATTAAATACGAAATCGACAAAGACACCGATGCCGTGTTTGTAGACCGCTTTGTAGCCACCCCCATGTTTTACCCAGCCAATTACGGCTATGTGCCACAAACCCTTTCTGAAGACGGTGATCCACTGGATGTCTTAGTGGTCACCCCTTATCCACTGATGGTGGGCTCAGTTATTCGCTCTCGCGTGGTGGGCGTATTAAATATGACCGATGAGTCTGGTGTGGACGCAAAATTACTTGCTGTACCCCACAGCAAACTGACCAAGCTCTACGACCAAGTGCAACAAATTAGCGATCTGCCCGAATTGTTGATTAAGCAAATTGAACACTACTTTGAAAATTATAAAGCGCTGGAGGCAGGCAAATGGGTAAAAGTAGACGGTTGGGCCGATGCAACCGCGGCACGCAATGAAGTGATGGCTTCTCGCGAACGCTACCTAAAGGGTGACAATGCACCTTAAGCTAAAAGCCGAAGCTGGGTGCATAGAAGCTGTGTAAGCTATTGGTGATGAGAACTTTTTAAACTGTTCCAGGTGCATCAGCAGACTTATGTGATCCAACTGCAGCTTCCAAATTTAAGGAGCGCTGCCCTCTATGAGCAGCCATGGCACTCAGCCCCCTTCTCTCAGAGGGCTGAGTGCCGACAATTTCCAATCGGGCACTGCCACCTTCACTTCCACACGGGAGGCTTTCTCATGCTCTCGCAAAATATAGCCCTCTGCATCCTCGAGACTTAGGTGGCCTAAGGGTACGTTTACACTAACCGCTTTACGCTGCTCATGTTCTTTGAGCAGATTGCCTTCCATAGGCGCCAAAGCCAGCTCAGTGGCTGCAGCTTCCCCTATCTTTACCGCCTCTTCGAGCACCTCAGCGACTGGCTGAGGTGCTATCTTTTCGACACTTACGCGCGCCTCGGCGCCGAGCCGGGCCAAGGTTGAACGCAGCTGCTGAGACTGATTTTTATTCAGATCTTTTTTAATGACACAGGGCCGGCCACTAAATAGCTTTTCTAGAATGTTTGGCTCAAGTTTAAACAACTGGCCAACATTGCCTTTAACCTCAGCGGTGGTAAAACCCTGAATAAGCTCACCACTGAAAATAACCATGAACCGTTGCTCCATTACCCTTGCACCTCCAGTCAGTGCTTTTTTTATCATACCCTCTGAACACAGTGCATACTTCATCAAAAGATCACTGCCCGTCCCTATTGTCACTTTCTGTCTTTGATTGCTGGTCTAACCCCTGATCCATGGTATAGGCTGGCACTGCAGCTGCTATTTTCCCTACTAATCTGGCGGGAACCCCAGCCACCGTAGAATGTGCTAAGACATCTTCCAATACCAAGCTCCCGGCGGCAATCTTAGCCCCCTCGCCAATGTTGACCAAGCCGAGAATCTTCGCCCCAGCGCCGATCATAACCCCAGAACCAATCTGTGGATGACGATTACCGCTACCGCTACCGCTGCCCCCGAGGGTGATTGAATGCAACAGTGATACATCGTCGCCGACAACCGCCGTCTCACCCACCACTAGCCCGGTAGCGTGATCAATCATAATGCCGCAACCAAAGTGCGCCGCCGGATGAATATCCACCGCAAACCTTTCCGATACTTGACTCTGGAAATACTGTGCCAGCATGTGCCTCCCCTGGCCCCACAACCAATGTGCGACACGATGAGATTGCAGGGCGTGAAACCCCTTAAAATACAAAAATGGCATCAGGTACTGGTCACAAGCCGCATCGCGATCATACCAGGCACAGATATCTGCCTGCATTGCCACTGAGATAATCGCATCTTCCGCTACTGCCTGGGCAATAACCTCTTCTAACACTGCAGCAGGCATTTCCGGGGAGCCGAGAGCAGAGGCCAACTGAGCGGCCAGCGCGCTATCCAATGACTCGTGTCGCAACACCCTATTATGAAAATAATCGGCCAGCGCCGGCTCATTATTTGCCGCCGCAGTAGCCTCGGTGCGCAAGGCATGCCAAATATTGCGGCTGTGTAATTGGTTAGTGTCAATAATTTTAAATTCCTTTTTTTGATTGCATAGGAAATCCTTTACAACAGACCCACTAAAAAATTAAAAACCTACAGACGGGAATAACACACTTCCGGAACAGTAATAAAACGGCGAAAAATCATTGCCATATTGTCACATACGATTGTACCGAGCATCAATTCACAAGCTTGCAATTGTTCACACAATAATTCTGGCGTAAGCAATCGCTGAAACTCCCTTGCTCTCGGCGCATAACTCAAATGCCAGCGCTCCGGAGCAACACCGCCGTGGTCCTCGGCGTAAGGGCGGAACAGACCGTAACTTTTACCACTATCGATACAGCGATCGAGCCAGGCGTGAAAAGGCCCAAAAACACCATCAGCAGCCACTTCCTGCGGAGTTAATTGCGGGCGATAAGTAGCATCCACTGCATTTGCATCAATTACATCGAAATCGGTCCCCCAATGGTGACGAGAACCACCGGGAAGCGCTGACCAACGCAAGATAGCGAAAACCAATTGCTGCGGAGATAATTTTGCCAGTTCCAAAGGCCTGCCATCGCTGTCGAGCAGAGCGCGTCGGCCGCTGACCTTGGCATCCCAAATGGCACGCTGGCGTTCAAAATCTCGAAAGCCTGAAACCACTTTGGGCTCGAAACCTGCCTTGCGCGCATCCTGTCGCAAGCGCCTAAAAGACTCCAGAGCCTCTGGGTGTAGCTGCTGACTAGAAGCTGGCTCAACGATGACATGTGTATCATTAAGCCCCATGAGTATGGATCGCAACCGCGCATTGATCATTAGTTAGTCCAACGTAGTAGGAGAAAAATAATACTTAGCCAAAATATGATTCAATAAAATTTCGACCAAAACTACATGCATGACAAATTTTACTATTTGTCGGCGCTTATTTTCCCGACAAGACGGGCTTTATCAGACTGTTATCTATAGTATTAGCTTCAAGCCTAAGTGGGTGGCTTTAGGATTTTGCGATTTTATGCTATTTTTTGCTATTAATATGCATCGGGCAAGGATGAGCCCAATCGCAAGGATCACACTTTTCAATTCATGGATAGGAATATATGCATCCAAGCCAATCAGAACTGTTAAAGCTCAAAAATCTAGGCATTGCCTCTGTCAATATCCTCCACTCCATCGGCATTCGCTCCTATGAGGATCTTCGCCGTATCGGCCCGGTGAACGCCTTTATCAATATTCGCCGCCGCGGCATTAATGCCTCCCGCGTTTTACTCTACGCCCTGCAGGGTGCACTCCTCGACGTACACTGGAATGAATTGGACGCCGATCTCAAAGCCAACCTAGTCAGTGAAACCGAGCGTTTGCTGGCTGAGCCCGACAACCGCTGAAAACTATTTGTTACGCGCAAGCGCTAGCTCCAAAAGTTTGCACCTCTATCTACATCTACAATTTACCTAAGAGCTTATCAGACTGGCCCTGATCTGGAGTGAAAAAGCCGAATCGGCTATTTCTTGATGTTTGCGTTGAATAAATTTGCTGTTCACACTAAAACATCAAAACTTCCCAGAGTTGAGCTTTCCCTACTGCTACCTCCTCCCGATCTGGGTAGGCTCTGAGACAATGGTATTTGGGAGCACGTCGATGATGCGCATTGGACTTTTTTTGTTGACCAACCTGGCTGTAATGATTCTGGTCAGCATTCTTTTTAACCTGCTTGGTATCCGAGGGATTCTCGATGCCAACGGCGTCGATCTCAACCTGCCGGCACTGCTGCTAATGTGTGCGATATTCGGCTTTGGTGGTGCATTTATTTCGCTGTTACTGTCAAAGTTTATCGCCCGAACTTCCACCCACACTAAAATCATCGAGCAGCCGCAGACAGACAATGAACGCTGGTTGCTAGATACCGTACGTGAGCTGGCACAAAAAGCCGGTATCAAAACGCCACAAGTTGGCATCTTTCCGATGCCCCAGGCCAATGCCTTCGCTACCGGCTGGAACCGCAACAATGCCCTGGTGGCGGTCAGTGCCGGGTTGCTGGAAAGATTCAGTCGCGAAGAAATTCGCGCAGTAGTCGGCCACGAAATTGGCCATGTCAGCAATGGCGATATGGTCACCCTCACTTTACTACAAGGCGTGATCAATACCTTCGTCATGTTCCTTGCTCGCCTGGTGGGTTTTTTTGTCGATCGGGTAGTGCTCAAGAATCAACAGGGGTTGGGCATCGGCTATTATGTGACCTCCATCGTGATGAATATTATTTTCGGTGTTTTGGCGATGGTGGTGGTTGCCTGGTTCAGCCGCCGACGGGAATATCATGCAGATGCCGCCGGCGCCCGCCTGGCCAACCGTCAATCTATGATCGCCGCGTTGATGCGGATTAAATCCGAATCTGAAGGCGGCCACGAAGCACCACTGCCGAGCAATATGAAATCCTTCGGCATCTACGGTAACAGCATAAGTGCCCTTCTAGCCAGCCACCCCCCCCTTGAAGATCGTATTCAGGCACTGCAAAATCCCGGTTAAATTTAACTGAATCGAACATTGCCATGAAACTGTTAAAAACCCTGATGTGTTTGGGTCCCTTAGTGGTGCTCATCGTCTTTACTACCGGCGCCAGTACAACGCCGGTTTTTTCCACCGATGACGAACAAAACACCACCCAAGTTTTCAACTCCGCCAGTCCATCGGTGGTCTATGTCACTAATGAAAGCTTAGTGCGAGACCGCTGGACCTTGCGCCTGCACAGTGTCCCCCAGGGCGCTGGCAGTGGATTTGTGTGGGACCAAAACGGCCACATAGTAACCAACTTTCATGTGATTGAAGGTGCTCGCAAAGTGACCATCACTCTGCAGGATCGCAGCGAATGGCCCGCCGAAGTGGTGGGCTCGGCGCCGGAGAAAGATCTCGCGGTGCTCAAAATTGCGGCCCCGCCAGAGCGGCTAACGCCACTTGTGCCCGGCAATTCGGCGGGTCTCGCAGTGGGCCGCAAGGTTCTCGCTATCGGCAATCCTTTCGGCCTAGATACCAGCCTCACCACTGGTGTGGTCAGTGCTATTGGGCGAGAAATCGAGGCCACCCAAAATCGCACCATTCGCAACGTCATCCAAACCGATGCGGCCATCAACCCCGGAAACTCTGGTGGGCCATTGCTGGACAGCAGTGGTCGATTGATTGGTGTTAACACCGCCATTTACAGCCCCAACGGCGCCAGTGCCGGCATTGGTTTTGCCATCCCCGTAGACACAGTCAAGAAGATCGTACCCGAATTAATTGTCCACGGGCGCCTAGTGCGGCCGATATTAGGCATAGAGCCAGCCCCGGATCAGTGGGCCCGACAGTATGGCTTTGATGGTGTAGCAATTCTGCGCACAGCTCCGGGCATGCCGGCCGAGCACGTGGGCTTGAGAGGGATATTTCGCCGCCAACGCGGTGGCTGGCAA
>JAHZJJ010000032.1 GCA_022600975.1 Gammaproteobacteria bacterium
CTCCAGCACCAAAGGTGGGAGCGGATGAAATTGCTCAGCGCAACAAACAACTTTATTGAAGGCGAGCGTGTGATTAGCGTATCATCCAAGACAGCCTCACTAGATATTGCGTTATCTTTTGGGGTTAGCCATCTCTCGGTGCTTCGAACACTGGGAGGTGGCGTTATCTTACGTTCACACGATCATGCTGTGGTTCTTCTTCAGCTATTCCTGTTTATGGTTTCCGCGAGGGCTTTCATTGTTCGATACCTCGCGGGCTAGATGACACCAGTAAACGAAACGGTTTTTTATACGTCTTCTTCTCGTTTGTGCCGTGTTTTACTTTAGGTGTTATCGCAGCACGCTAAACACTAATCGTTTTTTTTGAAGTGTGCAAATAAAGTGAGGTATTAGGTGACATTAAATACAATGGGCTGAATGTAATGTGTTAAAACCTCTACAAGATGAGCCTCAGTGAGGCTGGCCGCGACTATTTTAGTTTAAACCTTCCAAGGTTTATGACAAAGCGATACTTAACACTAAACAGCGAGCTTATGAGCGCGGTAAAGAAACAATAAAGTGTGTCAAACGTCAACTACTTTGAACTCAGAACTTATAGAGAGGGAAAAGCTATCTTACAAGGCACCTGGTGACGGAACCGACCCATTTTTCGGTGCCTTTGCCGTATGGAATTCTCCAATCGGTGATATCTGCCTCGAGTACACTGCATTTGAAATGGATGAGGCTCGCCCGAGCATGGTAGGCCTTTCTTACGCTTATCGTTTCTGATGGTCCTGAATAATTACTAGGCCGCGCGCTTTGTAATATTCAGTACCTGGCGCCGGGATAGACCATATTTCAACGCTAAATGGTCAGCCCGGCAACCTACCATTAGCATTCACTACAAGTTTTGCGATCAGTGGGTTGAGCTTGAGTGCAATGCACTATTGAATGCATCGTTACGTGGGTTTTTACGGTATCCACCCGGGGTTACCCCGGTCCACTTTTTAAACGCACGAAAAAATGCGCTGGCTTCATCGAAGCCGAGCATTGCTGCAATTTGCGTATTAGATAGATCCGGGCAACTCAAGTAATGAAATGCGGCCTCCATACGGCACTCATCTTTCAATTTTTGATAAGAAGTGCCTTCCTGCTGTAAACGACGGCGCAAAGTAGTTACAGATACATTTAGGCGCTCAGCCACCACCTCTGCGGCAGGCATAGATTCACTGACATCTCGGTTGAGGATAGTTTTAACTTTCGTTTTAAAACTGCTGGCACTGCCATCGCTAATCACCAAATGATAGGGCGCGGTGCGAATAAAATCTTCTACCGTCTGCACACTCTGCACCAGTGGGTAATCTAAATATCGGCTTTCATATTCCAGTGCATTCTCTGGCTGCTCAAACAGCAACTCGCGCGCTTCACTCTGCGCTAGTGCAGAGAACGCTTTCGGACGTGGAAATGAAAAATGCAAACGCGCCAATGGAATCTCCCGCCCCACCAGCCAACAATAAAACCTATGCCAGACCGCTAAGGTTGTATGAATAACGTTGGGGTTTGTTTCTTCTATCAAGCGCTCAAACTCGCCCTTGGCAAGAGAACTGATACCGCGAATTATTACTCTGTCTCGGCCATTCACCGTTTCCAAAACCGGCTTGACTCGAAACCCGCGGCAAACTTCCATAAATTCTGCACTGAGTGTAATTGCCTGGTGAACCGTTGCCGAGTTGACAAGAGTTAAGCACAGCAGACGAAAAGAACCTGCGCGTACCTGCCCACCACTTAACATGCCAAAACATTCGTTTTGAGCCAGCCACATGACTCGCTGATACAAGCGTCCGTATTTTGCCGCCGAAAATGCCGCTGTTGACTTCAGCTCAGATGCACCAATCCCCACCGACGTCAGTAGCTCATTGCAATCACAGCCATGCTTGGCCGCCTCATCCAGCAGACGCTGTACATAGGCGATCGGTATGCGGATATCTTGTGCTTCAGAACTCATCGGAATACTTACTATTCATCGTGATCTTTGCGGCTGCGCAGCCAATTTAGCAAGGCTCCAGAGCCCAACGCTACGGCGATAATCACCACCAAAGCCCCCAACAGCAGTGCCAGATATGACAGCACAACGGAAATAGGTAGATCCCAGCTCCATATTGCTGCCGCAACAAAGGCGACACAAGCGAGCACACTGGTAATAAATGAACGACGGCTTTTTCTGGCCATAGGTCTTCAATCTACATCAAAGTTTCAGGTTATACCCAGGTCAAAAAAACAGCCAACAAGCTGCCCTTTGGCCCAGTTGAGCGGCATTATCCTAACATTTATAGCACTTGTGGTGACAAAAAATCGTACAGTTTCTAATCTGTATCCCAACTTAAACAGCAACCAATAAACCAAGCTTTATAGTGGCCGCTACAAAATAAAAAAATTCGGATTGAAATTATTCGTCTCTAAAATGCCGATACCCACTTGAAACATTGATATACCTACTTGTGATCATCGGGTTTTCTTTATGAAACAAAGCTAAGAATACCTGCCCTATTAACATCCTGCCGTTGCGCCATAAATTTCGTAACAATTAAGCTTTTTCAGAGAGTTCACAAATTGAAGCGAACCCACCAAACAAAGCTGTAAATTACTATGTGATGGGGAATTGGGTGGAGATCATACAGTTAAAAAACTTATGAAAACAATTCGTTCATGCTGCAGTAACGATTGTTCAAAGCCCGGTACAGTTGCTCGCTGTAATCTGGCGCAGCAGCATCCAATGCATCAGCCAATTCTACCAAATGTTCATTATCTTCACGCCCGGCCCATTGCTTTTGATAACTGCCTTGTTGATAGCCATAATCTTGACGAAAGCGGTTGAGCACATTTTTACCGATATAGCGGCGATAGAGGTCGTCAAATGATAACGCCACATCCGCCATTAACTGTAGAAAACCTTGTAAATCAAACTGCCGACTGGAGAGCGTTTTTAGAGTAAAAGCTTCTAGATTGGAGCGAAAGTCTCCCATCTCACAACGACTAGCCGTCAATTCTACCTGCATTTTTACTGCCACTGCCTCGGCCGCCCCCTGCTCCAACTCCAGGCTCAAACCAAAGTGCCAAATATCCACCAACTCCAGTTTTACCTGCTCCATATTCGGAGTTTGCTTTTTCCACCATTTCCAGCCGTAATGATCTAGAAGCTCAGCGCTTTCCACCCAAATGGCCCGATACCAGGGGAAATTCTGCGCGCGCCAATTTTGATTGACCTGTGTATTGACCTTGTCTTGTAAAACAAGCATGGCTTCCAATTGTTGCTGAAGCATAGAAAATCCTGTTTGTGATAACGCTCTAAACCGAACGCGGAAATAATCTATAAAAATTGTCGGTGGTAATCTCGGCTAGCTTATCGAGTGATAAACCCCGTAAATCAGCAACAAACTCCGCCACCTCGCGCACATACGCGGGTATGTTGGGCTTGCCTCGATAGGGGATTGGAGCCAGATAGGGGGAATCTGTTTCCACCAGTAGGCGATCCAACGGCACCTTGCGCGCAACCTCGCGCAATTCACCAGCATTTTTAAAGGTCACAATACCCGAAAACGAAATGTAATAATTGAGATCCAAAGCGGCTTTCGCCATATCCCAACTCTCGGTAAAGCAGTGCAACACGCCCGCATGTTCTCGGCTACCATGCTCGCGAATCAGTGTGAGGGTATCTTGGCGCGCATCGCGGGTATGCACAATAACCGGCAATGCTGCCCGGGCCGCCGCCTGTAAATGGGAAACAAAACTTTGTTGCTGGAGTAATTTGGTTTTTGAGCTGTAATGATAATCCAGGCCCGTCTCACCCAGAGCCACCACTTTGGGTTGGCGGGCCATTTCAATTAGGGCATCGACTTCAGCCATTCCGGCATCTAAATCCAGCGGGTGCACCCCTACTGAGCAAACTACATCCTCGTGCTCTGCTGCCAAGGCAACAACCTTATCGGCATTGTCAAGACTAATGCCGACACACAAAAATTTGCCCACACCGCGACTGCGAGCAAGCTCCAGCACGGCTCCAAGCTCACCGGAAAATTCATCTAACTTGAGCCGGTCGAGATGACAATGGGAATCTACCAACATAAAATATACGCCACTTGATACTTCCAAAAACGCTTTGCATTGCTACCACTAAAGCGCATTGTAGTTATACCTTAAAACCTCGAACTACAAGGTGTTCGTCGGGCGGCTTGAGCCTAAAACGCCCGCCAGATAAACTTCTATTTTGCCTTGTACCAAGTTGTCTTTATCGTTGAATTGTACCCCGATGCCCGGTGTGCGATTGCCTTGGGCCCGCTCCGGCGTTATCCAGATAACTTTGCCAACAATTGGCAGCTTTTCCGGCTCATCCATCAGGGTCAGTAATAAAAATACTTCGCTGCCGAGGTGATAGGATTTCTCAGTACTAATAAATAAGCCACCATTTTTTACAAATGGCATATATGCCGCGTAGAGCAACGCCTCATCCTGCAGCTTTACCGACAAAATAGCGTTGCGAGCACCACCATTTATGGCATTCATTAGATTGTCTCCCTCTATCTTATTGCCTTGCGTTAACGAAGCCGTAGCCAGATTGTCCTCCGCTCGATAGCTGAATATGGGCTATCAGATAAAGATATTTGCCCAGCGAATCATCAACTCCTCAACCAGCAAACGCCTATTGGGATTGGCCCCTGCGCTGAGCGCCTGGCGGGCCTGTAGCAGTTGGTCGTAAAAAGTAAACAGCGGGCGCAAACTGAACATACCTTTACCAGGCAAACGCTGCAATAACCTCACTATCTGCTCATCATCACTTTGATCACTGCTGCGTACCTTTAGCATCTGTATCAACCAGCTCTGCCAATACTGCAACAGATTATTTAAATCAGTGCTCGATGCTTCCCAGCGCCCGGCCAAGACAACTGTATTGGCATTAGTTTGGGTCAGGGTGGTGAGATCTGTAAGAAATTTCTGGCGTATTTCCTCAACCTGTAATTCTGCCAGCGTTGCGGCCAACAAAGGCGCACCACCGGCCAGTGCCAGCGCACGCTGAGCTGCAACGCCATTCACTCCATGCTCACTCAGCCAGTGCAGCGCCACTTGTTGCGTTGGTGTCGCAAAAGCAATCATCTGGCAACGGCTCCGAATGGTCGGCAGCAGCTGCGCTGGATTGTCACTTAACAGCAGAAAGACCACCGAATTCGGAGGCTCTTCGAGATTCTTGAGCAGCGCATTGGCCGCATTGATATTCATACTTTCCGCTGGCGCTAAGCACACCAACCGCACACCACCGCGCGCACTGGTTTGAGCAACAAAATCTCCCAATTGGCGAATCTGAGCCACCTTGAGTGGCCCGCCAGCTTGCTCTGGAACAATCTCTACAAAGTCTGGATGAGAAGCGGCAACACGCAATTGACAGCTGCGACAGTCGCCACAGGCAAGGCCGTCAAGCGGCTGATCACACATCAACAGCGCAGCAAAAGCTTGCATGAAATGACGCTTACCTACGCCCGCTTGACCACACAATAATAACGCGTGAGGGCAACGCCCAGCACTCCACTGTTCACCGAGACGTCGCCAATGATCCAGCTGCCAAGAAAAGGGTGAAAGCATACTTTGATCGGGCTTTGTGGCCACAGCTTTCATTCTGCGGCACTCTCTACCAGTATATTTTCAAGCTCGGTTGCCAGCTGTTTTTGCACCTTTGGCAGTGGTTCACTGGCATCGATCAAGACATAATTTTCCAGCTGCTGCTTGCTCCGTTGATGATAGGCTGCGCGCACCCGTTGAAAAAAAGCCAACTGCTCCTTTTCAAAGCGGTCCGGTGTACCAGTATTGGCTGCGCGCTGTAACCCTATGTGCGGATCAAGATCCAGTAAAAAAATTTTATCGGGCCGAAGCTCACCCTGAACCATTTGCTCCAGTTGTTCTATCTGTTGTTGATCGAGTCGACGCCCCCCGCCCTGGTAGGCATAGGTGGCATCGGTAAAGCGATCACAGATCACCCATTTACCCTCGGCCAGTGCGGGTAAAATCAGCTGTCGTAGATGCTGCGCGCGCGCGGCAAATATCAACAAAAGCTCGGCTGTGGGATCAACGGCCTCCTCGCGACGCTGCAATAGTAACTCGCGCAACTGCTCAGCCAAAGGCGTACCACCCGGTTCGCGAGTTTGCACAAAATCAATCCCACGCCGTTGCAGCCACTCGGTGATAAACACAAGGTTGGTAGATTTACCGACGCCTTCGCTGCCTTCAAGGGTAATAAATTTCCCCCGCCGTACAGTCAAGGATTTGCCTCCTCATTGGCCGTTTCCCGCCTGCGCAAAACCGGCCTGGAACGATAGTTGGCTGATGGTTTCAATTGATATTTGCGCACGGCTTTATTGTGCTCCGGCAAGGTCGCTGAAAAATAATGTGAGCCATCTCCCTTGGCGACAAAATACAGAGCATCGCTGGCTTTCGGATGCAGTGCTGCACGAATGGCTTCACGGCCCGGCAAGGCGATTGGCGTCGGTGGCAGACCATAAATTACATACGTATTATAGGGTGTGGCCTGGCTTAAATGTACGAGCTTCAAATCCCCCTGGTAACTGCTTCCGAGACCATAAATTACTGTGGGATCTGTTTGCAAACGCATACCCTTTTGTAGCCGACGTACAAAAACTCCGGCTATTTTATCTCGCTCATCTGTGCTACCGGTCTCTTTTTCTATCAGCGAGGCCATGATCAGTGCATCGTAAGGTGATTTATAAGGCAGATTTGATGAGCGATTTTGCCACTCTTCTGCGAGCACCTGCTCCATACGCTGGTACGCTTGGCGCAGCAGATCAATGTCAGTTGTGCCCGAGCGATAAATATAGGTATCAGGGAATATACGCCCTTCCAAGTTGCTATCGAGACCCAGTGCAGTTGCAACTGCCTCTGTGTTACGGCCGGATTCTGTTTTTACAATTTTTCGGCCGCTGCGCACCTTTTCCAAAGCCTGCTTAAACGTCCATCCCTCTATTAAAGTCAACCGGTAACGAGTGACTTCTCCGCGGTTTAAGCGATCGACCAACTCCACCGCTGTGCTGCCCTCCGGCAAAAAGTATTCTCCTGCATGAATATCACTTTTATTTTCTAGCCATGCATAAAATCGAACCCAAAATGGCCATTTTAACAGGCGATCCTGTTCCAGCTGATTTAATACTCTGGAGAGGTTACTGCCCGCTTCCACATCAAACAGTAAACCATCTGTACCCAGAGCCAACGGACGCACCAAGGTTACCCGAGCAGACCAAACCAAACCTGCTAGTAATACTATCGCCAGTAACATCAGCAGAAAAATTGCTAACCGCCATCGGACAAATCTTTTTTGCCGTTCCTTTTTCACCACAATTCTTCCGCTATCAACTGCTGTAAACGACGTGTGCCCGCGCCCGGCGAACAATGCCAAAGACCCCATATACTGTGCACTGGGATGACTCCTCGAAGACTGTTACACAGGGCGACTTCCGTCGCGTTTTGCAAATCCACCAGACCACAATCGACTTGTTCAATCGCTACCTTCTTTGACAACCAGCTGCGCATCACACCCTTTACCCCACAGCGGGATAAATTAGGGGTATAGCAATGGCTATGGTCCCAAAATAACACATTACAACACAGGGTTTCGATCACATTGTTTCGGTTATCCAGTAGTAACCCTTCTATGGCTGAAGTGGTAACTGGCAATTCTGTGCTTGCACGATCATAAGCTGTACGCAACAAGCGCTTACAGCCTAAATTGAGCTCCAGGTTTTCCTGAAGGCGTGTTCGACAGGGAAACAGCTCGATCCCATCCTCTAATGACCAATTCTGTACCAGCGTTTCCGCACTGATATCCCAGCGCACTTTTCCCTGCCGATAACCGCAACGCAAACGCAACTTTACTGCGCCCGCAGCGGCTGAGCAGCCCACTGCATCCGCCACCGAATGTTCAATGGCCGCGAAGTTCGCACCCACTACACCACTGCGTAACAGGCGGGCATGATGCAACGGCCACAGCGGCAAATGGCCCGATTCACAGCGCATGGTTTCAATAAAACCGCCGTCATACTCCCTATCTTCTGGCAAAGTATCAACTACACCGTCGGCAGAAAAAAAACGCCTGAAGGGCTTTAGCATAGAATTAATATTCTACATTGAGCAGCATTTATATTACGCTTTATCGTTGAAATTGCCTTAAAGTCGGCGGAATACCAACGAGCCATTGGTTCCCCCAAAAGCAAAGGAGTTTGATAGCACCGCATCGATTGAAATTTCTTGTGCCTTATGTGCAACTAGGTTGATCCCAGCACAGGTTTCGTCTGGAGTATCGAGGTTAATCGTCGGAGGGGCAATCTGATCACGTAAGGCAAGCACAGAAAAAATAGCTTCAATTCCCCCCGCTGCCCCAAGTAGATGCCCAGTCATGGACTTACTGGAACTCACCGCCAGCGAATTAGAAGCTGCGCCAAATACCGAACGTATTGCAATAATCTCAGCCCTATCCCCCAATTGCGTCGAAGTGCCGTGAGCATTGATATATTGAATCTCTGAGCCAGTTATCTGCGCATCGCGCAACGCATTGCGCATCGCTAAGGCTGCGCCAGCACCATCTTCCGGCGGAGAAGTTATATGATGTGCATCTCCACTCATGCCAAATCCCGCCAACTCGGCATAGATAGTCGCGCCACGTGCTTTTGCATGGGCATATTCTTCTAGCACCAAGATGCCTGCACCTTCACCGAGGACAAACCCATCGCGGTCTTTATCCCATGGGCGACTGGCTCTCTGGGGGTCATCATTGCGGGTAGACAGGGCGCGAACAGCACAAAAGCCGCCAAGACCGACTGGCGTGGTAACCATTTCTGCACCGCCGCACACCATAATATCGGCATCACCATATTGAATCGTGCGCATCCCCAAACCAATGGCATGCGTACTTGTTGTACAGGCTGTAGTGGTGGATAAATTAGGGCCCTTGAATCCATATTGGATCGACAAATTACCCGATACCATATTAATAATGGCGCCAGGCACAAAAAAAGGAGACACACGACGCGGCCCTTTTTCAGCAATCAATAAAGCATTTTTTTCAATGGAATCCAATCCGCCCATACCAGAACCAATACAGGTACCAATACGCGGTGCATTATTATCGTTTACTTGTAAACCACTATCGCCAATAGCTTGAATGCCCGCGGCTAAACCATATTGCAAAAAAAGATCCATTTTGCGAGCTTCTTTCGCCGACATATAAAGCGTGGGATCGAACTGCTTCACCGTGGCGGCAAAGCGCGTAGAAAACTGTGAGGCATCAAAGGAACGGATTGTCTCTACGCCACTCCTTCCAGCCAACAGCCAACGCCAGGATTCACTCAGTGTGTTGCCCAGTGGAGTGATAATCCCCATACCAGTTACAACAACTCTTCTACGCGACACCAGCGCCTCCCTAGAAGTATTTAACTAACAACAATGTATGAACTATTGCCCAAAACCAAAAAAGAAAGCCGCGCTATGCTACATAGGACGGCTCTCGCAATATTCATTTAGGGGATAAGTGATCCCCTATGAAATTACCCTCAAATAATCAACCAAGGTGTTGGTTAATATAATCAATAGCCAGTTGAACTGTGGTAATCTTTTCAGCTTCTTCATCGGGAATTTCAGTTTCGAATTCCTCTTCCAAAGCCATTACCAACTCAACTGTGTCGAGGGAGTCGGCGCCGAGATCTTCAACAAAAGAGGCTTCCGGCTTTACGTCTTCTTCCTTTACGCCCAGCTGTTCAGCAACGATCTTTTTTACGCGTTCTTCAATGCTGCTCATGATTCAGTTCAACTCCTACGTGGATAAAAATCTATTTTGGCCGATGCTTATTTCAGCTTTATAGCTGATTACAAACCAACGACCGACTAACACAGCTTATAGTTAATGCGAGACGACATTGTACCTGGATTTTTTTAAGATGTAATCCGCCGCCTCAAACCAACTTAAAAAAGTATAAAATACATTTAAAATCAATAAGTTATACACGATTTTCAAAAATAAATCAAGCCATATACATGCCGCCATTTACGTGAATGGTCTCACCCGTTATATAGCTTCCAGCGCCACCGGCTAAAAAAGCAACGACAGCTGCTACCTCTTCTGGCGCACCCAAACGACCCAATGGAATCTTAGTGAGCAGCGCATCACGCTGAATATCTGGTAAAGCTTTTGTCATATCAGTATCAATAAAACCGGGCGCCACAGTGTTGACCGTGATGCCGCGTGAACCCACTTCCACCGCCAACGCACGTGCAAAACCTGCTATACCGGCCTTGGTTGCCGCATAATTGCTCTGTCCAGCATTACCCATACTCCCAACTACAGAGCCAATATTAATTATCCTCCCCCAGCGTGCCTTAGTCATATCCCGCAGGCAAACCCTACTCAAACGAAATACTGCGGTGAAATTGGCCTCCACTACAGCTTGCCACTCCTCTTCTTTCATCCGCATCAACAGATTATCTTGAGTAACACCGGCATTGTTCACCAAAATGGCTGGCGCGGCTTGCTCAGCTTTTACATTAGCAATTAATGCAGCGACACTCTCAGTGCAGGTGACATCCAGCTCCCTCCCACTGCCGACAATGCCTTTCTCGGCAAAACGGGCACCAATTTTTTCGGCGCCAGCAGCACTGGTCGCAGTACCGACAACTACCGCACCCAGATCACCCAACGTATCCGCAATCGCAGCGCCAATACCCCGGCTGGCGCCTGTAACCAACGCCACTTTGCCGTTTAATGATCCACCAAAATCCATTCCCGCCCCCAACAATTCCAAAATTTAATTATGCAGTTGTCGCAAGCGCCGCTTCCATTTGTGACGGAACGTCAACACTGCGGCAAACCATATTGCGATCGATACGCCTGACCAGCCCAGCCAAAACTTTACCCGGCCCGCACTCTACCAACTGGTCAACACCTGAGGCAGCGATAGCACGGATACAGGCTGCCCAGCGCACCGGGCTATAAATCTGCTTAATCATTAAACCCTTAATGATCGCAGGGTCAACCTCCGGCGCCGCATGCACATTGGAAATAATCGGCACTTCTGGAGCCTGAAAGTCACAGGCTTGAATCTCTGGCGTCAGCAAGTCCGCTGCTGGACGCATTAATTCAGTATGAAAAGGTGCGCTAACCGGCAGCGGCAAAGCCCGTTTGGCTCCGGCTAGTTTACATACTTCGATCGCACGCTCCACCGCCTTAGCCTCTCCGGCAATCACAACCTGACCGGGAGAATTATAATTAACAGCCGCCACCATCCCACCTTCTGCTGCCTCGACACAGGCGGCTTCAACGACGCCATCTTCGAGGCCAACAATTGCCGCCATGGCCCCCTGCCCTATGGGCACTGCTGCTTGCATTAGCCGCCCACGCTCACGGACCAGGCGAATCCCGTCAGCAAATGCCAAACTGCCAGAACAAACCAATGCCGACCACTCTCCGAGACTATGGCCCGCCATGGTTGTAGGTAGCATACCCCCATTGGTGCGCCAGACACGGTAAAGTGCAACACTCGCGGTCAGCAAAAGTGGCTGTGTCCGCTCGGTAAGGTCAATCTCCTGCTGGGAGCCACGCTGACTTAAATCCCAGAGGTCATAACCCAATATTGATGAGGCCTCAGCGAAAGTAGCACAAATCTCTGGGTAGTGCTCTGCTGCATCCGCGAGCATTCCAATTTTCTGAGACCCCTGACCAGGGAAAATAAATGCGAGCTTATCGCTTGCCATGAAGCTTCCTTAAACAAAGTCAAATCTTGTCAGAATGCAGCCGCATTGCACGACCAACTCGCGCCGCTAGGTTGGCTTCAACGCATTCCTTAGCGGTGCACATCGCACGGTAAAACGCCTCACTGCTGGCGCCACCATGGCTCTTTATGACATTGCCATCGACCCCTAAAAAGCTGGCGCCATTATAGCGTCCAGGTTCTAGCTGTGCGCGCCATTTTCGTAATAACTTAATGGCCATTTGGCCAAAAAAACGTTTAAATGGAGCCCGTTTCTCAATTTTAAACGCCCTTTGACCCATAAGTCGAATAACGCCTTCTGCCGACTTCATGGCTACATTACCCATTAAACCATCACATACAACTACATCCGCAGCACCGGTAAAAATGTCGTGACCTTCGACAAAACCTATGTAATGAATACTTGAGTCCGCCTCCAGCAATTGCCCAGCAAGACGAATCTGCTCAGTGCCTTTACCCGCTTCTGAGCCAACATTCAACAGCGCTACACGCAGTGGAGCTAGATTACCACTATGGATGCTCTGGGCTTCGACTCCCATACGGGCAAACTGCAATAAGTCTTCCGCGCTGCAATCAATGTTTGCGCCCAAATCCAGTAAATAGCAAGTACCATCTACCGCGGGCAGAGACTTTCCCAGTGCAGGGCGACGAACTCCCTTCTGAGTGCCGAGAATGTTGCGCCCAAGCGCCAGCAGAGCACCGGTATTACCAGGGGTCACTATGGCATCGGCACGATGCTCACCAACCGCCTGCAATGCCTGCCCCATAGAAGAGCTGCGTTTGCGCCTCAGCGCTTGAACCGGACTGCAAGCCTGAGTGACAACCTGCTCGCAATCAACCAGCTGAAGTCGCTCACGGATTGCCTCAGGCTGCCCTTTGAATAATAGTTCGAGCTGTGTGCGGGGCCCAAACAACTGTAATTCAGTCGCATCAAAACGAAGTAGAAAGCTTATACAAGCTGGAACGACGGAGCGGGGACCTAAGTCCCCGCCCATCGCATCGATAGCCAACCGCAATTGGTTAGACAATGTCTACTCGTCTTCGGACTCTTCACCAACTTCGATCACCTTGCGGCCCTGATAAAAACCGTCTTTGGTGACATGATGGCGCAAGTGCTTTTCACCGGTGGTCGGATCCACGGACAGGGTTGGCCCCGTTAAAGCATCGTGTGACCGGCGCATGCCGCGACGTGAACGGGTTTTTTTGCTCTTCTGAACAGCCATGAGGTGCTCCTAAACTGACTGACTAATTATAAAACCGGAACCGGGGCGCCTGTCGGCGAGCCCTGACTCATCAAATTACCCTAGAGCTTATTCGACGAGGCTTTTAACTGCTCCAGCACTCTAAAAGGATTTTGCTGTGACTCACTAGTGCATGCACCATCGTCACCACTGCTAAATTTGTCGCGATCAACACAAGCTTCCAGGTGATAGGCCATCGCGGGCAGATTGAGCAAAGTTTCATCTTCCAGCACTTGATACAAATTCAACGCATCGCCCTCTTGCATCACCGGGTCCAAAGCCTTGGGTAGATTGCTACTTTGCGCCTCAGTCCACACTAGCCCCCAGGCGAACTCCGCCTCAAGTTTCTGATCCACTGGCAACAAGCAACGCTGACAAATACGTCGAACCTGAAACTGCAAGCGCCCACGGACAACCCGGTTACGCTCCAAATCTCGTGCAAAACTAAGTTCAACCCAGATATCATCCAGCACCGACTCAACGGAGGAGGTCAGGCGCGATAATGAATTTCGCGGCACTATACCAACCAATTGCTGTTCACGTTGTATCAGCTTAGGTGCATCGATATAGCGTGGAAGCTCAATTTTGGGGGGGGACATCAACATAAGCGCGCAATTCTATGGACTCATCCGAGGCTTGTCAAAATAATTCCAACCGAACCCCATGACAGGGCTTTCAGACCGGGCACACAGACATTAAAGCTAAAAAGACTCACAAGCTTAATGGTGGCCAGCACAACAACTCCGGAAAAGAGTCGATGATTCGCTGAGGATTGCAAGCTTGCAGGCGATCACGGCTATGTACACCATAACTAACACCAATAGCTGGCACCTCAGCCGCTGCAGCCATCTCCAGATCGTAGCTGGTATCACCCACCATAACCGCTTCACTGGCTGGAGTGGCAGTCTGCCGCAACAGCTCATGTAGCATTAATGGATTCGGTTTGGATGCAGTCTCGTCAGCACAGCGGCTGGCAACAAACATTGCCTCCAGCCCTAATTCCAAAAACTCTCGCTTCAAGCCCCGCCGGCTTTTACCTGTGGCTACCGCCAATTGATGCCCCGCCGTCAACAGCCGATCCAAAGTGGCCAGCACGCCATCAAACAAAGGCAGCGGCTCGCTTCTAGCAGCCAACCACTCTTTAGAATAACAACGCCTTAGCTGCTCCCGTTGCTCGCTGGAAGCTTCAGGAAATAGCTGGGTAAGCGCCTCTGGCATCCCAAGGCCGATGATATTACTAATCGCCTGCGACTCCAGTACCGGTAGGCCAGCCTCGACAGATGCCCGCTGCATACAGGCCACGATACGCCCCGCTGAATTGCAGACAGTGCCATCCCAATCGAGCATTACCAACATATCAACCCCGTTGTTATAACCTGCGTAATGTTTCCAAACACTTATCCAACTCAGCCGGTAACGGCGCCTGCACGACAACCCGCTCGCCATCAGGCAGGCTGCATCGCACCTGGGCCGAATGCAAAAACAATCGCTGCAACCCCAGCTTACGAAACTGACGATTTTCATCATCCGATGCGTATTTCTTATCACCTGCCAAGGGGCAGCCCACAAATTGACCATGCACACGAATTTGGTGAGTGCGCCCGGTAATCGGCTCTGCCTCCAATAAAGTCGCTTGAGAGAAGCGCTCAAGTACCTGAAAACGCGTCTGCGACGGCTTGCCTTCACCGTCCACTACCACCATACGCTCACCGCTTTTTAGAGTATTCTTGCGTAGCGGCGCCTCAACCAACTTCTGACTACGGGGCCAGCGGCCAATTGCCAGTGCCCGGTAACATTTACCCAGTCGCCCACTCCTCAGCTCTGCCTGAAGATGCAATAATACTGTGCGCTTACGTGCAACCAAAATAGCTCCACTGGTATCCCTGTCCAGCCGGTGTACCAATTCGAGAAACGGGCTCTGCGGATACATTTGGCGCAGCGCTTCAATCAGCCCCAAACGTAGACCGCTGCCGCCATGAACCGCCAGTCCAGCAGGCTTATTGATCACCAAAAGCCCACCAGCGTCGTAAAGGATAGACGCCGCCAATAGCTGGCGAAGTTGTTGGCCCGCTTGCGGCACCGGCGCCTCTACGGCCATGCGCACTGGCGGCACCCGCACCTTATCGCCCGCTTTTAGCTTATAATCTGCTTTGACTCTACCCTTGTTAACCCGCACTTCACCTTTGCGCAAAATGCGGTAAATGCGCGACCTAGGGACGCCCTTAAGGCGCGCCATAAGAAAATTATCTATACGCTGCCCTGCCAATTCCTCTGCTACACTCAATAGCTGAACGCCATTGGCAGCAGACGATGAACTTGCAGGGCTAAAAGCATCGACGCTAATGGGGGAAGTATTAGAAGTTTGCATGGCTGTATGATAGACGCATAGCCCTATTACTGGATAGCCCCAAATCCTTTAAATTGCTGTTGGGCTATCTTCATGTTATATTCAACAAACCTCAATTGGTTTGGTTTTCAGCGATGCTCAGTTTTTCCATTAAGCAGAACAGGTAAAGGCTTCAAAATCGCTCAGCAAAAGAAAATACCACCAATTGGCGATGCGCGAGATTGCCGCGTCATCAACAAAACTCTGTCGATCAGGTAATCCCTAAACGATGCCTTGTCGGCCAACATTACCCGCAGCAGCGGACAACAATCGCGAAGGTAAGACGGGCTGGACCCGCAGCGCTTGGTTAAGAGAAAACTCAAACAGTTACGTCCCGCTCCATTATCGCAACGCCAGCGACCGAACTGGCTCCCTGGGCAGCTTTAACATTCAGAAAGCCCGGCAGTATATAGGGAAACAGTGACCTAATATAATCGGTCACACAAGAGCAAGACGTAAGCCCCGCCACCCTAAAAAGCAGGTGGCTATCAGCTCAATTAACGGTCAATTTGCCGCATTGAAGCTGAGATCGATGAGTAGTGCATCAGTAAGCAGTGCTCAGAGTTATAGCAAGGTGACAATCGGCTCTACTAGCATTTCGGCCTACAGACTAGATACCGGAAATTGGAGATTGTCTCTACGCCATCGCACAGCGCCTCAATAGCGGGTGCGATCCCAAAACAAGCTGCGAGTTTCACTGATGTCTGCCCTTTGCGCAATGCAAGGACATTCACGCATGAAGAGAATGCTAATCAACGCTACCCAACCTGAAGAGTTGCGCGTAGCCTTAGTCGACGGACAATGGTTGTACGATCTAGATATCGAAAACCGTACCCGCGTGCAACAAAAATCCAACATCTACAAGGGCAAAATAACCCGTGTTGAGCCCTCACTCGAAGCCGCATTCGTCGACTACGGAGCCGACCGTCACGGCTTTCTGCCGCTCAAAGAAATCTCTCGCGAATATTTCTATAAGCAGCCCAATGAAATCAACGGCCGCATCAAAATCAAAAGTGTTGTTAAAGAGGGTACCGAGGTTGTTGTCCAAGTCGACAAAGAGGAACGTGGCAACAAAGGTGCTGCGCTGACCACGTTTATCAGTCTCGCTGGCCGCTATCTGGTACTGATGCCAAACAACCCCCGTGCCGGCGGCATCTCTCGCCGAATCGAGGGCAACGAACGCAGCGATCTGCGCGATGCACTCTCCAGCGTCGATGTGCCCAACGGTATGGGGATTATCGTGCGCACCGCCGGTGTCGGCCGCACTGGCGAAGAACTGCAGGGAGACCTCAACTATTTACAGCAGGTTTGGAATTCCATTGTAAACGCAGCCACCGAATCTAAAGCGCCCGACTTTTTGTTTCAGGAGAGCAACATTATTGTACGAGCAATTCGCGATTACATGCGCGATGACATCGATGCTGTCATCATCGATGAACAAAGCTCTTACAAGCTAGCTGAAGAGTTCGCTCGCCAAGTTATGCCCAAACATGCTCACAAAATAAAATATTATGATGATGCGATTCCGCTGTTCAATCGCTATCAGATTGAAGGGCAGATCGAAACTGCATTTGAGCGCGAAGTAAAGCTGCCCAGCGGTGGTTCCATCGTTATCGATGTTACCGAAGCACTTATCTCCATTGACATTAACTCCTCCCGCGCTACCAAAGGTAGTGACATTGAAGAGACAGCGCGTACTATCAATCTCGAAGCGGCCGACGAAATCGCTCGTCAATTACGCTTGCGGGACATGGGCGGCCTTGTCGTTATCGATTTTATTGATATGCAAAACAAGGCCAATCAGCGCGAAGTAGAACAACGCATGGAAAAAGCGCTCAAAATGGACCGTGCACGTGTTCAAGTCGGCCGCATATCTCGCTTCGGCCTCTTGGAAATGTCTCGCCAGCGCTTGCGGCCGTCATTGGGGGAAACCACTTTCCGCGTTTGCCCACGCTGCAGCGGCCAGGGCACTATCCGCGGAACCAGATCGCTATCACTTTCCATTTTGCGGCTAGTGGAAGAGGAGGCTAAGAAAGAACGCAGTGCTGAAATTCGTGCAATTACCCCTGTAAACGTCGCCACTTATCTACTCAACGAAAAACGTAAAACCATTTCTCAAATCGAAATTCGCAACAACACCCGGGTTGTTGTGGTTCCCAATGCAGATTTAGAAACACCACATTTCGAAGTGCAACGCCTGCGCGATGACGATTCCGGCACCCTTGAAACCTCTTATAAAATCTCCGCCAATGCCGATGAAAGCACAGCGGAAAAAGTGCCCTCGCGTGCGCCAGTGCAGCCGGTGGTACAGCAGACAGCTCATGTAGAAACGCCGACGACCACGCCACCAAAGTCCAAGCCTAAGCCCAAACCTGCTACCGCACCCAAGCCTGGCCTTCTCAAGCGCCTATTTGAGGCCATCGCAGCACTATTTGGCAGTAATGAAAATGCCAGCACCACAAAGCAACCTCAAAACCCTGAACGCAACAGAGGCCAGCAACACCGCTCTCGCAGCCAATACGGCAACCGCGGAAGGCGTAACCCTCGCAATGGGCGCAACAATGAAATGCGCTCAGCAAAACAAACTGAGCATCAAACAAGCAAATCCGCCAACCTTCACAGCGAGCAAGCATCAGCTTCATCCAACAACCCCCGTGAAGAGGTTGTCACAACACACGCATCCAGTGACAGCCAGCCTGGCGACCATAGCGATAACCAACGACGCAATCGTCGTCGGCGTAACAATGAGGAGCCTCGCAACCAAAAATCCAGCACAAATGCCGCGGAAACCACAAACCCCACCTCTGAGGGCACAGAACGAAGCGACAACCAACGACCTTCCCGCCGCCCAAGCAGTGTACGTGGTCGTCAGCAGAATCGTCGCCGCAACCGTCGCGGTGGCAATCAAGCTGCAGCGGCATTAGCGCATGCGCAAACTGAAACCAAATTGCATCATGACCTCAATGAAACCACTGAAGCAACTGACAGCCCGGCCACACCAGCTCCGGCAAAGGTTGCCACTGAACAACCCATCACTGCTCCCGCTACAAGTAACGCCTTTAGCCCAAACCAGCCAGCAACCAAAAATGACGAGCAGGCCCAAGCCACTATTTCAGAAGTTACACCCAGCGCAAATACTGAACCTGCGAAGCAGCAAGCAGTTGCGCCTAAGGTCAGTGATAAATTAGCAGACGCAACCAACGCTGAAGCCACCCCTGCTCTCAGCTCAGAACGAACCGCTGACGCAATCACTAAGCTCGCGGATACAACAACTCCTTCAAACCAAAAAATACCGGAACCAACACTTTCCGCAGAAGATTCCCCTTTACAGCACATCGAAGAAGCTGCCGCTAACGCACCTGCTGCAACTGCTGAAATTAAGCATTTTGAAACAACAGAAATAAGCACACCAGCAATGCAGCAAAAGACAGTTACAGCAGTTCGCGCCAGTAATGACCCCCGCTGCAACCCCCAGCCTTTGCAGAACCTAGCTATCACCACTAAACACTTGACCGTCGAAGAGCTGCATCCATTGAACACCGCACAACCCGCGGCCATTGAATACAGCCCACGAATACTGAATCGCCCCGCCAACGACCCCAGGGTTGTGAAAGCGGCAGCTAGGCTCGATGCTGGAAGCAGCTCTGCAAACCCCGTTTAAAACCATTTAATTACTTAGATAAGCAATTAACTTATTGAAGTAATCAGGGCTGCCTAACAATAATTGATCAATTTTGGGGTAAATGGATTTTTATCGAATTTTTCTTGCCCAATGTATTTTGCTTTGGAGTTGTCTGATTTGAACCTGAGAGCTTGTACCCAATTCATCAATGATCCACGAAATAGTAAGAACC
>JAHZJJ010000033.1 GCA_022600975.1 Gammaproteobacteria bacterium
ATCCCGCAAAAACCCCATGATTACAGAGCCAGTTGAAAACAAAGTTCAGCTGCGCCGCCGCATGCGCCGTGCCCGCCGAAGCCTCAGTGTTTACAAGCAACGACTGGCGGCCATAGAGCTCGCACGATTGTTGGGGCGCTGCCCGGAATTGCGGCGCGCTCAGCGCATTGGTATCTATTGGCCGGTAAATGGTGAAATAGACCCGCGCTTGTTATTGTACTATTTCCCCTCCAAGCAATTCTATCTACCAGTATTGCCGCAGCCACCGCAACTACAGTTATCATTTTGCCGCTGGCGTGGCCGCGTGCCCAGTTATCGCAATCCTTTCGGTATTCCCGAGCCGCTGCTCGATCGGTATCGGCCACAATTGCTCGATTTGGTGTTGCTACCCCTGGTAGCCTTTGATCGCAGCGGCGCGCGACTAGGGATGGGGGCGGGTTTTTATGATCGCACTTTTGCCTATAAACAGCTATTGCCAGGTGTGGGGCCGCAATTGATCGGAGTGGCTCACCAGCTGCAGCTCACTGAGCAGTTGCCGGTAGACAGCTGGGACATTCCGTTAAATGCAGTTGCCACTGATTGTCGTTTGTATCGTTGTCGCTAGCCTGGGTCTGTACGCATTACGGGTATAAATGGACTCTGTTGTTGAACTTGCGAGGGCATCGGCTTTCATAGAGAGCATCCTGTACAGCTGACTTTAACTATTGCGACTAAACAACAGAAGCTCATTAAAATTGAAACAGTTACCTAAAAAATCAGGGTAAGAGTAAACCGCAAGGTATAAGCGTTAGCGGACTATCTTCAAATTTCTGGGTTAAATTTCATAAGCAATCAGGCGTGCGTTAAGATACGAAACTCCACAGCAAGAAGCGTCCGTTTGCTAAACAACTAGGTCATCCTTACTTGACGTCCCGCCAGCGGCTTGGGACACTCATTCTTCCACCACTATACAAATATACAGGAATTAACCCTTGACTCGGATTCTGGGCATAGACCCCGGTTCGCGTAAAACTGGCTATGGCATCATTGATGTGCAACGTTCCAATGCCCGCTACATAGCCAGTGGCACCATACGGTTGACGGCAGACTCTCTGCCGGAACGGCTCAAAATGCTGTTTGATGCCATCAGCCAAATAACCCAGCAGTATGCGCCAAAAGAAATGGCCATTGAGGAAGTGTTTATGGCCAAAAGTGCTGGCTCTGCGTTAAAACTTGGGCAGGCTCGAGGTGCGGCAATAGTGGCTGCAGCACAGGCCGATCTACCAGTGGCCGAATATGCGGCACGCAAAGTAAAGCAAGCTGTGGTAGGTAATGGTGCAGCGGATAAATTACAGATGCAGCATATGGTAAAAACTTTGCTGCAACTGCCTTCAGCGCCGCGAGAAGATGCCGCCGATGCGCTGGCGGTGGCACTTTGCCATATGCATACCATGCAAACCTTAATTCATACTGCCGGCGGTGCGCGAGGACGTTTTCGGCGCGGTCGACTGACGATACAGCCGCTATCTGACTGACAGGAAAGCAATAATGATTGGACATTTAAACGGCGTTCTCGCGGCCTTGCAGCCACCGTTGTTATTAGTAGATGTACAGGGCGTAGGTTACGAAGTGCTGGCCCCCATGACCACAATTTTTGAATTACCCACAGTCGGTAGCGCGGTGCAACTTTATACCCATCTGGCAGTGTCAGAGACTTCCCAGCAGTTATTTGGATTCTTGCAGGAGCACGATCGCCAATTGTTTCGCACCCTGATTAAAATCAACGGTGTAGGCCCCAAAATGGCGTTGGCTATTTTGTCAGGGCTCGACGGGATGGCGCTAGCCCGTTGTGTTGCCGATAACAATATCGGCGCCCTGGTCAAGGTGCCAGGGGTGGGCAAGAAAACTGCCGAACGGTTGATCATTGAACTTCGAGATAAGCTCACAGCACAAAATGTTGGCGCTGGCGATAAGCCGCTGATGGCCGCTGTGACCGAATCGAGTATTGACCATTCCGCTGAAGCGGAGAGTGCATTGGCCGCGCTGGGCTATAAACCCATCGACGCGAGTAAAATGGTTGCTAAAGCTAGTGCAGTACAACCGAATGCAGATAGTGCCACATTAATTCGTCTAGCACTTAAAAGTATGGCCCCCGCATGAGAGACTGGCCTCCGCAAGAGGCCACACAGGTTAAACAATGATTGAAGCAGATCGATTAATTGCTCCCGAGCCCATCGGTCCTGGTGGCCAGGAAGAGCAGTATGACCGCGCTGTGCGCCCCAAAACGTTAGCAGATTATGTGGGGCAGCCGGTTGTTCGCGAGCAGATGGAAATTTTTATCTCAGCAGCGAAAATGCGCGGCGAAGCGTTAGATCACACGCTGGTATTTGGTCCGCCGGGCCTCGGCAAGACCACACTGGCAAATATTATCGCTGTAGAAATGGGGGTGGCTATCAGAACCACTTCGGGGCCGATACTGGAAAAAGCCGGCGATTTGGCCGCGCTGATGACCAATTTGGAGCCCGGTGACCTGCTGTTTATCGATGAGATTCACCGTCTAAGCCCCCACGTTGAAGAAGTTTTGTATCCGGCGATGGAAGACTATCAGCTGGATATTATGATCGGCGAAGGGCCAGCCGCGCGCTCCATTAAGCTCGACTTGCCGCCCTTTACCTTAGTGGGGGCCACTACCAGAGCGGGGCTTTTGACCTCGCCGCTGCGTGACCGCTTCGGCATCGTACAGCGCTTGGAATTTTATAGTGTGGAAGATCTCACCAGTATTGTCAGCCGTTCTGCACAATTGATGAGAGTGCAAATGAGCCATGATGGCGCCCTGGAAATAGCCCGGCGAGCCCGCGGCACACCGCGAATCGCCAACCGCCTATTGCGCCGAGTGCGTGACTTTGCCGAGGTGAAGAGTGATGGCACGGTCAATAAAGAAACTGCAGACCGGGCGTTGAATATGCTCAACGTGGATGTGCGCGGTTTCGATCAGCTGGATCGGCGCATGTTGCTAGCGCTGATGGAAAAATTTGACGGCGGCCCAGTAGGTGTAGACAGCCTCGCAGCGGCGGTCAGCGAAGAGCGGGGCACCATTGAAGATGTGCTGGAGCCCTTTTTAATTCAGCAGGGCTATCTTGCACGCACGCCCCGCGGGCGCATTGCCACAGCTCTTGCCTATGAGCACTTTAATTTGCCGAAACCGGAGCGTCTTCTAAGCAGGCCAGAACACACGGCATAATATTTTCGCATACCCTGATCTGCCGTGGCAGCACAAAGGTGCCATTGAGCTATTTAGTGGCTTTTGGAAACTGATCGCGATGAGCAATAAATTTAGTATTCCTATCCGAGTGTATATTGAGGATACCGACGCGGGTGGAATTGTTTATTATGTAAATTATTTAAAATATTTGGAGCGTTCACGCACCGAATTTATGCGCTCTCTCGGTTACAATAAGCCGGCTATGCCTGAGCAGGGGCGGTTATTGGTAGTGCATTCTGCAGAAATTCAATACCGCCGCTCGGCACTATTGGACGATGTATTGCAGGTGAGTACCACAGTTGACAAGTTGGGGCGTGCGGCGATGACATTTGGGCAAGAAATATGGCGTGGCAATGAAATTATTTGCACAGCTGTGGTCAAAGTAGCCTGTGTGGACACGTCAGATCGCAAACCTTGTGCGCTATCCACTTCTATTTATCAAGCATTAAAGGCAACCAATCAATATGAATGCCGGTGAGCAACTTTCTTTGTGGGGGCTAGTTTCAAGTGCCAGCCTGTTAGTGCAGTTAGTGATGGGGTTGCTGTTGTTGGCTTCGCTTATCTCCTGGGTAATGATTATTCAGCGCGGGCTCTACCTAGGCCATGCCAAGCGTTCAATGGTCAAGTTTGAGCGAAACTTCTGGTCCGGTGGCGACCTCAATACATTATTTCTTGATGGTAATGCGGCCTCGCAGCAAAGGGATATAGACGGCGTAGAGTCGATCTTCCGCGCTGGCTTTGCCGAGTTTACCCGGTTGCGCCAACAGGGTAAGGCCAACAATCCGGAAGCAGTGATGGAGGGTTCTGAGCGAGCCATGCGCGTGGCTCTATCTCGCGAGCAAGAGCGGGTTGAAATGAATTTGCCATTCCTCGCCAGCGTGGGTTCAGTCAGCCCTTATATTGGCCTGTTTGGCACTGTATGGGGAATTATGAATTCCTTCCGCGGTTTGGCCACCATGCACCAGGCCACAATTGCAGCGGTGGCTCCGGGGATTAGTGAAGCCCTGGTAGCTACCGCTATGGGTTTGTTTGCAGCCATACCGGCGGTATTGGCTTACAACCGCTACGCTGCCAAAGCTGAATCGTTACTGGCTGGATACGAGACTTTTGCCGAAGAGTTTTCAGCAATTTTGCACCGCAAAGTACACGCTAGCTGATGGCTTCGGAACGTTTAAATATTCGAGCAAAGTTATGAGTGCATTTCGCAAAAGAGCCAAACGCAAATTTGTCTCGGAGATCAATGTCGTACCCTACATTGATGTGATGTTGGTTTTGTTGGTGGTATTTATGGTAACAGCACCACTGTTGATGCAGGGAATCAAGGTCGATCTGCCCGATGCACCTTCCAAGCCTATGGAGGACACTAACGAAGAACCCTTGATCGTCTCGGTGCGCGCTGACGGGAGCTACTATTTAAATTTGGGAAAAGATGAAAAACAAGCCAAGCCATTAACAGAAATTAAAGAAACCGTGGCCAAAGTATTGCGTCAGAAGCCCAAAACACCGGTGCTGGTTTGGGGGGATAGCGAGGCCCATTATGGTTTGCTGGTGGAACTAATGACCCAGTTGCAGCAGGCGGGGGCGCCGAGTGTTGGTTTAGTTACAGAGCCCCCGCGGCAATGAATGTGAGCATATATGCGTAGTGCTTATGGGATTGGAATCTCAGTTAGTGTTGGATTACACACACTGTTGATCGCCGCGCTGGTATTTGGCTGGGAGTCCCACCAGCGCGAATTCAAACCCATGCCCGATTTTGTTCAAGCACGAGTGGTGGCGTTAGACTCCAGCGCAATTAAAAAGCAGACACCACCGCCAAAAGATGAAGCTAAGCAACGACGTCAACGTGAGCTTGAGCGCCAACGCAAAGCGGAAGCTGACAAGGCCCGCCGCGCCATCGAGCAGGAAAAAAAGCGCGAGGCAGCCCAGCGGCGCAAGCAGCGTGCAGCCGAGGAGCGGGCTCGCAAAGAAAAAGCGCGCAAAGAAATACAGCAACAGGAACAACTTGAGCACCAGCGGCGCAATGCTTTTGACGAAGCACTTGAAGAGGAGCAAGATTTGCAGGCTGCCGATATCAACGCTCAGGCGGTGAGATCAGTCGCTCAGGCGATTCAACAACGCATTGAAGCCGTGTGGAACCGCCCGCCCAGTGCGCGCAATGGCATGGTGGCTGAGGTGCGGATTAAGTTTGTACCCACCGGCCGGGTTGTGTCCTCTAACATTACCAAAAGCAGCGGTAATTCCTCACTGGACAGGTCGGTACTCACCGCAATCAGGAAAGTGGAAGTGTTTCCGGCAGTGGCAGAACTGGCTCGTAAGCAGCCCACACTGTTTGAGCGCCAAGTGCGCACAACCCAATTAATTTTCAGAGTCGAAGGTCTACGGCAGTGATAGCAAAAGAAACGATTAGAAGAACAACTCTATTAATGTCAACTATAGTTGTCAGCTGCTTGCTGGCAGTTGTGGCTAGAGCACAGTTGGTAGTGGAGGTTGTGGATGGCAATCAGGATCCTACACCGATTGCAGTGGTGCCATTTGATTGGTCTGGCACGGGTGTATTGACGGAGGATGTTGCGGACATTATTGCCTCAGATTTGCGCCGCAGTGGTCTTTTTGCACCGGTTCCTCGGGCCGATATGCTGTCTTTCCCCAAAGATCCACAGGCGGTGAGCTATCGAGATTGGCGGGTTTTGGGCACTGAATATGTGGTGACCGGCCGTATCCAGCCTCAGCCCGGAGGCTATCGGCTCAGTTTTGACTTGATCAATATTTTTGCGCAGCAAAAACTTTTTAGCAAACAAATCAACGCAGACCCTCAGCAACTGCGTGATCTGGCGCACCGCGCTGCGGATCAAATATATGAGGCCTTAACTGGTATCCGCGGGGCTTTTTCCACCCGTATGGTGTATGTGCAGGAGCAGCGTCGCGGCGGAGAACCGAGTTACTCGCTGATGCTGGCAGATATCGACGGCGCTCGTTCACGTCGGTTGCGCCGCTTTAGTCAACCGGTGATGTCGCCGGTATGGTCGCCCAATGGCCAAGAGCTGGCCTATGTATCCTTTGAAACTGGACGGCCTGCGATTTTTCGTGAAAATCTACGTAGTGGCAGACGTCAGCAGCTCACAAATTTTAAGGGTTTAAACAGTTCGCCCTCATGGTCACCGGATGGTTCCAAATTGGCAATGGTGCTCTCCAAAGACGGCAATCCAGAAATTTATGTATTAGATCTGGCCAGTGGCAAGTTTACGCGAATGACGCGCCATTTTGCTATCGATACTGAGCCAAACTGGATGCCCGATGGAAAATCGTTAATTTTCACCTCGGATCGAGGGGGCAAACCGCAAATTTATCAATTGACTCTTGCCACAGGTCAGGTAGACCGCTTAACCTTCGATGGAGATTACAATGCTCGCCCACGGGTTTCTCCCGATGGAAAGACACTGGTGATGGTGCACCGCAACCGGGGGGTTTTTACTATTGCTACGATGGACATTTCCAGTGGTGTAGTGCGCGCCCTCACAGAAACAACTCTGGATGAGTCTCCAAGCGTAGCGCCAAATGGTGCAATGCTGATGTACAGTACCAAACGGGGGGATAAGGGTATTCTTGCGGCGGTATCTCTAGATGCCGGGGTAAAGTACAACCTGCCTTCTCAGCAAGGAAATGTTCGCGAGCCGGCGTGGTCGCCTTATATTGAATGATGAAATACCTGTTCGGCGTCAGTAGTGCGTTGCCAGCAGCTGTGAAGTCAGGCAATACAAAATTTAAAAATCTTTTACAACATTAAAAAGTGGAGTTGTTCATGTTTAAATCAGTAAAAACCGGTCTGGGTTTGGTCTTTGCTCTGGCGATAGTATCCGGCTGTTCTACCAGTACCAATAATGACAGCAGTGCCAGTAGCACAACCCCGGCAGTTGCGACACCGCCTCCAGCCGATACCACTGCTGACACCAGGATGGACGATATTCCCTTGGAGGATGTTGTCTACTTCGATTTCGATCAGAGCTTATTAAAACCAGCTACGCGCGATTTGTTAATCAGCCATGCCGAGCGCATGCGCGCCGGCAACACTGGGCCTGTGCGCCTGGAGGGTCATGCAGACGAGCTTGGCACCCGCGAGTACAATCTGGCTCTGGGCGAGCGTCGAGCCAAAGCTGTGCGAGACTTTTTAGTGCTTCAAGGGGTTGATGGCTCCACACTGGAGGTAATCAGCTACGGTGAAGAGCGCCCGGCCCAAACTGGCAGCAACGAAAGCGCCCGTGCCATGAATCGCCGGGTGGTAATTAACTAATCTGGCTCTCCTATGACTTTAATAATTAAGTCCACTATTGTCGCAGCCAGTTTGGCACTGGCATTGCCGGTGTGGTCGCAGGTGCCCGTTGTCGATCTATCTGACAACGAGCAGCCCGCGGAGCAGATGCCTACATATCCGCAGCTTGCCAGCCGTGCACAGACGAATCCTCAAGCAGAAGCCTACTACCAGATGCAAATGCTGCAACGGGAGGTACAGGAGCTGCGAGGCAACGTCGAGGAGCTCAAATATGAAGTCAAGCGGTTGCGGCAGCAGCGCAGTGAAGACTATATGGACCTTGATCGCCGCATTTTGCGCATGAGCAATGAGACCCCGTCTACCGCTGTACCTAGTAGCACTATCGAGCCGTCGGAATCAGCAGCTGCGGAAACTAGAAGCAACGCAGAGGAGGCGGAGCGCGACCGCTATCAAGCCAGCTTTGCGTTGGCCCGAGAGGGTGACTACGCTGGTGCGCGCAAGGGCTTCGAAGATTTGCTTAAAGATTATCCAAAAGGCACGTTTGCTCCCAATGCCAATTATTGGCTGGGTGAGATAGCTCTGGTTCAAGGCAATGTGGAAGAGGCCCGCAAGTGGTTTGTGGCTCTGTTAGAGGGCTATCCAGATTCCAGCAAGGTTTGGGATGGCCGCTATAAACTCGGCACTGTTTACCATCAGCTGGGCGAGCAAGAAAAGGCCCAAGCTTTACTGCAGCAAGTGGCCGATAGCAATGCGCGCGCTGCGAAGCTGGCCAGGCGCTATCTGCAAGAAAACTTTTAAGCCTATTGATTTTTCATTTGGTTCCTTTGCTGTGGGTGCGCTGACGGCATACTAGCTCTTAACTGTTGCCTTTGTGGTCACAAAAAAGACTACATGTCCGATGATTTTGTTTTCGGGAATTTAGGGTCCATAAGTAATTGAACCTGCTAAAAGCTTAACTAATCGGACTCCTCTGGCGAGCTCGTGGCAAAGATTGACTACAGCAAGCGCCCTAATGTTTATGGCCACTGTACATGATGGGCGCCAAAGAGTGCTCTGGCCTTTGACGGCTTATTTTTCCTGTACTTAGTAAGCTCTTCAATTCGTTGATTTTTTTTAAATTTACTCTTGTCTTTTTGCTCCAGATCAGTAAGATACGCAGCTCCTTCGGGGTCGTTAGCTCAGTTGGTAGAGCAGTTGGCTTTTAACCAATTGGTCGCTGGTTCGAATCCAGCACGACCCACCATATAAAAGCTTGTAAATCAAAGAGTTACGGGCGAGAAAAAGCAAAACAAATTGAGTTGTTTGCGCTTTTTCAACTGAAGTATCGACAAAAAATAAAGACTTGGGTGCAGCCAACAGCATCTCTTGAAGCAAATCTTAATATTCGAGCTTTTCAGTGTGCTTCAGGTGCGAAAGCGAGTTCGCACGCTTCTATTGCCACACAGCCCAGCGCAATAACCAGTGGGCGAAAAAACCTTGCCCAGAGCTGCGTCCAATTTTTCCGCTACAAGTGGCAACTCGCTATTATTCTCTTTACAGGGTTAAAAGATTTTCCTCAAGGATTGAATACATCGGAACAGAATCGTAGCCGGCATCATCTAGTCGCTTGCGGGCATTAAGCGCTTGAACTTCTATAATGCATGCGACACCTGCACAGGTGCCGCCAACCTCATAGATCAAATCCAATGCTGCCTGCATACTTCCCCCGGTCGCGATTACGTCATCAACAACCAGCACTCTATCTCCTCGATGAACGACCCCTTTAGGAATGCTTAATTGATCATCGCCATCATATTCTTTTTGGTAAACTTTACCAGTTACGCAATATGGAAGCTTGTTCGCCTTGCGAATCATAATAAATGGTTTATTTAGCACAAGTGCCAGGGGTGAGCCGACTACAAAACCGCGAGCATCAATGCTGCCGATGGCATCGAACTCGATGCCACGCAACTTAAACGCCAATAGATCAATAATTGATTTAAATATATCAGGCCGCGCAAGAATCTCAGATATATCATAAAACCTTTCAATGCCGTGAAACTGATAGTGCGGAATTAACGCTGCTATTTTCTTTTTGGCGTCGTTTACTTTATCTGTATTCAAGAGATACCCCTTACAGTGCGATGAAATTATCTGCAGTATTACACCACAAAACAAGTCGCTAATACTTCTTTTACACCTGCAGTTTTTCTGACTGAATTATTTTAGTGGCTTACCTTCGATTTTTTATTAAGGGTTATGTGAACATTTGCGGGGTGATATTCCAAAGTGATGTTCGGCGCAACCGAATAAAGCACATTTTGGGTGGCATCCCGATGGCTCGATTGGGTAGCATGTTCAACTAGAACGGCGCGAGCTATAGTTATCGAGGATACAGTAGGGGCACTCAGCATCATATTCGATAGCGCCGCGTTTAACGGTAGCAGGCCGGGATTGTGTGCAGCGTTCTCACCATAGCGCCCACTAAACAGACGACCATCGGTCAGTTGCAGTGCGCAGCCACCAAAGTTCATAGTGTAGGGGGCGTAACAATGACGGGCGGCATCCAAGGCTAGAAGAACCAAATCATCTTTACAATAATAACCTAATTGTAACGGGTGCGGGCAGTGCTGCGTCGACATCAATGTGCAGCCAAAGCCCATATCCCTAGGCCCGAATGCGCTGGGTAACAATTGTGATATTTCGGTGCGTATATAGGCAGCCGAATTATTCGGGTCGGGAAATAGAACCCGCAGTGCGTCAGGGTTTGCAACCTCATGCAAAAACTGCCGGCAATAGCCGCAAGGTGGTGCCGATACGGCAATAGAATGTAATCCTGATTCACCCCTGTGCCAAGCATTGGCTAGAGCAGATTGCTCGGCGTGTAAGCTGTAACACAATGATTGGCGTGCAAATTCCATATTCGCACCCAAGTATAAATTGGGCATACTTTGATGGTCATAGCTCATCCCCCGTGCCACAGCCCCTACCTGATAAGCTGAGATCGGTGCCCTGGCGAGGTTCGCGGCCAACGGTATTAAACACAGCATTAACTGGTCGATATCGAGCCCCAAAACTTCAGTGGATCGCTTAACCGCTGCAGCAGTCAATACCCCATTCTTTAACATATTGTGCAAATCGCCCCTGATTGCACTGGGAAAATTTTCAATTAGATCATTCATAACTTAAATCAAAAGTCGCTTTTACAAAGAGACAAAAAAGCTGGCCAGTGCCGCACTCATTAAATTGGCTAGGGTGCCCGCCGCAACCGCCTTCAATCCCATTCGTGCAATTTCCGGGCGCCTTGTTGGCGCGATACTCCCTAAGCCTCCCAGCAAAATGGCAATAGATGAAAAGTTGGCAAAGCCACACAGAGCAAAAGTGATAATTATCTGCGACTGGGGTGCGAGGCTTTCTTTTACATTGACAAAGTCCACATAGGCGACAAATTCGTTTAACACCAGTTTTTGGCCGATTAGGTTGCCCGCCGTTAGGGTTTCTTGCCAGGGTATGCCCAGTAAGTAGGCAATGGGGGCAAAGATAAATCCGAGCATTTTTTGCAGGGTTATTTCTGGCAATCCAAGCCAGGCACCAAGACTACTGATACCATCGTTCAATAACGCAATCAAAGCAATAAAGGCGATTAACATAGCGCCGATATTAACAGCTAATTTCATCCCGCTGACAGCGCCTACCGCCGCTGCATCAATGACGTTGACTGGTTTTTCGTGGTTGTCAAAGGCGGCATGCTCTGTAACTAATTTTGGTATTTGAGTCTCCGGTTTAATCAACTTTGCCATTAGTAGGCCGCCAGGTGCCGCCATAAAGCTAGATGCGATCAAATATTTAAGTTCCACGCCCATATTGGCATAGCCAGCCAGCAGAGACCCGGCAATTGAGGCCATTCCCCCCACCATTACCGCAAAAAGCTCTGAGCTGGTCATGCGGGCAATAAAAGGGCGAACGATGAGTGGGGCTTCTGTCTGACTTACAAATATATTAGCGGTGGCTGAAAGGGATTCAGCGTGACCGGTACCCATAACACGTTTGAAAAAACCACCGATAACACCGACGACTTTTTGCATAATGCCCAGGTAGTAGAGCACAGATACCAGTGCAGAGAAAAACACCAACACCGGCAGCACATTAAATGCAAAAATAAAGCCAAGTTTTTTCCTACCGAGATCGCCAAATAAAAATGAAATGCCGGTATCGGCGTAGTTGATTATCTGTTGCACACCTCCGGATATCGCAGTCAAAGCGGTTTGCCCTGCGGGTAGATACAGCACCAGTGCTGCGAACCCCGCCTGTATGACGAAGGCGGCCCCAACGGTTCGTAAATTAATTGCTCTGCGGTTATCGGATAACAGTATTGCTATTGCCACTAAGGCAACCATGCCAATAATGCTCATAAAATGCCTGCCAGTTGCGAGAAAATAATTATATTTTTTGTTGTTCGCTGCTACTCGCGGATGGGTACACCAGCAGTAGATATCCGTTTGAGGGCCGTGACAACCAGTTGTGGCAAAACTAGCATGGACTGATCTAACGGTCAACTTATGGGTCAAATTGATAGAATTAACCAGTAGAATATGCCGTTTATTTCTGGAACCGGAAAAATATACCGTGGTTTTCCGCAAGGAAAATATCAAACCTTAACCTCAGACTCATAAGGTTACTCTAAGGTCAATTTTTGTTGGCATGCATTTAATAACGTTAAGTTTAAACTTTTACTGCTTTTATATTTTTTGAAATATAAAATCCAAATTTACTGCTGTGTCCGATGTGCATAGAAAGATGATTCTCAAGAACATAGGAAAGTAATGTCAAAGCAAATGCGATAGCTCGAACTTCTTTGAGGTTGACTGAATGGTTAATCTCAATCTATTATGCTGGTCGTCATTTTATGAATAGCAACTTAATATGCCAGTTGAGCTCCATAACGTAGCGGAATAATAACAAGCTCGATTTATTTATCACTGTATTAGGGCAACCTTTGCCAAAATCACCTTAATAAAGCCGTTTGCAATTACCAGTGAGGTAAACAAGCAATCATGTTGGCCCAAGAGCTTATCCGCATCAAACGTGAAGGTATGTCACTTAGCGCCGAGCAAATCGACTTTTTTATTGCCGGCATGCTAGATCAATCCATTACTGAAAGCCAAGTTGCCGCGCTGACAATGGCAATATTCTTCCGGGGACTAAGCCGCTACGAGTGCGTCGCCCTCACTCGTAGCCAGCAACGCTCTGGCACCACTCTGGGCTGGTCGGCTATGGATCTCTCCGGCCCCGTTATCGACAAACACTCCACTGGCGGTGTCGGCGATAAAGTCAGCTTAATGCTCGCACCGATGCTGGCGGCCTGCGGCGCCTATGTACCGATGATTTCCGGGCGCGGGCTGGGCCATACTGGAGGCACTCTGGATAAAATGGACAGCATCCCCGGCTATAATACCAGCCCAAATATCGAATTGTTTCAGCGTGTAGTGCAGCAGATTGGCTGCGCGATAGTCGGTCAGACCGCCGAATTGGCCCCTGCCGACAAGCGCCTCTATAGCGTTCGCGATGTAACCGCTACAGTGGACTCTATTCCTTTAATTACGGCATCCATTTTGTCGAAAAAATTGTCCGCCGGCCTCGACTGCCTAATGATGGATATTAAAACCGGCAACGGTGCCTTTGCCACCGACCATGCCATAGCCAAAGCGTTGGGCACCAATATCATCGAAGTAGGCTGGGAACTTGGGCTGCCCATTAAGGCGCTGATTACCGATATGTCCCAGGTATTGGGCGCCACTGCCGGCAACACTTTAGAAGTTATCGAAACCCTGCACTACCTTAGCGGCGAATACCGCGATTCCCGTCTGCACGATGTGGTGGTGGGCCTGGGTGTGGAATTATTGATGCTCAGTAAGTTGTCGAGCAACGTGCAGGATGCCACCAAACAATTAAACGATTGTCTTTCCAACGGTGCTGCGGCCGAATACTTCGGTCGTATGGTGGCCGCTCTGGGTGGCCCCATCGATTTCATTGATAAACCCGCCAACTATTTAACAGCAGCACAGGTAGTTATCCCCGCCTACGGAGAAATGGCCGGTACAATTTCAGCCATTGATGTGCGCGCCATCGGCAATATTGTAGTGGAACTGGGCGGCGGGCGCCGTCGCCCCCAAGACCCGGTGGATCATTCTGTCGGTTTAAGTGAGATCAAGGGCCTGGGCGATAGCATCGGCCCTGGGGAACCCCTGGCAATGATTCACGCCGCCAACCGCAATACTGCTGAGAGAGCTCTGGCCCAATTGCGAAGCGCCTTCACCTTGGCACCGACTGCGCCCATCGTTAGGCCAATTATTATCGAGCGCCTTGGTGGCAGGGCGGAGGCCTGATTCGATGACTCGCGCTTTCGTGTTAGTGATGGACTCTCTTGGTATTGGCGCCACTGCCGACGCAGAGCAATTCGGCGACAGTGGTGCTAATACTTTCGGCCATATCGCCGAACAATGCAGCCTAGGGCTCGGCGACAAACCCGGTGTGCGCAAGGGCCCGTTACAGGTACCCAATTTTCTGCGCTTTGGCCTCGGCCGCGCCACGCAGGCATCTAGTGGCTCTGCCCTGCCCGGTATCGCTACCGACACCCGGCTCGATGGCGCTTACGGCTATTGCGCCGAACTGAGCCGCGGCAAAGACACCCCCAGCGGCCACTGGGAAATCGCCGGGCTGCCAGTAGATTTCAACTGGACTCACTTTCCCAATACCCAACCCAGCCTGCCATCGCAATTGACCACAGAGTTGATCATCCGCGCCGGGCTGCCCGGCATTCTTGGCAACAGCCACAGCTCGGGCACCGTTATCCTCGAAAAGTTCGGCCAGCAACATATCGACACCGGCAAACCCATTGTCTATACCTCGGCCGATTCGGTGATTCAGATCGCCGCCCACGAAATCCATTTTGGTCTGCCACGGCTGTTGGAAGTCTGCAGGATCGCTCGCGAACTAGCAGACTATTACAATGTCGGGCGGGTGATCGCCCGACCTTTCATCGGCGAATCCAGTGCCAACTTCCAGCGTACCGGTAATCGTCGCGATTTCACTACTCCGCCGCACCGAGCAACGCTGCTAGACAAGCTGCAAAAAAACGGTGATCAAGTGATTGCTATTGGCAAGGTTGACGATATCTTCGCCCATCGTGGCATCACTGAGGTGATCAAAGCCGATGGCAATATGGCGTTATTCGACGCTACCCTAAAGGCAGCTACAACAGCGCCGCCGCACTCGCTGATTTTCACCAACTTTGTCGATTTCGATATGCTCTATGGACACCGTCGCGATCTTCCCGGCTACGCTAATGCCTTGGAGCAAATGGACCGACGCCTGCCGCAACTGGAGGCTAGGCTCAAACCGGGGGATCTAATGATGATCACTGCCGACCACGGCTGCGACCCCACCTGGCCCGGCAGCGATCACACTCGCGAACATATACCAATATTGATGCTCGGCCCCGGCGTTGTGCCGCGAGCCCTGGGCAAACGCAACAGCTTTGCCGATATCGGCCAGAGCCTGGCGAGTTTTTTCGGCCTGAAGCCGCTGACCCACGGCGAGTCTTTTTTAATATCCCCAGTAAAAGTTGCTTGAAGGTAGCTAATAATGGACGCTGTACCACAGATTGAGCACAGCAATAACGACCTCAAAACCAGCAGCAGCGACAATAAAACTGCTCCATCTGCAAGTGCTTGCGCACCTCGCAACCCCGGTGTGCCCTTTCAACCGCAGTGGCTCGACGATGTACGGGTTAATCCCAGCGCTGTGCAGCGACGGGTGACCAGCCTCAAAGCGCGGCGCTCGCTGAAAAAAGCCTGGCAAGCCGCGTGGCTACTAAAAGCGGTATCCTGTATCGACCTCACTACCCTGTCGGGGCAAGACACTCCTGGTCGGGTACGGCGCCTCTGCGCCAAGGCCCGCACCCCCGTCAACCCCGAAACCCAAAAAGCCCTCGGCATCGAACACCTGGGGCTCACTACTGCAGCAGTTTGTGTCTACCACGAAATGCTGGCAACTGCGGTAACCGCACTGACCGGTAGTAGGGTTGTCGTGGCCGCGGTGTCTACCGGCTTTCCAGCAGGTCTATCACCCTTTGCAGCACGCTTGCAGGAAATCAAAGCCTCGGTGGCCGCCGGTGCCACCGAAATAGACATTGTGATCACGCGCGCCCATGTGCTCAATGGCAACTGGCATGCACTTTATGATGAAGTCAGTAGCTTTCGAGAAGCCTGTAGCAGTGCCCGTATGAAAACTATTATTGCCACCGGCGAGCTCGGCAATATGAATAATATCGCCCGCGCCTCAATGGTGGCGATGATGGCCGGCAGCGATTTTATCAAAACTTCCACTGGCATGGAGGCAACCAATGCCACCCTGGCAGCCAGCCTAGTAATGGTCCGGGCCATCCGTCAATATCAAAATCTCAGTGATTTTTCCGTGGGGTTTAAACCCGCCGGGGGTATCAGTTCTACCAAAGCCGCCATCAATTATCTGGTGTTAATTAAAGAAGAATTAGGCGACGACTGGCTCAATCCACAGTTGTTTCGCTTTGGCGCATCCAGCCTGCTGGGAGATATTGAACGGCAACTGGAACATCAGGTGACTGGCCGCTACTCCGCCAATCATCGCCACCCGATAAGCTGATGGTGTGGCGATTAAAAAATAAATACGGAATCGAATAATGCAGGTTGCAGAGATTTATAACACCATGAGCTACGGCCCCGCCCCCGAGAGTAGTGAAGCTGTCGAAACTTGGTTGCAGCAACACCAACAGGGATTTCAATTATTTATTGACGGCGACTGGGTCCAGCCTAAATCCGCCGCCTGCTTTGATAGTATCAACCCCGCCAACGGCAAAATCCTCGGAACTATAGCTCAGGCCGGCGCCGAAGATATTGACGCCGCAGTGGCTGCCGCCCGCCGCGCCCAACCTGCCTGGCATAAGCTCGGCGGTCACGGCCGCGCTCGCTATCTCTACGCCTTGACGCGGCTGCTGAAAAAGCGCGCGCGCCATTTCGCCGTCATCGAAACCATGGATAACGGCAAACCTATCCGCGAATCTCGCGATATCGATATTCCCCTCGCCATCCGCCATTTTTACCACCACGTCGGCTGGGGGCAGTTGCTGGAAAGCGAAATGCCCCAGCTGCAGCCTTTAGGTGTAATCGGGCAAATTATTCCGTGGAATTTTCCATTGTTGATGGCCGCCTGGAAAATTGCCCCGGCGCTGGCCACCGGCAACTGTGTGGTGTTAAAGCCGGCAAAATACACCAGCCTGTCGGCACTGATGTTGGCGGAATTATGCTGCGAAGCCGGTCTTCCCCCCGGCGTAATCAATATCGTCACTGGCGACGGTAACACCGGCGAGCTGCTGGCAGATCACCCCAATGTCAATAAGCTGGCGTTTACCGGGTCCACCGACGTTGGGCGCCGGATTCGCCGCCGCAGCGCCGGCAGTGGCAAAAAATTAACCTTGGAACTGGGGGGGAAATCACCTTTTATCGTGTTTGACGACGCAGATCTTGACAGTGTGGTCGAGGGCCTAGTGGACGCCATCTGGTTTAACCAAGGTGAAGTCTGTAGCGCTGGTTCAAGGCTACTGGTGCAGGAGAGTATCGCCACACCTTTAATAGCAAAAATCAAAGCGCGGATGACAAAACTGCGCCTCGGCGAACCGTTAGACAAAAACACCGATATCGGCGCTATTATTCACCCCAGCCAAAAAGCGCGAATTACCGCGTTGGTAGAACAAGGGGTTAAAGCGGGGGCGACACTCTGGCAACCGGACATCACACTACCCAGCAGCGGTTGTTTTTATCCGCCCACGCTGTTGTGCGATGTAGAAACCAGTAACCAGATCGCCAGTGAGGAAATTTTCGGGCCTGTTTTAAGCGTGATGAGTTTTCGCACACAGAGGGAAGCAGTTTCCCTGGCCAACAATAGCCGCTACGGCCTCGCCGCCAGCATCTGGTCGGAAAATATCAACCGCGCACTCGATGTGGCCCCACAGGTCAAAGCCGGTGTAGTCTGGATTAACGCCGCCAACCAATTCGATGCCGCCTGCGGTTTTGGTGGCTACCGCGAATCCGGTTTCGGCCGTGAAGGGGGCAGAGAAGGGCTCTATGAATATCTGCAACCCCTTGAGCACAGCTCCACAACAAAAGCGCCGGCCAAGTCGACTAAGGCAAAGGCGCCAAAGCTAAAATCCCCACAAACCTTAACCACCTTCCCGGCTATTGATCAAACCGCAAAACACTATATCAACGGCAAACAAGTGCGCGCCGATAGCGGTAATACCCTGATGATTAAAACTGTCGATGGCATCGATTGTGGCCGTGTTGGAGATGGCAACCACAAAGATATTCGCGACGCAGTTGAGGCCGCCCATAAAGCGCACAACTGGAATACCGTCAGCGCTCATGCCCGGGCACAAATTATTTATTATGTGGCAGAAAACCTCAGCTATCGCCGCGAAGAATTTTGCCGCCGCCTCAGCATTACCGGTGCCATCTCTCAACGGCGAGCCGGGCAGGAGTTCGACACCACCATTCAGCGCTTGTATACCTACGCCGCCTGGGCCGACAAATACGATGGTGCGGTGCACCAGCCGCCGCTACGCGGCGTTGCCCTGGCGATGAACGAACCGCGAGGTATTATCGGTATCGGTTGCCCGCAAGAAGCACCACTACTTGCATTTATCTCCCTGGTCGCACCAGCCATTGCCATGGGCAATAGCGTGGTGGTAGTACCATCAGAAAAGTCACCGCTGGTGGCAACAGATTTTTATCAAGTACTGGAAACATCGGACATGCCTGCGGGCGTTGTCAATATTGTTACCGGTAAGCGCGACAATTTAATTCAAGTATTAGCGGAACACGATCAGGTCGAAGGTATCTGGTATCAGGGCAGTGCAAAAGGCAGCAAAGCTGTCGAACTGGCATCGGCCGCCAATTTAAAACACACCTGGGTCAATTACGGCATGGATCGAGATTGGTTTTCATCCCAACAGGGGGAGGGCAAACGCTTTTTGCGCGAAGCCTGTGAAGTGAAAAATATCTGGATACCTTATGGAGATTAATTGCTAGAATTGAGCCTTAAGGCTTACATGTTGTTTGATTTTTATAAGGATTTTAATTTTTAAAAAGCCTCTGTAAATCTCCTGATTTATTTTAAACAAAATTAAATATCTATGTTTAATCATTTGGTTTTAGATTATTTATTAAAATTTAGTGATTTTAATTTTTACTTAATGGCTGAGCTGATTAATAGAGGTCCTGTTAGGAGTGAAATATGCGAAAATTATTCTTGGCTGTACACTTATTGGCAATAACAGCTTTTTCTTATACAGTAGCAGCCGCAGACTACTTGGGTGATATACATAAAAATGACTATAGATGGATGCAGTTTAATCTAATGTATGCGTTAGATGAGCTGCCTCAGTTCAATGAAGCGGATGATCACCCTGGCCATGATTATTTCGAGCTGGAGTTTGGTGGCCGATCAGGCATTGTAGACCTTTATGGCTATATAGATGTGTTCGATCTTACTGAAAGTGAAACCAGTGATAAAAAAGATGACCCCAAAACCTTTATTAAGCTATCTCCACGGTTTTCTTTAGATGGCATTACTGGCAAAGATCTTTCTTTTGGTGCACTAAAGGAGATCTACTTCGCGACTCTGTATACTGGCAGCGGCGGTAGTAGTGATGTCAATAACTCTTTCTGGGGATTTGGATCTGATTTAATGGTGCCCTGGTTTGGTAAGGTGGGGGTCAATCTTTATGGGCTTTACGATGTAAATGAAAAGGCCTGGAATGGTTATCAATTATCCACTAATTGGTTTAAACGTTTTTTCACTTTGAGTAATGGCAGCTATGTTGCTTATCAGGGCTATGTTGACTATCAGTTTGGGATGAGAGCAAAGTATTCCTCTGCTGATCATGGAGGTCAGATGTTTAATGGCCTTTATTGGCACTCAGATCGTTATGCTGTAGGCTATGGGCTGAAGTTGTACAAAAATGTCTATGGCATTGAAGACCAGGGCACAATTCAATCTACAGGGTTTAGCCATTACTTCAGTGTGACTTACAAGCTCTAAATTCAGGAAAATTTTTGGGGTCAAAATAACGGAAATATGTTTAACTTAGATGCTAGCAAACTGCTTCTGAAAAAATTACTGTATTGGTTGATGATGAAAAGTATTTTACAAATGGCTTGACACCCAGAATCAAGCTACAAACAAAAACTCATTGATGGTTTTAAATATTACTTTTTGCACGTGAAATAATGCTTTTATGCTCTGGGCTAAGCGGCATAGACCTAAATGGGCTGACATTGGCGCCCCCAGTATTTCCTATAGGATTCAATCCAAAAATTGTTAACGTGGCTGCGCCGACAATACGGAGTAATTGCCCTGACAATTCTTTAAGGTCCCACTGGCGAATAGCCCAGCGCGCCATATAAACATGTATGATCAGGTGCCAGTAGGTTGATTCCTGCCCTAAAATATGAGCGTTCTCCAGGTGGAAAAATGCTTTGTCGGTATTATTTTTAACAATACATAAACGATAATTTTCTAATTCACACTGCACATAAGGCCGTATTTTTTTGGCAAAATTATTCATTAAAATTCACCTAAAGTTGGACTGCAATAATCTATTTAAATAGCCAAAATAACAGTTTATTACTAACACTTCTGCTTGATATTAACTCGAATGTAAAGTGGATCTGTGAATAATAAGAGTATAAAAATCGCTAAACGATCTAGATTTACATTTTGGCTCTTAGGAACAATTCACTATCCGGCGCCCACGGGACGGTTTAAGATTAACTCAAACATGGGGTGCATTAGTTCAGACCAAATCTGACACTGCCTCTTGAAAAGAAGAGGTTTACCGGTTTTGATGGGAGTTGCTAAAACCTGAAACCAAAACCAAAGGTAAATCCCATGATCCATACTAATGATCGCATTATTAAACACAAGACCGGATTGCTGAATCTCGCTGAGGAACTTGGCAATATCTCGAAAGCTTGCAAGATGCTTGGCGTCTCTCGCGACACTTTTTACCGATATAAGGAGGCGGTG
>JAHZJJ010000034.1 GCA_022600975.1 Gammaproteobacteria bacterium
CGGTTTGTTCTTGGAAAGCTGCCTTATGCCAAAACTGTCGAAGACATCGAGGCTTTGTTGCCGTGGAAGGTTAAGGCCACCTTTGAAAAAAATTCAGCTATTGGCTGATAAGGGAAGTATGTCGATTATTTGGCGCTTACTTTAGTTTAGAGGCCACCGTTAGCAACTTCAGGGTTTCAAAGATACAATGGAGAAGTATCCAAATGAGACCATCACCCGATGCGTATTGTGTGTTCCCTATTGCTCGCGACCCTAGCGCTTGCTGCCCGAGCAGACGGCATTTACAAATGGGTAGATGAGGATGGCGTGGTCCATTTTGGTGAGCAGCCGCCCAGGAACGAGCAGGCGGAGGTGATCAAAAAGCCCAGATCTGAGCGCTACAAGTTGTGGCAGGCGCAACAAGCGAAACAGCAACTTTTTAGCGACGACAAGCCAAAGGCTGAGCCCCAAACGGATTCAAAGCCTGTTTCAAAAACAAAGGTAGAGCTAACCGACAACGCTGCCAAGGAGGCCGAAGACGCTTTGCGTGCCCAGCGTTGTTGGCATGCGCAACAAACCCTCAGGGTACTGAAAACAAATGCTCGCGTACGGGAAGAAGAAGCCAACGGCAATTTACGGATATTGGCCGAAGAGGAGCGGCAGCAGCGAATGCAAGCCATGCAGCAGGAAATAACAAATAACTGTTAATTCAGCTTTTACTCCACCAGTATTAATTAAGCTTTTTACGGCCTTGAATCTCAATACTTATCCTGCAAATCTCTCTAATTGAATCGCCGAGCTTTCGCAACGTTTGAATGGGGTATCGCTCCTTCGGCGGCTGTTTTGCTGGAACCTAAAAGCCGCAGTTGGATCACGCAAGTCAGTACAAGCTCTTGATGTATCTGACAAAGTTTAAAAAACTCATCACCAATGGCCTACATGGTTTCTGCACGCCCAGTGACGGTTTCTAGAATCACAGTTTGTTTTGGGCGCACCACATTAAAATGGCCAGGCTCGAGAGTTCAGACGCGCTGCGTGGCAATGATAATTGGGCTGCGCCTTTGTTTAGCCGATTTGCCAAATCCAACCATAAGCAAGCTGTTCGTTACTGAACACACCCTTCTCAAAAGCGAACAGAATATTGTACTCAAAGAGTCAAGAAATGACCTTACTCCTTGTTTTTAAAGGAGAAAATAATGTTGGCACGAAAATTTCATAAACAATAACAAACATCGAAATGGCGTGCTATGAATATACAATTTACTTCATCAAAACTACCTAGAAAGCATCTTCTTGTTACAACTGTGGCACTACTTGCGCTGTGTGCTGCGGGTTACAGTCTGGTGGGTCAAAGATTGCCTAAAATTTCCAGAGCGAAGCTAGAGTTGGCGCAAGTTAAACAAGGCAAGCTGGAAATATATGCGCATGTCTATGGCGAATTGGCCTCTCGTCAGGAGCGCTTGTTAACCGCACCGGCTCAGGGAAAAGTTGCAGAGATTGTTCAGAGGCCGGGCACCAAAGTGAAGCCTGATACCATTATTTTACGCCTGAGCAATCCTCAACTTGAGCAAGAATTAAATAAAGCGAAAGGTGCATTAGCTAAAGCTAAAGCCGAAAAGGCCAAGTTTAGTTTTGAATTGCAAAATACTCGCCTTGATGCACAAAGTAAAATCGCCGATGCAGAAGCCGCGCTGGCAAAAGCCAAACTAGAGCTAAAGGTTAACAAAGAGCTGATGGCGCGTGGTATTGCCGCCAGTCTGGATATGCAAAAAGCCGATCTGGAAGCGCAGCTACAAACCAAGAGGCTGAAATTTGAAAAAGATAAATACCAACAACTTATAGATATTCAAAGTTTTCAACAAGAGCAAAATGACATCCTTGTCAGCCAGGAGGCATCTCAGGTTGCCCTACTTCAACAACAACTGAAAGACATGCAAATAAGTGCGGGAATAGCCGGTTCTCTACAAGCTCTGGAAATCTCTTTAGGCGAAAGCGTTCAATTAGGGCAATCGCTTGCTAAGGTGGGAAGTGATGAGACTTTGATCGCTAAATTAAGAATCCCACAGCGCAAAGCAGATTTGATTAATCAAAACGCCCACGTGATTATCGATACACAGAAGGGTCAAATTCCAGCACATATTAGCCGTATTGAAACTTTGGTCAATGATGGTGTGGTTATCGCAGAAGCCCGCCTTGATGGCCCACTCACCAACAATGCCAGACCGGCACTGTCTATCTCGGCCAAAGTATTTATTGAGGAAAAAACTCAGATAGAGTATGTACGCCAGCTCCCCGGGCTCAAACCCAATACCACTCAAGAGGTATTAATCCTGGGCAATAACCAAATAGCCAAGCGAAAAAGCGTAAAGTTTGGCGATCTTTCCGAGGGCAAACTAGTACTCCTTGCAGGGGCTGCCACCAATGAAACTCTACTTACTTCCTATGAAGATCTCAGTGCGTATTCCAGCATTGTACTTATAGATGATCAATAATTTAAGGAAACTACCATGAAAACCGTTGTAAGCATGACCAATATTCATAAACGCTATGCCAACCAACAAATAGAAACCCATGCATTGCAAGGTATAGAAGTCAGCATATATGAAGGTGAGTTTGTTGCTATTACAGGCCCTTCTGGCTGTGGTAAATCTACCTTGCTTAGTATCATGGGATTAATGGACAGTGCCAGTGAAGGTAATTATAAAATTTCCGATATAGATACTAGAGGCCTTAGTGTAGATCAAAGAACACAAATACGTAATCGCCATATAGGCTATGTTTTTCAATCATTTAATTTGATAGACAGTATGACTGTATTTGAAAATGTGGCTTTACCACTTGAGCATAGGGGTGCATCCAAAACCAAAATAATGCAAAGCGTAAATCAGCGCTTGGAGCAAGTGGGCATGGGCTACAGGGCTGGCTATAAACCCAATCAGCTTTCTGGGGGGCAACAACAACGCATTGCTATCGCTCGCGCTTTGGTGGGTGATCCAGATTTGATTTTGGTAGATGAGCCCACCGGTAACCTGGATACTAAAAATGGTGATCAAATCATACAACTTCTCAGCGAACTTAATTTTATGGGTTCAACCATAGTTATGGTGACCCACGATAGCCGCTACATTCGCTGTGCAAACCGCCAGATTCAATTATTGGATGGTAAGATAACCATGGAAAAACATATTGAGGAGGTGGCATGAGCTTGTATCAGCGGGCCTTACTCCAAGGTATAGGTAAAATATTCACGCTCCCCAGATTAAGTGCCCCCTTGATCATTACCCTAGGTTTTACGCTGGGAGCGGTACTTTGTGTGCTTGCAGTGTTTTCAGTACTGCAGCTCAAACCTCTGTCAGGTGTTAGTAAAGAAGCCAATTTATACAATATCAGTATAGAAATGGCACTCAGTGAAAAGTTAAAAGTGTCCGTGATGAGCCTCAAGCGCTTCGCACATTTTAAGAAACATTTTGCTAGGTATGGCATTTGGAGTGCTTTTAATCAGAGCGATGAGCAACTCAATCTAAATGATCAAAGCTTAGCTATTACTGAGTTTATCGCATCGCGCCGCATACTCGATGTGCTGGGGCTACCGTTGATAAAAGGAGAAAACCCAGATATAGAAGAAGTAGAAGAAAAAATATGGATTTCAAATAGCCTGTGGAGAACAGCTTATTCTGGACGAGAAGATATCCTTGAAAAAACCTTAGCTTATAAGGGCAAGACCTACCAAATTGCCGGTATTATTCCTGATTTTACAGCCGTAGATTCAGGAGAAATTGTGGTTCCCCAACAAATTTGGCTTATTAGCAACGAAAATGCTCAATTTAAAAAGGCAGAGGAAGGAAATCTTAATGGCAATTATGAGAAAATATTGCTGAGAAAAACTACCAATAACTTACCCACAACCCAACAATTGCTTGATTGGAACACTCAATATACAAATGAACAAATAGCATCAGAGGAGGTGAAAGCTATATTTAAAGTGAGAAATACCACAGCTGATATCAAACTTTATCGTGACGATCTGATAGAAAGCAGTGAGTTATTGCTAACCTTAATGGCTGTTGCTGTATTTGGCTTACTAGTTATGGCCAGTTTAAATTTACTCAACCTTTTTATTGCCCACTATCAAAGCCGTGGCAAAGAATTTTCCATACAGATCAGTCTCGGAGCAAGTTTAAATCGTTTGCGTTTGATGTTGATGATGGAAAATCTTCCCGCTTTTGTTGCTGCGGGTTTATTGGGCCTGCTCATTGCAGGCTGGGGGATACGCAGTTTACCGGAGCTGGCTGGTGGCAAATTGCCCATGCTCAACGAGGCTTCTCTGGATGTATTCACCTGTACTGCGGCTTTTTTCATGGTGCTATTATTGGCATTGGTTTTTAGCTTATTTGCTTTTGTGGGCGTAAACCACCAAAGACCAATAGATACATTAAATAGTAGCGGTAAAGGCACACCAGCACAAAGTAAGCAGTGGCTAGGGCGTAGCCTTATGGTATTGCAACTCTCATTAGCCACTATGCTGGTTACAGGTTCAGTAATGTTAGCCAGACAAAGTTATGAGGTTGTATATCAACCATTGGGTTATAAGTTGGGCAATAGTTACCAGGCCCGCATCCATTTTAACGATGAGCAATGGCAGCAAAGCCTGCAATTTGTAGAAAAGTATTATGGCAGTGAGTATCAAATTCTCAGACATGAGCTCAAGCGTGAAATAGAAACCACTATTTTAGAAGCTAAAGTGTTAGATGCTCATCAAGCGCCATTATCCCATAGCCTAGAATTGAATATTACTCAGATAGATACTGAAAAAGCTGTTTTGCACCAGTATAAAAGCTTGTCAAAAGACTATTTCTCCAGCTTTAACATTGTATTTTTGGCGGGAAGAAATTTAACCCAGGAGGAAATCGAAGCCGGAGACAAACTGATCGTTATAGACGAGCGTATGGCCAGAAAGATTTCAACAACCAGTAACCCTGAAGACGCCTTGGGTATGGAAATTGAATTAACAAATACGGAAATCTCTAAACACAAAGTGATTGGCGTGATCAATAATACTGTAACTAGACTTGATGTTATTGGGTCTCACGAATTTCCGGAGATTTATTCTTCGAGAGTCAGGTTACAAAGAAGTTTGGATCTAACCATCTTGATGCCTGAAGGGAAAACCTTGACCAAGAAAAGCTTGGAGCAAGCTTTGGCAAACAAAGATGACCGATTAGGCAAAATAGACTTCACCAGCTTACAAGAAAGATGGAGCGAGCAAACCCAAGCACAACGAATAAGCTTGTGGCTGACTGTCGCTATGACAGCATTAACCCTGTTTATCGCTGCTGTCGGCATTGCTGGCCTGACCCAAATGACCACCAATCAAAAGCGCTATGAGCTTGCAATTCGTATGGCAACAGGATCTAAACAAGCGCGTTTGATGCAACTGGTATTTAAGGATGCTGGTTGGATGTTGGGTCTGGGGTTAATTTTTGGTTTTGTCTTATCCTCTCTTGGGTATAATAAAATCGGTCAAACTATTAGTCTGATGCCTCCATTTGACTGGGCAAGTATGATAGGGCTTAATATTATATTAACCTTGGTTGTGCTTGTTGCTGTGGCTCTGCCTGCTTGGCGAATTATCAAAGCGGACCCCATGCAAGCGCTAAGAGAACTATAAGCTCGGGGCGTGATGCTGCCCCTTGTAAAGGATTTGAAAATGGCTGTAACCAAATCCCACATATTGATCGCAGATGATGATGACGATATACGTCTAGCGTTAAGCCTTTTGTTAGCTGAGCAGGGTTATAAAGTCAGTGAAGCTGCCAACGGTAAAGAAATTGCGCGTTCTATTTCGCAATCCCCTCCCGATCTCGTGTTATTAGATATGAATTTTAGTCGAGATACCACGAGTGGCCAGGAGGGTTTGGAGCAATTGGCACTGCTTCAAAGTAAGGATATTGCAGTAGTGCTCATGACAGCTTGGGGAAGCGTGGATCTAGCCGTTAAAGGCATGCAGCAAGGAGCGGGTGATTTTATAGAAAAGCCCTGGAATAAACAGAGACTATTACAGGTTATTGAACAACAATTAAAGCTGCAAAGCCTAAAAAACCAAAATAATAACTATCTTCAACTGCTCACCGGGCACCCTCAAGCGTGGGTCTGTGAATCTCCGGCCATGCAGGCACTAGAAACTATGGTGCTAAAAATCGCCTCTACAGACGCAAGTGTATTAATTTTAGGAGAAAATGGCACAGGTAAATCTTTGCTTGCCGAGCGTATACATAAACTCTCTAGGCGCAGTGCTGTCCCTTTGGTGGCTTTGAATATGGCAAGTATTCCAGAAAGTCTGTTTGAAAGTGAGTTGTTTGGACATAAAAAAGGCGCTTTTACCGATGCTAAGGTTAATCGCACTGGCCGCTTTGAGCTGGCTCAGGGGTCCAGTTTGTTTATGGATGAAATCGGAATTTTGCCCTTAAATTTACAGGCCAAGTTATTACGGGTACTGGAAAGTGGAGAATTCGAAGTACTTGGTTCTAGTAAAACTCAAGTCGCTGACGTGAGAATTATTAGTGCAACCAATGCAGACCTGGATGATATGGTAGCCCGAGGTGGCTTTAGGCAAGATCTGCTGTTTAGGCTCAACACTATTGTATTAACCTTGCCGCCCTTAAGGCAGAGAAAACAAGATATTGCTACATTGGCTGAGTTATTTGTCAATAAGTTCTCTAATAAGTATCAAAGGCCCCAGCTAAGCCTGACTCGGAATGCCATAGAAAAATTGATGCAATACACTTGGCCCGGGAATATTCGTGAACTTAGCCACACTATAGAAAGAGCCGTGCTTTTATGTCCTAACAGTGAAATTTACGCTAATCAATTGTCACTTCATTCGGGGGCCAATATGGCCACACAAGAGATTGACATTCAACCCTTGGAGAATGTGGAACAACAGTTAATTCATAGAGCACTTGAAGTTAGTCAGGGGAATGTAACAGCTGCGGCACAACTATTAAAAATTTCACGCAACGCTTTTTATCGCAGAATGGATAAGTTTGGTATTGAACATGACACGTGAACGTAAACTCAAGCTTGGCCTAATTTTGGCTAATTTTGTTTTTACCACCTTGCTGATCTGTGCTCTAAAAGAAACATCTCTGTTGGTAATGAGTACCATTGTGGCCTTGTGTTTATATCCACAAATCTGGCTCAGTTTGAAATTGTGGTGCTTTTACGCTCAACCGTTGATGCAACTAACAGTCTATACACAGGCATTAAAAGAAGGAGAACGCAACCTGAGATTTAATCTCGGCAACAATTCTGGCCTAGTTTTCGGTTTACTTCGGGAGATCAACGCGCTGGTATGCAAGCAAAGATATGAAGAGAAAAGCCAGGATACAGTGGCGCTGCTAGCGAGTACATTGCTTTCACAATGGAATCAGCCAGTATGTTTATTTGATCAGGATTTGAACTTAATTTTCAGTAACAATGCAGCAGCTAAACTGATCGCCAGGCCCATGTTAAGGGGTACACAGGCTACAGCAATGGGGTTTCGTAAAAACCAAAAACAGCTGAGTCACTCGGTATTTAATAGAGAGTGGCAAAGTCAGACTTTGTTGTATCACTTTGAGCATAAAACCTACTGGTTATTTAATGCCGTATTTCTGGGGGAGGCCATTTATCAGGCGGGTATATTGAGTCAGAAAAATCTGGTTCGTGTATTAAGCCATGAGTTAAGAAACTCTCTCACACCCATGGCATCAATGGCAGATACCTTATTGGGCCTGGATACACTGCCGGAACAGCAAACTAGGCTGGTACTATCGCGCATTCAATCACGCAGTGAGCGGTTACTGGGTTTTATCAAAGAATACGCAAGGCTAAGCCAGCTTCCTGAACCCAAATGTGAGTGGTTTGAGCTTACCTCCTTGATCGAAGAAATCCGCTCACTCTTACCCCAAGGAGGCACGGTTATGCTCGAGGGGGAGAGTAAAATCTATGGCGATCCAGGAATGTTAGAACAAGTCATTATCAACCTGATAAAAAATGCCATTGAAGTTGTGCCAGGCCAAGCGCCGCATATTCGAGTGCTGATCTACCAGAATAACCAAAAGCAATTTTTAGAAATTTCAGACAAAGGGCCAGGTTTTTCTAATTTAGATAACCTGTTCACCCCTTTTTATAGCACTAAGCCCGGGGGCTCAGGCATAGGCCTAGCGCTATCACGGGAGATTATCCGCCGTCATTGTGGGGATATGGTTGCGAAAAACAAACAGGGCGCAATGCTTATTGCCAGTTGGCCGTTAGAGGTTGAGTTAGCACTCAGGGGCTAGCATCGCTCAGTGCTGGCCATACTATGAGCCCACTGCTAGGCTGAGGCTTTGGTGTTTGGCACAAAACTCCTATTATCACAACTCCAAAGTGGTATGTTTCGTGGCTTCAGTGCAGGCAAGTACTTGAGGTAGTGGATAGAAGAAAACCTGCTGGGGTGGAAGATATCCACACCCCTGTATCCACAAGCCACGCCGGCGCCGTTGTGGATAAATGCACCTTTTTTAACAGGGTTACCTTCGACGAAGCACTAACCAGCGTGCAGGGAATGCACAAAATTGCTCCTGGAAAAAAGCTGCGGCCAATGTTTCTGAGTACCTTTTATATAGAATTTAGCGCCACAGGCTTTTTTATGGAGCCGATAAAAAGGTTAGAAGTAACTTGTAAATGCTTGCAATTTATTCATCAGGGTAAGCTTTTCACCATTACCTAGTCATACCGGTGTTATGGCACCGTAAGGCTATACATTGTGGCCTGCAATGGGGGCCAACTGGCAAGAGGTGAGCAGGCTTTGTCCATAGCGGCGGCAGCCCGGCTAGCAGAAGACCAACAAAACACGCAACCCCCTTTGGATAGCCAGCCCCAACCCTTTGAATGACGATTCAGAGTTGTTGCTCTGAAGGGCAAAACTTGAAGCCTAGCCATACTTGGCTTAAGCAGTCTCAAAAGCACTGGCATTTCTGCACTACCAATATGGGAGTGTCAGTACGTCAACAGGGCAGGATTGAGGTGTCAACCAAGCAAATACTAGCAAGAAAGTGCACGAGCTACTCGCCGACTGGCAAAAAATGTGTGCGAGGGACGTGTTTACTCACAGATTAGAGGCCTTGTTGTGTTGCTTCGGGCCCTGTGGGTGAGTGAACGCCCACTGGCGTGCATGTTAGCACTGTATAGTCAGTGAACCCTGGCTGAGTGAGGAGCTATTTCGAGCGGGGTTGTGTAACTTAGCGGAGGTGCTTAGGATAGAAAATACATAAACGCGACACGGCGTTATAATGTGGTTTTTAGTGAGTGCAGGTGGTTATGCCCAACAGGACTGACAGCAACGAAGCCAACCAGAGGATAGATGCCCGAAATTTTGTCCAGGCATCAATAGCCCATCCTTACAAGCCGCAACACAGCGAGGCGGTATTGGCGCATTGGCGTGAGCGCATCAAGCATTTGCTGATCGCACAAAATGCGGTGTTGGTGGCCCATTATTATACCGATCCTTTAATTCAGGCACTGGCAGAGGAGACCGGCGGTTGTGTCTCTGATTCACTGGAAATGGCGCGTTTTGGCGCCGAGCATCCGGCGCAGACCTTAATCGTTGCCGGGGTGAAGTTTATGGGCGAAACTGCCAAGATTCTCACGCCGCAAAAACGTGTGCTGATGCCTACGCTGGAGGCTACCTGCTCGCTGGATCTCGGCTGCCCTATCGATCAATTCTCGGCATTTTGTGATCAGCACCCGGACCGCACCGTTGTCGTGTATGCCAATACTTCGGCGGCGGTAAAAGCGCGTGCGGATTGGGTGGTGACTTCCAGTATTGCCTTGGAGGTTGTCGAGTACCTGGATGCCAAGGGTGAGAAAATTCTCTGGGCACCGGATAAATATCTCGGCAGTTATGTGCAAAAGCAAACTGGCGCCGATGTATTGTTGTGGGATGGTGCTTGTATTGTTCATGAAGAATTTAAAGCGAAAGGCATTATTGATTTAAAGGCACTGTACCCAGAAGCATTGGTATTGGTTCATCCTGAATCGCCCTCTGCTGTTGTCGCATTGGCAGATGTGGTGGGTTCAACCTCTCAGCTTATTCATGGGGCAAAAACGCACTCCAATAAACAATTTATTGTTGCCACCGATCAGGGCATTTTTTACAAAATGCAGCAGCAGTGCCCCGCTAAAGAATTCATTGTGGCTCCCACCGCCGGCTCCGGTGCTACCTGCCGAAGCTGTGCCAGCTGTCCCTGGATGGGCATGAATTCGTTGGAAAATTTATGCGCAGTGCTGGAACAGGGCGACAATGAAATTGTGGTCGAAACTAAGCTCCGTGAGCGGGCGATGAAACCACTGCAGCGCATGTTGGACTTTCGCCAGCATCTCCCAGGCTGATTGCATCTCTCCTAATGGATTGGTTGGCTATAGAACAGTTGCGCCAGCAGTTTAAAGCGGTTGAAATTTGGAGATTACTATGGCCCGTGTAAAAGACAAAATAGTCAAGATTATATATTTTCGGAGTAATTAAAATGCATATGAGAAAATATGTTGTGGTTCTAATTCTATATTTTATTGGTTGTAGTGTTGCTATGGCAGCACCAAAGAGCCGTTATTGGGCTTTGTGGGATAAGTATAATGCACAGAGTGAACTGTCTATTAACCATCAAATCTGGCAGGGCATACTGGACCAGTATCTCATTGATACAGCAGATGGACAATCTCGGCTTTTTCTTTATGGAAAAGTTACAGTACAAGATAAACAACAGCTGGAAAAATATATTGCTAGTTTAGTGGCCCTGGACCCTAGGGAATACCAAAAGGCCGAACAGAAGGCCTATTGGCTGAATCTGTATAATGCCTTGACCGTCGATTTAATTTTAAAAAATTACCCCATCAGCTCTATTACAACCTTGGGCTCCTGGTATAGTTCCGGCCCCTGGGACGAGGAGATTACCCGAATTGCCGGTGAGCCAGTTACGTTAAACGATATTGAGCACCGTATTTTACGCCCTCTGTGGCAAGATAACCGGGTTCATTATGGTTTAAATTGTGCCAGTTTGGGTTGCCCTGATTTATCTCATCAGGCGTTTACGGTCGAAAATACCAATGAGCAGCTAGATGAATTAGCTGAGCGTTTTATCAACCAGAAAAAAGGCCTGGAAATACAGGAAGATACTTTGTGGCTTTCCAAAATTTATTCCTGGTACGCCAGTGATTTTGGTCCAGGGCAGAAAGGGTTAATGCAACATTTAATGCGCTATGTTAACCCTCAGAAACACCAGGCATTAAGCCAATTCAGCGGTTCGTTTAAATATCAATACAATTGGGATTTGAACGATGGAACGAATAGACCCAAGCTACAGCTTGAAAGCGAAAAGTAAGTTTATATTTCAACACGCTGCTGGCGTAAAAAGTTACGGGCGTCGCTATTAATTACTATTTTTAGTGCAGCGCCCTATGCGAATATGCATGTAGAGTGTTGCGGGGTTCAATACCTCTGGCTAGCCGGTTCGCTGCTGTTTTGTATACTGTGTATACCTATTAGCATTGAGGTGCAGCATGAGAATTATTCTAATCGGAGGCTCAGGAGGTATCGGTCTCGCCATTGTTTAAAACTTTCTGAAGACTTCCACTCTATAGATATTCTTATCAATGCAGTGGGCTTTCTTTATTCCTCAGAGCATAGACTAGAAAAAGTATTAAAGAATTCGATGTTGATTTCTACAACTTGAATATAGCTTTAAATACTAGCTTCGTCAGTAAAATCTCTGGATCATTTCTGGCAATTGAAACCATAGGATTTTCTCGCTTTAAAGCCGTTGGGTATACGCGCGATAAACGCTAAGTGCCACAATAAATTAGCATACCCGAAAACTGTGGCAAAGCACTGACACTCCCGCAGCAGAACACGGCAATGCCAGCGCTTTTAATACCGCTTGAAAGCAAATATTACTAGGCTTCGTTTTGCCCCTTAGTGCAAAGATTCTGAATCGTCACCCGGATGCTCAGGGGCTTCGTTATCAGAAAGGGCTTGGTCCGTTTGGTTGTACTCTAAGGCCCAGACTTCGCTCATGGCTTCTATAAACTGCTCACATCTTAGTAATCGTCCAGCTTCGCATTCAGAAATTTGCAGTTGTATAACGCCATTGTCGATGGATACCGGTTCGATGGTAAAAAGCCCAGCCAGATGGACACGTTGAAATAATTGGCATGGGATAGTTGTCATTGTATAGACTCCTTAAAAAATCTGTGGGAAAGAGTTCAGCAAAACGCATACCGCCGATCTATTTCTTTCGCCACAGGCGTGAACTGTATCGGTAAAATACATAGTGTTGGTTTACAGCTTGAATGTGGGGGCGGGGGTGCGCGGCCGAAGTAAAGAGCCACACCCGTTTTCGTGGTACGCCACAACGCACTCCTACGCCAGGGGCGGGAGCGGTACGAATTGCTCGGCCTTAAAAACAGCTTTATTGAAGACGAGCGTGTAAATGACGTATCATCCAAGACA
>JAHZJJ010000035.1 GCA_022600975.1 Gammaproteobacteria bacterium
ATTGAAGAGTGAAACTATTCAGAAGCATATACGCTACAATCGCTGCTTCTGTGTAACCCTGCGGCTGTTCTCAAGCTGAAAAATTCAGTATGCTAAATAATTTAAAGAAGGCTGCGAACCTACAGCCACCAAGAAAACATTCATAGAGTTACAGCTTCATTAGCTTGGCGTATTTTTTTCTAACAGAAAAGTATAAATGGCATACTATTGGATAATTTTTTATTTGGAGAATCCTGTATGGCACACTCTACACATGCGTATCGTACTAATCCTTGTAATGAGCACGTGAAGATCAATATTAATGGCGAACTTTTTTTTCGTCATGAAGCGAAAATATCTGTTTTTGATTCGGCCTTTATGCTTGGAGATGGCGTTTGGGAAGGGTTGCGAGTACACAAGGGCAAAGTCGCTTTTTTATCAGCACATTTACAGCGATTATATGCCGGCGCTAAAGCTTTGGATTTTTATCCTGGTATTAGTAAAGCAGACCTCACAGAGAGAATTTACGCAACCATTGAGGCCAATCAAATGCACGAAGGGGTACATATTCGGTTAATCGTTAGTCGTGGCACCAAGTCTACGCCCTATCAAGATCCACGCGTTACTATTACCCCTCCAACAATCGTGATTATCCCAGAATATAAAGAAGCTTTGCCGAAAACTCTGTTGCAAGGTATAGACCTTTTTACGGTGCATGTACGCCGTGGGTTTCCCGATGTGCAGGATCCAAAGCTAAACAGTCACTCAAAAATTAATTGCATATTAGCCTGCATTCAAGCTACTAAAGCAGGTGCGGCAGAGGCGTTGATGCTCGACCCCCATGGATTTGTTGCAACTTGTAATAGTACGCACTTTTTTATAGTAAAAGATAATTGTGTAATCACTTCAACGGGTCAGTATTGCCTTAATGGAATCACCCGAAAAGCGGTATTGGATATTTGCCGAGAGCAGGGTATTGCTCATGCTGAAACGAATTTTTCGCTGTCCGATGTTTACAGTGCAGATGAGGCTTTTGTCACTGGAACCTTTGCCGGTTTGGTACCGGTAACTGTCATTGATGGTCGCTTTATCGGCGCAGACGATGCCGAGGGCAAGGCAGAAAATAACGATAGCCGCGGGCCAATGGTAAAGAGATTACAAAGCCTATATCAGAAAATGTTAGAACAGGAGTGTAGTTAATGGCACATGGCACAGAAACAGAGCCGGTTAAACGGATTGCCATGTGGTCTGGCCCCAGGAATATTTCTACGGCGATGATGCGCGCTTGGGAAAATCGAGAGGATACTGCAGTAGTGGATGAACCGTTTTATGCCTGTTATCTCAAGGCAACAGGCATTGTGCATCCCATGCAACAAGAAATATTGGGCAGTCAGGCTTCGAGCTGGCGCAATGTTATCGATATAGACCTCAAAATGCCTTTAGCGCCAGGAGTAAAAATTCAATATCAAAAACATATGGCCCAACATATGGTGGATGATATCGATCACAATTGGTTTAAAACGTTAAAGCATGCGTTTTTAATTCGGCATCCTGCAGAGGTTATTGTATCTTATGAGGCCAGACGCAAACTGGTTGCTCCCGAAGATTTAGGTTTCTCCCTGCAACATAAAATCTATCAGTTGGCGTTAGCCCTCGGGATGAAAAATATTCCGATTATCGACGCTAAAGATGTGTTAAATCGCCCCCAAAAAATGCTGTCCAACTTATGCCAAGCCCTGGAAGTTCGGTTCGATCCGGCAATGCTTTGTTGGCCGCAAGGCCCCAGAGCAAGTGATGGGGTTTGGGCTCCTCACTGGTATCAGAATGTTGAAAAATCGACGGGGTTTGGGGTTTATTTTGATAAACATTTAAAGTTGACGGCTGCACAACAAGCAGTGGTTGATGAGTGCTTACCTTATTACACCTACCTTTATGAACGCCGTATTCGTTGAACAAACTTTAGCATTGGTTTTTGAATTTCCTTTTTGCGGCAAATTTTGCACTTAAATAGCTTCTGTCGCTGTGTGCTTATTGCAGAAGCATACGAGAGAAGTCAGCGAGATCAGAAAATACCCCAACATCCATTAACTTGGGGTCGGGGTTGCTGATTAATTGTCGCAAGGTTTGCTCGCCATAACCCGTTCGAACTAGCGCTGGTTTGCAACCTTTTTTCAACCCTGCTTGAAAGTCCTGTAAGCGGTCTCCCACCAGATAACTTTGGTGCAGGCTGGTATTAAACTCTGCTTCGATGGCATCCAGTAAGCCGGTTTGCGGTTTGCGGCATCGGCAGTTGTCTTCAACAGTATGAGGGCAGTAAAAAACTGCGGAAATTTCACCACCGGCATCTTCCACAAGTGCGCGCATTTTTGCATGTATGGCCTCGAGGTCATCGAGATCAAAGTGCCCCCGGGCAAGACCGCTTTGATTGGTAGCAACAACCAGTTGAAAACCGGCGCGGCTGAGTGCCGCCAAAGCACTAATACTTCCCGGAAATGGGTTCCATGCGGCGATAGTGTTAATCGGGCTGTCGATGCGCCGATTAATCACGCCATCGCGACCGAGTACGATGATGGCCATATAAGAGTTTAACAACTTTCCATCATTTTAAAAAAAATCGATTTGGTGCTTGCCCTAAGTTAACGTTTGAGATTATTTGGTAACAGCCAATTGGGAGATATCGGCTACCTGTAAAAACAATGCGCGCAGCTGGGTGAGTAGCGCGAGGCGATTATCTCGCAACGCTAGATCGTCAGTCATCACCATCACTTGGTCAAAAAAGTTGTCCAGAGTCTCTCGCAGCCCTGCTAGGCCGGTCAGGCCTTCGGTATACAAGGCTGCCAGGTAGAGAGGGCCGACAGCTTCGCGGGCATCGACTATGGCCGTAAATAATGCTTCTTCTGCCGGCTCCCGCAGCAATGTCGGGTCAACTTCAGTTGGGATCGGATCATGGTGTTTCGCGAGGATATTGGCTACGCGTTTATTGGCCCCTGCCAATGCCTGGGCTTCAGGGAGCTGGCTGAAGGCATACACCGCGTGCACCCGGTTATCAATATCCAGTGGCCGCGACAGCTTGCGTGCAGCTACTGACATAAATACTTCTGCGTTAATGCCGGTATCTTCATAGCGGGCGCGCAAGCGTTCCAACATATAGGCCAACACTTGCTCCACAACAGCACTGCGTTCGGCCAAAGTATTTTCAGGGTAGTTGCTGTAGGAAAGCTCCAGCAGTTGGCGCAGATCCAGATCCAGGCGTTTTTCTATCAGCAAGCGTAACACGCCGAGACTAGCCCGGCGCAAGGCAAAAGGATCACGGGAACCACTGGGGGGCTGGCCTATACCAAAGATGCCGACCAGTGTATCGAGTCGGTCCGCCAATGCGAGGACGGTGCCAGTAGCAGTATCCGGTAGCTGGTCGCCGGCAAATTTGGGTTGATACTGTTCGTACATGGCTTTAGCGACGTCAAGAGGCTCACCGTCATTTTCCGCATAATAGTATCCAGCGATTCCCTGCATATCGGCAAACTCTAGCACCATATCGGTACTCAAATCCGATTTACTCAGTGTTGCGGCACGTTCGGCCCAACGTACATCGCTGCCGATCTGGGTTGCGATGGCACCAGATAGTTTGCTGATGCGCTCGGTTTTGTCATAGAGGGAACCAAGCTTTTGCTGAAAAATAATATTTTTAAGTTTTTCACGGCGTACTTCGAGGCCAATTTTTTTGTCGGTGTCAAAAAAGAAAGCGGCATCTGCTAGGCGCGGACGGATGACGCGTTCATTACCGTGGATAACTTGCGCGGGCTGCTGGCTTTCGATATTGCATACGGTGATGAAAAACGGCAATAGTGCACCACTTTCATCCACCACATGAAAATATTTTTGGTGGCTTTTCATCGACGAAATCAGAGCCTCTGCTGGAACTTGCAGAAAGCGCTTTTCAAAGCGGCCCGTTAGAGCCACCGGCCACTCTACCAGTGCGGTTACTTCATCCAACAGAGCGTCGTCAATCACAGCAGTACCATTGACGTTTTCCGCCTCAGCGGTAACCTGAGAACGGATTATTTCGCGACGTTCGTTAAAATCAGCAATAACGAACCCAGGCTCGCGCAACTGCTGTAGATAGTCGTTGGCAGAGGCCACGGTAAGGTCGCGATTACAATGAAAACGATGACCCCGGGTATGGTTGCCAGCTTTGAGCCCCAGAGCCTTACCATCAACAGTTTGATTACCGAACAACATCAATAACCAATGGGTGGGGCGAATAAATTCTTCCCGCCTGCTACCCCAGCGCATACGTTTGGGAATTGGCAAGCCAGTGAGGGATTCCTCTACTATTGCTGGCAGCAGGCTTTCTGTAGCCGCGCCCTGTTTTTTGTGCGTGAAAGCTAAAACCTCGCCCTTGGGGCTTTTTACCCTGCGAAGCTCAGCCACTGTAACGCCGTTGCTGCGGGCAAACCCGGTTGCCGCTTTGTTGGGCGTGCCTGCGGTATCGAAAGCAAATTTTACCGCCGGACCAAGGCGTTCGATCTCAGTATCTCGCTGGCGCACATCGAGATTGCGCACTATCACGGCCAAGCGGCGCGGGCTGGCGTAGGCGCTGATTTCACCGTGGCTGAGTTCGGCGTTCTTAAGGCCTCGTTCAATGCCGCTGGCAAAGGCAGTCATCAATTGAGTCAGAGACTTGGGGGGCAATTCTTCCGTGCCCAGTTCAACTAAAAAATCCCGCGTCATGAATTTGCTCCCTGGGTAGAAATATGTGTGCGTAGCTCCGGGGATGCCAAAGGAAAGTCGAGGGCACGGCGGGCAGCAAAATAGCTCTGTGCGACTGCGCGGGCGAGGCTGCGCACACGCAAAATAAAGCGCTGACGTTCAGTCACTGAAATGGCGTGGCGCGCATCAAGTAAGTTGAATGCGTGGGAAGCTTTTATCACTTGCTCGTAGGCCGGCAGAGGCAGTTCCAGCTTAATTAGACGTTGGCTTTCACGCTCGCAATGATCGAAAGCGTTAAACAGATAATCTACATCCGCATGTTCGAAGTTATATCGCGACATCTCCACCTCATTTTGGTGGAATACATCGCCGTAGCGGATAACACTATTATCGGCATTGCGCGCCCATACCAAATCGTAAATGGACTCCGCGCCCTGAAGGTACATGGCGATGCGTTCGAGTCCATAGGTGATTTCACCAGTCACCGGGAAACACTCAAGCCCGCCGACTTGCTGAAAGTAGGTAAATTGAGTGATTTCCATTCCATTTAGCCACACCTCCCAACCCAAGCCCCAGGCCCCGAGGGTGGGGGATTCCCAATTATCTTCGACAAAGCGGATGTCATGGACCAACGGATCTATGCCTAGCTGGCGCAGGCTGTCGAGATACAGCTCTTGAATGTTGTCCGGAGAGGGTTTCAACACCACTTGATATTGGTAATAGTGTTGCAGGCGATTGGGGTTGTCACCGTAGCGCCCATCCGTCGGTCGACGACAAGGTTGCACATAGGCGGCACTCCAGCTTTCCGGACCGATGGCCCGTAGAAAAGTTGCTGGATGAAAAGTACCTGCTCCCACTTCTATATCCAGAGGCTGTACAATAACGCAGCCATGGCGTGCCCAGTATTGCTGCAGGGTAAAAATTAGCCCCTGAAATGTGTTTGTGTCGTGTTGCATGGGCGCCGCAATCTCCGGGTTTAGCTGGGGTTTTAACCTAAAACGCGCAATTATAGCCGCAGCCGCCTGTGTACTAAACCGTTGAATTCCCACACAACCTATCGCCGGGTTCAATCTTGCAACGCGCGCCATGCTAGGTAGCGCCTTAGTATTGTATTTTTCAGTTTATGGCCCCAACGAGCAAACAGAGTAATCGAGAGGTAATGGTTACGTTGAAGATTAAAGGATACTTGTCTGTCACTATGTTAAAACTGTTGGGCCGCTTGCCCCTGCTTTGGGCACGAGGTCTGGGGCGTTTGCTGGGTTATATTGCTGTTTTGAAAGGTAGTGACGGCCTGCGCATCAGCAATATCAATCTACAACTCTGTTACCCAACCATGGCTGCAGCAAAGCGCAAACAACTGGCGCGCCAGAGTATGATTTCCGCCTTGGCCAGTGGTGGTGAAATGGCATCTATCTGGTGTCAGCCGTGGAGCCGGATCGAACGGCGGATCTTGCATGTGCGCAACCGTGAGCTGTTGCATCATGAGGGTCGCGGAATGCTGTTACTCGTGCCCCATACCGGTAACTGGGAAATTCTAGGGCTGTATCTGGCCACCTTGGGGCCCATGACGTCGCTCTATGCGCCACCAAAAATCCCTGCCCTGGACCCGATCATTCGCGCCAGCCGCGAGGCCACAGGGGCGCGCCTGGTACAAACCGATATACGCGGTGTACGCAGTTTATTTAAGGCGCTTAAAGCTGGCAGCACGGTCGGGATATTGCCCGATCAAGAGCCAGATCTTAACGGCGGTAGTTTTGCACCGCTTTTTGGCCGCCCAGCGCTGACCATGACTCTCGCACACAATCTGCTACAACGCACCGGCTGTCGTTGTGTATTCGGTGTTGGCAAGCGGGTTGCGGGGGGCTTTGAACTGATATTTTTGCCGGCAGAGGAAGCTATTTACAGCAGTGCGCAGTCAATTTCGCTGGCGGCTCTGAATCGCGGTGTCGAGGCCTGCATAGCCGAAGCCCCGGAGCAATATCAGTGGGAATACAAAAGGTTCCGCATGCAGCCAGAGGGCAAAAGTACACTCTACCGGCGCCCATAGCCAATTCAAATAACCCTAGAAGCTACAGTTGGACGCGCAAAAGCTGTGTAAATAATTGCTGTGCAGATTTGTGTGATTCAACTGCAGCTACCTAGGTAGCCTGTCGGACTTAACCGGTCGTAGCGAGAAAAAGACCGGTTTGAGCCATTTTTTATGATGATCCGAGGCAAATAGCGGTTCTATTTAACGAGAATCAGCATAAAAAAATGGTCAAATCCGGCTTTTTCGCAGTAGGTCAGTGTTAAGTCCGACAGGCTCCTAGGGTAATCAACCACTAAGTCAAAATACCCACCACCGCACCGGTCATACAAGTGGCCAGTAATCCCGCAAAAAGTGCCCGTGTTCCAAGATGGGCCACTTCTGCGGTGCGCTCTGGCGCAATAGTGGAAATCGTGCCCACCACTAAGCCGAGGCTAGCAAAATTTGCAAAGCCACAGATGCCATAAAGCAATATAAGATTGCTATGAGGTGACAACGCCTGAGGCCCCAGTTCAGCCATTTTCTGATAGGCCACAAACTCGTTAAAGATCAACTTGATGCTCATTAGCTCAGCGGCTTGAGAAAGATCAGGGCCACTTACGCCCATTAACCAGACAATGGGGTAAAACAGCAGAGAAGCGAGATACTCGAGGGTGATATTCTCACCCAACACTGCGCCAAGTAGCGCGTTGATAAGGTAAATCAAGGCGAAGAGCACAATAATGATACCGATAATATTGAGCAGCAGCTTTACCCCGTCTTCGGTACCGCGCACCAGAGCATCCAATGTACTCTGCGCGTCCACTGTAACTGGAGGAAGGCGATGCTCTGCGCTGTTGGTGGGGGGGACCCACAACTGAGCGAACAATACCGCAGCGGGCAGACTGATCAATGAGGCGACTAAAATGTGCCCCGCAGGGTTGGCGACAATCTGCTCCAGCTGACTGGCGTAGAGCACCATAACGGTACCGGCAACGGTAGACATACCAGCGGTAATGACCAAAAACAAGGTAGAGCGAGACATCGTCTGGAAATAAGGCCGCACCAGCAACGGCCCTTCAACAATACCGAAGAACAGGCTGGAGGCTACGGTAAATGCTTGCAAGCCGTCGAGGCGCAGGGCTTTTTGCAACAGCCAACCGAGACCGTTAATTATTTTTTGCAGCACCCCCCAGTAGAATAAAATGGCCGAAAGAGCGCTCATCACCAACACTATGGGCAGTATTTGAAAAGCGATAATAAAACTGCTGCCGGAGCCTTCGGCCAAAAACGGCAGCGGCGCTCCTCCCAGGTAGCCAAACATGTAGCTACTGCCGGCGAGGGCAGCCTGCTCTAAAACCTTGACCGCACTGTTAAACTCCAGCAACACAGCCTGAAGAGCGGGCACCCGCAACATTAGCGCGGCAATGACAAACTGCAGTAAAATACAGGCGACAATCATGCGTGACGAAATCGCTCGACGATTCTCACTTAAGACGATTGGTATTGCAGTAAATACCAAAATTCCCAGCAGGGCCTGCCACATCTGTTACCACCTCAAGGTCAATTGCACATCAAACTATGTATTTATTTGATGAAGCCAAAGAGTTAGCCACGTATTATGAGTGAAAATTCTCTAACAATCCTGCGTTATCTGCCCAATTCTTTATCGTTGCTGCGGATTCTACTTATTCCCCTGATTATTTTTCTATCACTCCGCGATTGGCCAGCATATGCGTTTGGGGTTTATATCATAGGCGCTTTAACAGATCTGCTAGATGGACATTTAGCACGGCGCTTTGGCTGGCACTCGCATTTTGGCTCCATACTTGATCCAGTGGCCGACAAACTGCTTGTGCTCTGCCTAATGCCACTATTGTGGTATCAAACAGTGATACCACCGTTGTTTACCCTGTTGGTTATACTCCGCTATAGCGCCCAGCTTTCCGTTTTTCCAGTATTGCTTGGGTGGCTTAAAAGGCCCTTTAAGGTAGCCCCAAAACAGCTTCCAAAACTGGCTACTGTGGTGGCTTTCATTGTGCTTGGGCTCGGCTTTGCTCAACAGCTAATCACCGGGATTCCATTGAGCACACCTGTGACAGCATTATTTATAAGTAATCTGTTGATCGCTGCTGCGGGTATTGGTTGTATTTTGGAGGCCTGGGTGCTAATTACCTTTGTACCGCGCTATTGGCAGATTGCTCGCGGCACTCACGATACTTTTGAGTGATATAGCTAAAGGGCGCTGTTAAAAAACTAAAAATCTTTCAAGTAACAGTCTGCGAGAAATTTGTATAGCCCTGTAAGGTTTACGGAATTTTTGTATTGTTCGTGGAGCTGAATATTAAACAACTGATCAACCGTAAACCTTTTGTAATCATTGCGATTTCTCTAGGTTGACTCTGAATGTCTAAATTTGAAGCAAGCCCGCACAAATCTGTTTAGTGTATTTCTTTCTAGAATAAACACTAAACTTTGCTGGCGATTTTAAATATGAAAAGATCCACAACAAATATAGTCTTTATCTCTATATACTTTCTAAGCAAACTATCTTTGATATTGTGCCTGCGTAATTAAAAATTTTTAAGAACGCTATACATCCACTAAAAAGTGGCTTTAGCACCAAATCACTTATAGCTATTCCACTCGGCACTTTAATGATCTTCAGTTGAGTATTCGTAAAATAAGGTGGAGTTGTCAGCTTCTAGTAAATTGATACAATGGCACTACATCTAACTATAAATTGAAGTTGACCAATGAGCTTAAATATATTTGCCCGGCTGGGAACACTACTCCTTGCCATATTCAGCATTGCCGGGGCTCTAGCCGCGGATCCATTGAACGTCACCGGAGACAAGTTTCGCCAGTTGGAGGAACTTTTGCCAACGCCGAATGCCTATCGCGCAGCTTCTGGCGCGCCAGGCCACGCTTATTGGCAGCAGCAAGCCGATTATGACATCAAGGTGTCACTCGATGACGACAAGCAATTTATTAGCGCTTCGGAGACGATCACCTACACCAATAATTCTCCGGACACCCTGCGTTATCTGTGGTTGCAACTGGATCAGAACCGCTTTAAGCCAAACTCCGCCGGCAACCTAGCAGCATCGGTCGATTTAGAATCCACCGAGCCAAATACCGTCCCTTTCGGTACTTTTCGCCGTGAGGTTGTATCCAATGAGTTTCCGGGTGGATACCAGATTACCAAAGTGGCAAATGGCAAGGGCGAAAGCCTGCCCTATACAATCGTCGATACCGGCATGCGTATTGACTTACCACAGCCGCTTAGTTCAGGGGCCAAGCTCAGCTTCCAGATTGACTGGGCCTACAAGGTGATCGAGCAGAAAGCACTTGGGGGCCGCTCCGGCTATGAGTATTTTGAGCGTGATGACAATTATCTGTATGAGATAGCTCAGTGGTTTCCACGTATGGCCGCCTACAACGATGTCAGCGGCTGGCAAAACAAGCAATTTCTCGGCCGTGGAGAATTCACACTGGAATTCGGCAACTATCGCGTGGCCATCGAAGTGCCCGCAGACCATGTGGTCGCAGCCACCGGGGTTTTGCAAAATCCCCAAGACGTGCTGACCCGAAAACAGCGCGCGCGCCTCAAGCAAGCACGCACTGCCCCTAAGCCACTGATGATCATCACTAAAGAAGAGGCATTAAAGAACGAAAAGAATCGCTCGCGCAAGCGCAAGACCTGGGTTTTCGAGGCCGAAAATGTCCGCGACTTTTCCTGGGCATCCTCGCGTAAGTTCCTGTGGGATGCTCAGGGATACAAGAAGGGTGGCACCGATACCATGGCCATGTCCTTTTATCCCGAAGAGGGTACACCGCTGTGGGACAAGTACTCCACGGAGTCAATTATCCACACGATCGAAGTCTACAATCGCTACAGCTTCGATTACCCTTATCCGGTTTCCATCTCAGTAAATGGTCCCGTGGGCGGGATGGAATATCCGATGATTACTTTCAATGGCCCACGCCCGGAAATCGATGAGGAGGACCGCAGTAAACGCACCTATTCCCGTCAAACCAAGTACGGCTTAATCTCGGTTATCATTCATGAAGTGGGGCATAACTACTATCCCATGATTGTCAATTCCGACGAACGCCAGTGGACATGGATGGACGAGGGGCTCAACACCTTTGTGCAATTCTTGGCTGAGCAAGAGTGGGAAGAGAAGTATCCTTCTCGCCGCGGCGATGCACGAAAAATTGTCGAGTATATGAAGAGCGAGAATCAGGTACCGATCATGACTAACTCGGAATCTATTCTTCAATTTGGTAACAATGCCTACGGTAAGCCGGCAACGGCACTGAATATATTACGCGAGTCAATCATGGGGCGTGAGCTTTTTGATTTTGCATTTCGCGAATATGCTCGGCGTTGGAAGTTTAAGCGCCCCATGCCGGCAGATTTTTTCCGCACTATGGAGGATGCCTCGGGTATGGATTTGGACTGGTTCTGGCGTGGCTGGTTCTTTACCACCGACAATGTGGATATCAGCCTCGATCATGTACAACACTATACGGTGGGCACCAAAAATCCAGACCTGGAGGCACCGTGGCAGCGCCAACAATACGAGCGTGAACCAAAAACTATAACCGCCATTGAAAATCGCGCGCGCAAGCTGCCGCGTATCGTCGAGGCCAAGCCGGAACTCGAAGACTTCTACAATCGGCACGACCAGTTTGATGTTTCCAATGCCGACCGCAACAGCTATCAGAAAATGCTTGAAACCCTGGAAGACTGGGAGAAAGATCTACTCAACGTAGAGAGCAATGTATACGTCCTGGATTTCAGCAATATTGGTGGTCTAGTTATGCCACTTTTCCTGCGTCTCGAGTATGAGGACGGCAGCATTGAAAATCTGCATATCCCCGCCGAGATATGGGCACGCAATACCAGCAAAACTTCCAAAATGCTGGTGCGGGATAAGAGCAAGATGCTTAAATCAGTGGTGCTCGATCCACTCTGGGAAACCGCAGATGTGAATATGGAAAACAATTATTATCCACGGCGTATCATTAAGTCGCGCCTGGAGCTGTTTAAAGAAGAGAAACGGCGCAACCTGATGAAAGATTGGGATGCAGAATTGAAAGAGGCGGGCTGACCTTACCGGGGCAGCTTGCCCCTCTGCCAAAAATTCTCTGATATACCTTATTAACTATCGGTAGCCAAAATGAAAAACCTTCTTCCTCTGGTGGTGGCCATCACAATGTTGGCGCTGTCACTGCATGCCAATGCCCATCGTTACCATTTTGGCCTGACCGAACTGTCGGTCAATGAGCGAACCCAGACGTTGGAGATTTCCCACCGCTTTTTTGTTGCAGATATGGATAGAGCACTTTCATTAAGCGCCAGCAAAGAGCTAAAGGAAGCACAGCAGCCAATGGAAAACTATGTGAACGCACGATTTCAGATTAGCGATGACAATGGTGAATTGTTAACGCCACAGTGGGTGGGCATGGAAGCTGATGTACATGATGTGTGGATATACCAAGAAATCCCGCTGGCAAGCATCCACACTGAAAAGCTCCGTGTGCGCCAATCCATGTTGATGGAAATCGAACGAGATCAGGTGAACACTATTAATGTAACCGAGAATGGCAAAACAGAAAGCTATACTCTAAACCCGGGAGCCAGCCAAGTGACAGTGACATTGTAATTGGGGAATACTGCAAAGAACGAAAGCTAGGCGATGCAAGTGGACACTCAATGTGCATTTAATGCACTTATTACCAGGCCATCAGCCTCACCTAAGAGTCGCACACTGTACAAAAGTTACCTATTAAAAATACTTTAAAAAATCCGCTGCCAGCTTATTTAAATCTGGAATGACTGCCGCTTCGCCAGATAGTGTGACATGCATCAATTCTCCTGGTGCGCATTTGGTTTTTTTATCCACTAATTCTTCGGGAGTTACCTCTACCAAACGTGGTGCCCCCTGGGCGATAAGCGCGAAGAAGCACTGCTTATCCTGGCGACCACTGTTGAGAACGACGATGCGACAATCACTGCCACTCTGGGGTATCTGCTGGCCTTGTATAGCCTCAAAAGCCAAGAGTGGTAACCGTTGTTTGCGCCAGGATAGCTCTCCCAGATACCCTGCGGGTGCATCGGGTACAGGGGTCGGGTTTTGCATGACAATAACTTCTAACAGTATATTTACCGGTAACAATAATTGGCCACCTGCCAGTGGCAGTAATAAGCAGTTCAGCGCTCTCGGTAGCTCAGCTGATAAAGATTCCACTTTGTCTATCACCGGTACACTCCAACCCTTACCGGGTAGTTTTTTAGCCCGCTAACTTCCATAAATCTCAATGCTCCAGAGCCGGTTCATTGATATATTTACGCACAGCGGAAAGCAAAACCTCTTCCTGATAAGGCTTTCCAAGGTAATGATTGACCCCCAGTAACAGCGCGTAATCGCGATGTTTTTTACCGCTGCGCGAAGTAATCATAATAATGGGAATATGCCGCAAACGGCTGCTTGAAAGAATATATTGAGCCACCTCAAAGCCATCCATTCGCGGCATTTCTATATCCAGCAGAATGATATCTGGCAATGAGTCCTGCAGCTGCAGCACTGCGTCTTTGCCATCTTTTGCAGTTGCCACAGCGTAACCCTCGCGCTCAAGCAGACGAGAGGTAACTTTGCGCACGGTTACAGAATCATCTACTACCATTACCAGTTTTTGCGCTTTCACCGATTTTTCCTCGGGCTTAATAACGAGCTCCTGGCGCAACTGTGCCTGCAAAACTGACTGCTTGCGCAGCAGGGCATGCATATCGAGAATGATCACTACCGAACCATCGCCGGTTACAGTGGCTCCGGCTATGCCTTGTACTGCGGCAAATTGTGGGCCGAGATTTTTCACTACAATTTCACGGCTGCCGAGAATCGCATCTACTTGTAGTGCCATTGCAGAATTTTCTGTGCGCACCAATAACACTGGGAATTGCATATCTCCGGCGTTTAATTTTGGCTGAGCGCGCGACTGCAGCAGGGTGCCAAAATAATGTACCTCGTAATGCTCGCCAACATACTCAAATTGCGATTTCTCTGAAGCGTAATAATGCTCCAACTCAAAACGACTAATCCGAACTATGCCCTCAATGGTATTGAGAGGCAAGGCGTATAAATCGCTCCCTACCCGCACCATCAGAGCACGATTCACAGACACAGTAAATGGTAGACGAATGACAAACTTCGTGCCCTTGCCGGCCTCAGAGTTGATTGAAAGGGTACCGCCCATTTGCTTGATCTCTGCCGAAACCACATCCATCCCGACACCGCGGCCAGAGATTTGAGTAACCTGTTCGGCAGTGGTAAATCCAGGTTGCAAAATAAATTGCAGCATATCGTCAGTGGAGATTTCAGTATCTGCTGATATCAAACCATTTGCCACAGCGACGTTACGCATGCGAGCCAAATCAATACCGGAACCATCATCGGCAATGCTCAATACTACTTCACCGCCCTCCCGAATCAGTGATAGGGTTATCCGACCGCGTTCGGGTTTGTCACAAGCGAGCCGCAAAGATGGAGTTTCAATACCGTGGTCCAATGCATTGCGCAACATATGCTCGAGCGGCACAACTATCCGCTCCAGCATCGATCTATCTAGCTCACCCTCTACATTGGCAAATATGAGTTCGACTTGTTTGTCCAGTTCACTACTGATCTGCCGCACAATACGGCGCAACCGCGGTACCAACCGTGAAAAAGGCACCATACGGCTGCGCATCAAGCCCTCTTGCAACTCGGTATTGACCCGTGACTGCTGTAAAAGCAAGGTTTCCGTGTCACGAACTTTATTATCCAGCGTACTGTGCAACTCCAGTAAATCAGAAGTGGATTCCAACAGTGAACGCGACAATTGCTGAATAGCTGAATAGCGATCCATCTCCAAAGGGTCAAACGTGCTATCCTGCTCAGCCAATTGTTCCCGGCGAAATAATATCTGTGCCTCGGTTGCTTTATCCAGGCGACGCAACTGCTCATTCAAACGTAGCAAGGTTGAGTCTACCTCTTCCAGCGCGGTGCCAAATTCACCAATCTGCTCTTCTAATCGACTGCGGGAAATAGAGGTTTCACCGGCAAGATTGACCAGTTTCTCCAAAAGTTCGGAGGGGACTCGCACCATTTCTTGAGACTGGCTGCGATTGACCGTGCTATCCGCTTCCTCTCGGCCGAAGTTATCCACAACCAAGGGCTGCTCAGGAGTACCATTAGTTTCAGTGGTTGTCGATGTTGGCAACCGTTCATGCAGAAGCTTTTCGGCCTCATCGCTTTTTGTCACTATCGCTGCATCTGCAGCCGGGTCAGTGACAGGGTGATTTCCCTGGGTGGTCTCGAAATTTTCTGTAGTAGCTTCGCTGGACATCCAATTGTCTGCCCAAGCATTGTCTAACAGTTGGCAGAAAGCATTCTCTTGCTTTCCATCAAGCCAAGCGCGCGCAATTGCTGTATCTGCCGCTATGCGATCGTACGTTTTGTGGCCATCGCTAAAAAATGCTGCACCGGGCTCGTCATTGCTTTGCACTTGTTCAATGGCGGTTTCAAAGCGATGTGCTATTTCTCCAAGACCCATTAGCCCAGCCATTCGCGCACCACCTTTAAAGGTGTGCAAAATCCGTTTGAGGCTTTCAGCGTATGAAGCCTTGGTCGGTTCTTGTTCCCACTGCTGTAGTAACCTTTCCAGCTCTTCGCTAAGCTCAGTGGCTTCCGCAACAAATATTTCCACAACATCCGCGTCGATATGCTTTAACAACGCCGATGCTTCAATACCATCTTTGGTTTTATCTGCCGCAGTTACAGAAAGCTCGGGGCTGTGCACAGTATTTTCAGCCGCTGCAGGAACGTCAGAGGCCGACACCAAATCCAGTGCCCTTTCTGATTCCGTCAATACTGTTGTATCAGAAGCATCCAGGAATATGTCATCAGCAAATGCTGATAAAACTTGCTCTGGTGCTTTGTCGTCGAGGCTAGATTCGCGGAAAACAGAATCTGCCTCATAATTTTCACTATCGGCCAGCGCGCTTAACGCTTCTTTAACCGCCGTGCTAACCTGAGGTAAATCCTGAGAAGCCGCTACCGCGTCGATTAAATCGAGCAACTCGTTGTGCCCCTGCTCAAGTGTTGCCCACAGTGCGGGCTCTGCTTCGAGATGGCCATCGATAACCTGCTGATAAACTTTGAGCAATAGTTGAGCCAATTGCTGCAGAGCCGTTAATTGAGCCCGACCTGCCGCTTGCTGCAACAGGTCTAACTCTTTATACAGGGGCTGTAGTTGTGGAAGTTGATTGGGGGCTGCCCGCCAAGTATTTAGCATCTGATCAGCTTCTAGTAACTCTTTCATACCATCGGTCATGATGATGGCCAAGAGTTGTGGATCAGCTGTGAGCGATGCACCCGCCTTTTGATCGTGCGTTAAAGGATCGAGGACACGCCTTTGCAGCTCGGTTACCCGGGTAGTAAAGGGTTGATGCTGATCAAATTGTAGTGGCTGATAAGCATGGATCTGAACCAACATTGCGCGCACAGCGTTGACAGCGTCCTCAATCAACACATAGATATCTTCAGTAATCGCCACCTTGTAGCTGCGCAGTTCTTTAACAAAATGCTCCAATGGCGCCACCACTTCAGCAACTGGCGTTACTTCTGCCATAGTTGCCGAACCTTTCAGGGTGTGCAATGCGCGATGTAAAGCATCAGACGGGATATCAAAAATCGGCGCTAGCAAACGCATTTTTGCTAAATAGTCGGCGACCACCGCCAAGTGTATCTCCGCTTCCTGAGCAAAAACTTCCCACAGCTGACCGTATTCATCCCTGGTATCGCTGCGCTGATGGGAGTCCGAATCTATCTGTGAAGCTGGAGGAAGCGTGGCCGCATCCTCCGACACTGATGTGAGCGCTTGCTCAGAGGCTGGTTGCTTGGGCGGTGAGGCCGCCTCCGGTAAGCTCTGATAACCAACAATACTTAGAGCTTGGCTGGTATTAAATTGTATTAAGTCATCGTTAGAGTCTGCAGTTTTAACCGCATCTGCTTGATCGCAAGGAAGCGGCTCGACAGTAAACGCTTGTTGAATTTGCGTTCTGTCACTGATCACCGTTGTATCAAAATCAGGTAAAGGAGAAATACCCTCAATGGCTTTTTCTGGACTCGAAGGGGTCACCATTGCAGCGACACTGTTTTGAGCTAACGTCAGCAATTCATCAACATTTTCAATCCTTGCTGCACAGCGCTCAAGATAAAACTCAGCACTAGTAATGGCATCGGCTAAATGGTCCAATTGTTGCGATTGAGGCTCAATACCAGCGTCGATCAGCTGTGCCTGAATAAAATTGTTACAGTCAGCAAGCAACTTGCCCACACCCTGATAGCCCGCTAGATTTAAAGCGCCGCAGGCTTCTTGTAGGCGACTGGAAACCTGATTTAAACAGCGAGTATCCCAGTGGTCGGCGATATACTCTTCTATCGATTCTTTTACCACACCTAAATTGATGCCTGCCTCGCACAGTATCAGCTCGGTTGCAGAATTAATAAGCGCGGAGTTTTTGTCGGTAGTTTGGTCAACTGTGGTTATAACGGCGAGCTCAGCATCCAACTCCTCTAAGGTTGCTGCTGCCAGCATCAGCCCATCATCTGCCTGCTTGTTGGCTGAAGCTTCGTGCAAAAGTGTGCAAATACTGTGTGCTTTTACACAGTGTTCTTTCAGACTCAATATCCCGAGGGTATCTGCCAAACGTTTTATTGCTGTGATAATTTCGGGTAATGCTGGCTGCTTACCGCTGGCAATGTTGGGGTCTAATGACTCCCGAATCGTTTGCAGCTCTTCACGCAGTGCTGTTACCGCCTTGCCCAAAGCACCGGGCCCCATCGCCAGCAGAATTTCTGTATCCGGCCGCGGGGCACCTGCCACAGCGTTATCCAGAGCGAATTTGTAGTATAAAGTTTTGGCGCGCGGGCCATTTGGCCCGCATAAATAGAGATAAAATAATAGGCTGCCAATAAATTTGTTGTCAGGATGTGCATCGAGCGCCCGCGCCCCTTGGCCTTGTAGCAAACGAAACTCAACATCCATGCGGCGCAACAAATAACGCAAGGCTGGCAGTACCTGAAGGCGGCGATCGGCAATACCTTCGAATAAGCCAAGCAAAATCTCCCACATATGCTGCCGTGTGCTGCCTTGGTACAGCAGCGACATTTTTTCGCCAACTTTCTTCAAATAGGAGAGACTTTCATCATTGTTGGTACCACTAATCAATCCAGCAGCGGCAGCATGGTATATTTTGCGCAACTTGGAGACTAGATTTTTTAACTGGATGCTGTCGGCAGCAAAAGGATGGCGATTGCCTGAAACCTGCTGCAGTGCAGAGAGGTCAGGGAAAAAGAATAGATTTTCTGTGATCAGCGGCGCACGGCGCACGGCGCGCAGGTCATTGAGCAGTGGCAACAATACTACAATATGATCCCGCCGCTGAAAGGCCATTTTTTCAAGATAAAGTGGCAGCTCGAGTAATGCACGGATAAGAAACTCGTAAGTTTCATCATTAGTTTCAAACTGTTCACTGACCACTGCTCGCAGTGACTGCTCGATCTCCTCTGCCAGTATGGCGGCGCCAGTCAAATTGGCCAAACGCAAACTACCATGCACTTGATGAATTAACTCTAGGCATTCGTGCAATGAAGCTTTGGCAGTGGCCACCGCAGGCTCTTCAGAAGCGGCGGAAACAAAAGCCTCCAGCTGCTGGCGCACCTGTGTCAGAGTTTCAGTGGTAATTCCTATCAGCCAATCCAGGGCTACAAAATTTGGATTGTCGCAACTCAAGGCAAGCTCTCCCTCGCTAATTCAGGCTGTCTACCGGCAAACGGGTGTTAATGAATGTAGACTAGTTGCCGCTTCGCGCCGTTAAACTACATGAATTATTGTTAGTACAGTATGGATTGTCACACCGTTACTTCTGCTTCATGCTTTTGTTCTGGCATAAAGGCAGGGTTTTCTTCAGGCGGTAACGGTTGGTCTATCGGAGCCGCCAGGTCTTCGTCGTTGAAATCAATAAAGTCTTGCTCCGGCAACTTGAATCCAGCCACTGAATCACGCAAAGAAATTGCAGTTTGTGCCAGATTGCCAATAGAGTGCGCTGTGGTCTGGGTGCCCGCAGATGTCTGAGAGGTAATTTCCTGAATCACATTCATGGTGTTAGAAATATGGCCTGCGGAAGAAGCCTGTTGCCGCGCTGCATTGGAAATATTTTGAATTAAGGTTGCAAGATTAGTAGAGACCCTTTCAATGTCACCAAGAGCAACACCGGCGTCCTGAGCCAAGCCCGCCCCACGTACCACCTCGGTGGTGGTCTGCTCCATTGAGATGACCGCCTCATTCGTATCCGATTGAATCGCCTTGACCAGTGTTTCTATCTGCTTAGTTGCCACAGCTGATCTTTCCGCAAGGCGCTGCACTTCATCTGCCACTACAGCGAAGCCACGGCCTGCATCACCGGCCATAGAGGCTTGAATAGCTGCGTTTAAAGCCAAGATATTGGTTTGGTCGGCAATATCATTAATAAGACTGATAATGTCGCCAATTTCCTGAGACGATTCCCCGAGCCGCTTGATACGTTTGGCCGTATCCTGAATTTGCTCGCGAATATTATCCATCCCTTTGATGGTATTCTGTACTACCTCAGCGCCATGGTTGGCGATATGTACCGAGCGCTCGGCAACCTGAGCCGATTCGGCAGCGTTGGTAGAGACCTGGTCAATCGTCGCGGCCATCTCGGTTACCGCCTCAGAGGCACCGGTAATTTCCTGTGCCTGATGTTCAGAAGCTTCGGCCAAATGCAGAGCAGTTTGCCGAGTGTCCTGGGACAGGCCCGAAACTTCTTGTGCAGCAGTGTTTATCCGCGACACCAGCAGCCGCAATTGGTGGATAGTGACGTTGATGGCGTCGGCAATTGTACCGGTGAACGCTTCCGTCACGTTGGCGGAAATGGTCAAATCGCCATTGGCGAGGCCGTCTATCTCCCCCAGCAATTGTTGAATCGCTTTCTGGTTGTTTTTATTGGTTTCGGATTCTTTTCGCAGATTGCGACGAGTGCCAAAAAAAGCGGTGATCATCATGCCGAAGATCAATAATACAAAGGCGCCGGCGATAACAACAATGGTTTGATTGTTGGGTTGGCGTTCATCGCCGAGGCCATCGATCTTGTCGCTGAGGATCGACAGTGACTCAAGCATTGCCGGTGAGGAAGCAACAAGCCCAGCGGCCGCCTGTCGGCTATCAAATAACGCTGGGGTTGTCTCGAAAATTTCTCGCACTGAAGAACTTACAAAATCAAACAGCTCACCAATTTCCTGAAGAGATTCGCGGGCCTCAGGATCATCGATGCGAGAGATCCCGATCAGCATATCGCCGTTTTTCATTCCTTCAACCACTGTGCCGAACAAACTGGCATCGGTATTGAACTGATCTGCGGCGAATTCTGCGTTTTCATCCCCACGGAGCATTTTATCAATATTTCGGCCAATGCGTTCGGCGCGCCACACTTGCAGCTGCGCCTGTTCTACTTGGTCTGCCGGGGCAGAGTTGGAGAGCAGAATTTCGACAATATTATTGTGCTCTGCCTGTAACTCCGGCAACGAATCGTTGAGTTTAGTGGCAACCTCATTGAGCAGGATTATGGGCTCTTTGTTACCAACAATGGTTTCTGCCTGGGTTTTTATCCGCAGCCATACCTGATTATATTCCCTAAACTCTTCTGCCAGAGCACTGCGGCTGGCAGCATCAATATTTTGTAGTTGGTTCCAGTGATCAGACATTTGAGCAACCACTTGTTCCAGGCTGGCAAATGCCTGCGCATCACCGGCGGTAGCCGCTGGTGCATAAGCGGCTACTTGGTAAGAAAGGGCGCGCAAGGCTGCAATCTGCTGCAAATATTTATTGTCCCGATCAGCTTGTGTTTGAACCAAATAAATACTTGCAAACAATCCCCCGAGGGAAATAAGCACCAACAAACCCATAAATAACATCGCGGGATTGCCGCGCAGTGTGGAAAAAGTGCCCTGTGAGCGAGAGGCTGCTTTCATAATGTATTCCTACTAGACCTGTGCTTCAGGTCGATACTTGTTATCTCTGTTGTAAATGTAGATTAGGCTTAATCTGCAGCCGCATTGGCAAACTGAGTATCCTTTATCAGCTTCTGCAGATTAAATACCAACCAAGGCTCTTGTTGTACTAAAATCTGGCCGTCGATCATAGTCACAAAAGGTTCTGTCAAATCATCGGGCGTTCGCTCGGTTTGCTCTAATCCCAGCTGTTGCATACCGTGTATTGCATCTACGATTAAACCGGCATAAAGTTTGTTATGTTCGACCACCAGTACTCGCCGCAGATGTTTTGCTCCCTGTGCCTGGCCACAAAAAAATTGTGCCAAATCGAATATTGGCAGTAAGCGTCCACGTACATTGGCAACGCCGAGTACCCAAGAATGGGTGCCGGGAATGGCGGTATATGCAGGTACGTCGAGCAGTTCAACCACCTCATCCATTGCGACCATAAAACGGTATCCCAGCAAAGAAAAACCAATTCCTCTCCATTGAGGTTCAGGTTTTTTGTCACCTGGCAATACTTGGGCCTGGGTGCGGTTAGCCATATCGACCAATGCGAGATAGGCAGTTTGACTCGCTTGCACGGACATCACTGCCGGCCTAAGCCAGCACCTCCTTCAAAGTGTGCAGCAGTTGGCTTTCTGCCACAGGCTTAGTCAGATAGGCGCGTGCGCCTTGACGCATGCCCCACACCCGATCAGTCTCCTGATCTTTTGAGGAGACGATAACGATAGGAATGCTACTGGTGGCTGCACTTTTACTCAGCTGCCGAGTGGCTTGAAAGCCATTTAAACCGGGCATCACGATATCCATTAAAATAATATCGGGGCGTTGCTGGCGAGCCATTTCCAGGCCGCTTTCACCGCTGGACACAGCCATTACCTCATGACCATGCTTTTCCAAAACAGTGGTCAGTTTATGCGCTTCAGTTGGCGAATCATCAACAATTAATACTCGGGCCATTTTGCTCCTCCGATGAAACTTATTATGTGCAGACACTGCTTATTTTCTGCTGGGCGGCAACCTGCGCTCGCTGCTGGCAACCATTACATGGTAGCGAGTGTTATTTTATCTGTATTTTTCCATAATTTTGCGCACGGCTGCAAAGTTGCGGCGTTATTCTACTTTTTTGATAGAAAAAAGTCTCAACTGCAATCAGGGTTCATGTCTCAAACTGGATGATGCGATTTAACGTGCGATGAAATAGCATCAAGCAACTCGGTTTTGCTAAATGGTTTGGTCAAATACTGGTCACACCCTGCTACCCGGCCTTTTGCGCGATCAAACAATCCGTCTTTACTAGACAGCATAATGATCGGCGTAGAACGAAATTCAGCGTTATTTTTTACCAAGGCACAGGTTTGATAGCCATCCAAGCGCGGCATCATAATATCGACAAAAATGATATCCGGGCGCGAATCAGTGATTTTGGCCAGTGCGTCAAAACCATCTGTAGCCGTTACAACGGTACACCCCGTTTTCTGTAATAAGGTTTCAGCAGTGCGACGAATCGTTTTACTATCGTCGATCACCATCACGGTCAAAGTTTCCCAGTTAAACTCCATAGCGATATTGAATCCCCAAATTGCCGACTTTTAGCTGCGCTCATCGAGCAGGCGGCCACAATTTTTGTTCTATCTTTCATCGCAACCAACACATTGTTCGCGCAAAAAAGTTACTGTAACGGTAAAAAAACGAGATGACTTTTATCATAGAACCCAAATGAATGCCAGCAAAGAGCACTTTGGCATGGCCCAGCGTGCACTGTACAGTCAAGACGAGCGATGTATACTTTTTAAGCTGCAGGATATATTCTGCGCCTAGCCGCTCCCGTGGTGGTTAGAATATGGCCATAGTTTAATAATTTGTCGTGACAAGATTTAACCACGCGCACAACTTTGACATCCATTTGGACACAAATTATGCAGTATTCTCTCGGCATAGTAATGGACCCCATTGCTCAAATCAGTGTAAAAAAAGATACCACCCTTGCACTTTTGCTGGCGGCCCAGGCCAGGGGTTTTAAGCTAGTTTACTTCGAGCAGTCAGACCTGTATCTGAGCGATAGCTCAGCCATGGGCAGCGGTCGCACACTGGAGGTATTTGACGACCCTCAGTGCTGGTATAAGCTTGGCCCGCGCGCAGCGCAAAAGCTCTCTGAGCTCAACGTGCTATTAATGCGTGTAGATCCTCCATTCGACAATGAATACATTTACTCAACTTACATTTTGGAAGCGGCTGAGCGCGCTGGCACACTGGTGGTTAACAAGCCACAAGCATTGCGTGACTGCAATGAGAAAATTTTTGCCACGCAATTTGCTGAATGCTGCCCACCGTTAATTGTCAGCCGTGATATGCAGCAACTGCGAAATTTCCATCGTCAGCATGAGGACGTGATTTTTAAACCCCTTGATGGCATGGGAGGCAGCGGCATTTTTCGCGCCCGCGCCAACGGAGAAAACCTGGGCACAATTTTGGAAATGCTTACCGATCACGGCAATCGGCAAATTATGGGGCAGCGCTATATTGCGGAAATAGAACAGGGTGATAAACGCATTCTGATCATTGATGGTGAACCCGTGCCTTACTGCCTTGCGCGTATCCCTCAGGGCGGTGACATCCGTGGCAACCTGGCCGCAGGAGGCCGCGGAGAAGCGCGCCCACTCAGCGCAGAAGATCGTTTGATTGCCGCTCGAGTTGGGCCGAGCTTGAAGGAAAAAGGTTTGTTGTTTGTCGGCCTAGATGTTATTGGCCATTATCTTACCGAAATCAACGTTACTAGCCCCACCTGTGCACGTGAGATAGACGCCGCCTACGGCACAGATATCGGTGGCATGGTGATGCAGGCAATCACCGATCGACTGGCCCAAAAAATATAAATGTATCTCTATTTCTGGTGAATCGACAGCGCAAATGAACTCGGCAGCCAGCAACTTCCCAATTCAATCCCCACAGGCGGAACGCTTTGGTTTCGCTCTATTTCTCGCCGCCGCTGTGCATGCACTGGTGATCTTGGGCGTAGTGTTTGATGCTACAGATGTACGCCAAACACCACCTACCCTTGAGGTAACCCTGGCACAGCATCGCAGTGTGGACGAGCCTAAAGATGCGGATTATCTCGCCCAATACAATCAGCAGGCGAGCGGCTCCTCAGCATTGCCAAGAGAGCTGTCAAGTGACCGTATCCCAGAGCTGGCGGACACCCATATTCGCAATGTGTCTCCGCTGCCGCAACAGCAGGCCGCGCGCCCAGCGGCACAGCAACGGCAATTGATCACCACCAGTGGTGCTAGCACATGGACGGCACCGGAGCAGCCTGCCAAAGACAAGCATGCCGAGCAAAAACCTGGTGATGCGCCCACAGAGCTACCGCCGAGCAAGCCGGAAATTACCAGTTTACAGGCCCGACTCGATAAAATTCGCCAGACCCTAGCACAGCGCCCACGGGTACGCAGGCTCACTTCAGTAGCTACTAGAAACTCCGCCGATGCCGCCTATCTGCATGCCTGGCGACAGCGGGTAGAGCTGGTGGGCAACGAAAATTTCCCCCCCGAAGCACTGCAGCGAAAACTTACTGGCAGCCTGCGCCTAATGGTTCGCCTGTTGCCCAGTGGGGCAGTGGAAGACGTAGTGGTACTGAGCTCCTCCGGCAAAGATATCCTCGACGACGCCGCTCGACAGATAGTGCACTTAGCCGCCCCCTTTGCGCCATTTCCGGAAGAAATACGCCAGCAGACTGATCGTTTGGAAATCATTCGCACCTGGCACTTTGAGATGGCCAAACTCTCCACCACCTCCAATCCTGAATGAATACACCATTGAACGTGTTAGTAAGCACCACTTGCGGCACAGTAACTCTACACTTAGCGATATGAAAAACACCAATATCGACAACGATTTAACCCACAGCAGCCTACGCGGCCAATTTCTTTTGGCGATGCCGGGCATGCGTGACCCACGCTTTCGTCAAACGATTACTTTCATGTGCGAACACAATCAAGATGGCGCCATGGGGATTGTGGTTAACGCCCCAAGCAAGGTGCGATGGGAACAGGTCTTTACTCAACTAGCACTTACCGATGCCAGCCAGCGCGGCTCAGAGCCTGTCTTAATGGGCGGGCCAGTCGCCCAGGAACAGGGCTTTGTGCTTCACGGGCGAGGCATGCAATTTTCATCCACCGCTGATATATCTGAATTTATCAGCCTAACGGCATCTAAAGACATACTCGAATCTCTCGCAGCCGGCAAAGGCCCCGACGATGTGCTATTGGCGCTCGGGTACTCCGGCTGGGGCGCAGGGCAATTGGAGCAGGAAATTCTCGAAAACGCCTGGTTGACCTTACCTGCAGAGCCAGAAATTTTATTTGCCACCCCCTGGGAAAAGCGCTGGCAAACCGCCGCTGCACGCCATGGCATTGATCTCGCCGGAATAGGTACACAATCAGGCCACGCTTAATGAACAAGCCATTTACCGTCCTGGCCTTTGATTTTGGCACCGGCTCCATTGGCGTTGCCTTTGGTCAAACTATGACTTGTGGCGCCAGAGAACTCGCACCCTTGGCCGCCAGAGAGGGCAAACCCGATTGGAACCGGGTACAGCGGCTCATAGCAGAATGGCAGCCACAGTGCCTACTGGTAGGGCTGCCGTTAAACATGGACGGCAGTGAGAGCGAAATCAGCGTCCGCGCGCGCAAATTTGGTCAACGTCTGCATGGCCGCTTTGGGCTGCCGGTAGAATACGCCGATGAGCGCCTCAGTACCCGAGCGGCCAAAGAAGAGGCCCGCGAGCGAGGCCACAAAGGCAACTATGCCGACAACCCAATCGACTCCATCGCCGCGAGGATATTTTTACAAGACTGGTTGTACGTTCAATCTAGAGCCAAAAATGATTAAACCAATGGCCGAAGAAACGGTCTGGGTCTAAGCCGCTGCAAGCTGTTAAACTTGCGAAAATTTTTATCGGTTAGCTTGTTTGCCCATGTCATCCATTATGCGTATTAACATCGCCACGCGCGAAAGTGCCCTGGCCCTCTGGCAGGCCCGCTATGTGCAACAACAACTAAAGCTACATCATCCACAGCTACAGGTAGAACTGCTACCACTGACCAGCCGCGGCGATCAGTTATTGGATATCCCACTGACCAAAGTTGGTGGCAAAGGGTTATTTGTCAAAGAGCTGGAGCAGGCACTGCTCGATGGTCGCGCGGATATCGCCGTACACTCCATGAAAGATGTGCCCATGGAGTTTCCTGCCGGTTTGGGCCTAACGACAATTTGCCAGCGCGAAGACCCTCGCGATGCCTTTGTCAGCAATCATTTCACAGCCCTAGATCAATTACCCCAAGGAGCGGTCGTAGGTACTTCCAGCCTCCGGCGGCAATGTCAACTATTGGCGATACGCCCCGATTTAGAAATTCGGTTTTTGCGCGGCAATGTCAACACCCGCCTAGCAAAGCTGGATGCTGGAGACTACGACGCCATTGTGCTCGCAGCTGCCGGCTTAATACGCTTGCAAATGCGCGCGCGCATAGCCGCTTTTATGGCACCGGAAATAATGTTACCTGCTGGCGGGCAGGGCGCGGTTGGCATCGAATCGCGCCGGGATACTGCTCTTGAAGCACTGCTCGCGCCATTGCAACACAGCGCCACAAGCCAGCGTTTGCAGGCCGAACGCGCCCTAGTAAAGCGCCTCGACGGTAACTGCCAAGTACCTATCGGCTGCTACGCCGAAATACAAGCCACACAAATACATCTGCGCGCCTTGGTAGGCAGCCCCGATGGCCAAACAATACTGCGTGGGTCACGAAATGGCCCACTTGAAGAAGCACAGCAGCTAGGTATTACACTGGCCGAAGAACTGCTGGATGCAGGTGCCAATAAAATTCTCGATGCACTCTAGGAGCCTGTTGGACTTCACCGGTCGTAGCGAGAAAAAGCCTGTGTTAAGCCCGACAGGCTCCTAGGCAGTGCCAACATGAGAGACAAACCTCTATAAACCCATGAAGCAACCGTTGCACGGCAAACGAATTTTAGTGACTCGACCAGAGCATCAGGCAACCCATTGGCAATGCTTGCTGGTAGCGGCCGGTGCGCTGGTCGATAGTATTCCCATGTTGGCCATAGTGCCGATCGAGCGAAGTACCGCCATGGGCACACAGAAGATTAAAAATTTAATCCTAGAGTTTGATCGCTTTGACCACGGCATTTTTGTATCGCAAAACGCAGTACGCTACGGCTTTGACTGGCTGGATGATTTCTGGCCACAGCTACCCCAAGGGCCTCAAATGTATGCCATTGGCAAAGCAACTGCGCGCGCTGTAGAAAAACGTGGTGCGCAACCGGTAGTTAACGGCATCACTATGGATTCTGAAGCACTACTAACACTGCCACAGTTGCAGGCTCTAACAGGCCAGCGGATCATTATTTTCCGCGGTTTTGGCGGGCGCAGCCTGATCGGAGACACCCTCAGAGCACGCGGTGCCAAAGTGGACTATTGTGAACTGTATGAACGCCAGCTGCCACCCGCTGCCACGGCCCAATTGGCACAATATTTCCCCACACCGGATGCCATAACCGTCCACAGCGGAGAGACACTCAAGAACCTCACCCTGTGCATCACACGCTGCAAGCGTCAAGCGCTGCTGCAAACGCCTTTAGTCTGCCCCAGTCAACGGGTCATGGAAGAGGCGCAAGCTGCTGGTTTTAAAGTGATCGTTACTGCAGCCAATGCCACCGATACCGCCATGCTGGAAGCGTTGCAAAAAGCTGTAGTTGCGGCAGATGGCTCAAAGTGACGACAATCGGTTTTAATTGGGCGACATACTTACTCTAAAATGCCCTTCAGTCGTTATAATCCAGCGACAAAACTCTATTCTTATTCTAATACCAGCCATGAGTGCCCCCATGACAGATGAAGATAAATCAAATGCCATCAAGCAACAAAGTGGGCCTGCCTCAGCTAAAAATCCTCGCGGAAAAAACAAAAGTATCAAAGGTTGGTTTTGGTTTTTGTTCTTTTTAGTGGTACTCGGCACAATAGCAACCATTGCCTGGCGCTTTTTACCCCATGAGCCCTTACTACTAAAGTTACAAGCATTACCGTTTGCCGGTAAAACGTCACCGAACACATTGCCCCCGGATTCAAAGCCAGCAAGCTCAGCGCCATCCGCACCTGAAAATCAGCCCACAAGCGACGATACATCCGCAAACTCATCACCACAATTACAGCAGCAAAATCAGGCCATTCGCCAACTGCAAGCACAAGTGGCGAACTTACAACAAACTGTCACAGTTCAAGCTGAGCGCCTCAATAACCTCGGCAGTAGTCACCAACAAGACTGGCAACTGATTGAAGCGGGCAACTTGTTGCAACTTGCCAACCAGCGCCTGCTGCTGCAACAAGACAGCCGCTCGGCACTGGGATTGGCTGAAGAAGCAGACCGCCTGCTAAGCCAACTTAATTTGCCGGGCCTGTACCCAGTGCGCCAACATTTGGCAGAGGGCATCAGTGCCCTCAAATTGGTCGAGCATGTGGATCGCGAAGGCATTTACTTGCGCCTGCGGGCACTTGAAAAACAAATGTCACAGCTGCCACTCCAGCCCGACTTTAAGCCGGCCCCCCAGCGCCCCGAAGCCAAGCCCCCAGAGCAAGCAGAGAAATCACCACTTCGCAGCAGCTGGCAGAGCTTTGTTAATTTTTTGCAAAAATCCGTGCGTATTGAGGATGGAGGCATTAACCCCGTACTGTTATCGACACAAAACGAATTCTTTTTCCGCCAAAGTTTGCGTTTGCATATGGAGCAGGCAGAGCTCGCCGTATTGCGAGCAGACGCCGCAGTGTATAAAGACGCACTGGCCGATGCCCAACAATTACTTAGGCTTTATGGCGTAGATAACCAGCAGCGCCAAACTATTTTGAATGAACTACAAGCCCTGCAACAAACCGCAGTAGCAAATAAACTTCCAAACCTGAACGCCTCGCAACAATCCTTGCAGGACTATATGGAACAGTTGCCCAGTGGCCCCAGCAGCTTGCCCGAACAAGAACCCCAGCAACCGTTACCCCTTGAAAAACCAAATGGTTCCAATAACGCTAACGGTTCTGGAGGTAGTAGCCAGTGAAACGTTTCTTGTTTTCAATTTTGGTACTGCTGCTGGCTGGAGCGTTTATTGCAGAGGGAATGGGCAACTACCCCGGCTATGTGATCGTGATGATAGGCGGAGATCTCAATAAACGAATAGCCATTAATCTGTGGTTTGCCGTTGGTGTACTACTCATACTGCTATTACTTGTCTTACCGCTGCTGCGTAGCTTGATTCGTGCAATTTGGGGAGGGTTCAGCCACATACGCTTTGGTTCCAGCCGTGCAGCCCAGCGCCGCTTGGCCAGCGGCCTAGTGGAGTTTATGGAAGGCAACTGGACCCGAGCGCGGCGACAATTACTAAAATCTGCGGCTCGCTCCGATGCCCCATTAGTGAATTATCTCGCAGCCGCCCGCAGCGCCTTTGAATTGGGCTATCGAGATGAAGCCAACGAATTATTGGCAAAGGCCGAAGCCAGCGGCAACGATACTCAGCTGGCTGTTGCCCTCAGCCAAGCGCGCATGCAACTGCTAGATAAACACTATGAACAATGTGTCGCCAGTTTACAGCGCGCAAAGCAAGTAGAGCCAACCCACCCGGCCTTACTTCAATTGCTCAAACAGGCTTACTACAACCTAGGAGATTGGAAGGGGCTGCGCAAATTACTACCGCAGCTAGAAAAGCATGCCAATATGCCTGAAGAAGGATTACAACAGCTAGAGCTTGAAGTGTACCAACGTTTATTGCTCGAAGCCGGCAATCGTCAACAATTAACCCAGTTAGAGGAAGTGTGGCAGAGCCTGAAAGGGCGCTGGCAACGCAATATAGCGCTGCGCAGCCTGTATGCCGAAATGCTGCATCAACTGGGCGAAGACATTAAAGCGGAAAAACAATTACGCTGGATACTGAATCGCGAATGGCGAGAAAAGGATATACAGCTGTACGGCCTCCTGATAGCAGCCGACGCCAATACCCAGCTCACGGTCGCCACTGGCTGGCAAAAAGAGTATGGCGATAACGCAGATTTATTAACCTGCCTTGGGCGCCTATGCTTGCGCAATGAAATTTGGGGCAGGGCGCAACAATATTTTGAACAAAGCCTGCTACTGCGCAA
>JAHZJJ010000007.1 GCA_022600975.1 Gammaproteobacteria bacterium
CATCTGTACTGGCCAGCGGATCTATTCCTCTGATGATGCGCGGCGTGTCAACGCCACAAGGTGCGCCCCAGGGCAACTATCGTGATGGTGGTATTACCGATTACCATTTTGATTTGAATTTTGAGCATCCCCCAGGGCTCGCCCTGTATCCGCATTTTTTCCCCTATATAGTGCCCGGTTGGTTTGATAAGCGTTTATCCTGGCGCTGGGTGCGTGGTGGTGCAATGTGTAATACGCTCTTGGTGGCACCATCTCCGGGTTGGGTGGCGAAGTTGCCCTTCGGTAAAATTTCTGACCGCAATGACTTGTTGTGCCTACCACATCAGCAGCGGGTGCGTTATTGGCAAGCCGTAGTGGAGGCGGGCAAACAGGTTGCGGAAGATTTTTATGAATTGTGGCAAACTGGTGCCATTATCGATGCGCTTATTGAAGTTGGCAGTGATCAAGCGCCCCACAAGGTGGTTCGAGCGTTCGCCGCATAAACTGTACTTTGTTGTCTTCAGAGAAAGCATTTTGTTTCGCTTGAGTAAGTATACGCAGCAGCCGTAAGTCGCTAAATGACAATTATTTTAAATCGCGAAACAACCCTATGAGTGAGCTCGAATTTAATCCGCCACAGGAAGATTTCCGCACGACCCAGGAGCGGGTTTATTTCCAGGTGCGGGATGCAATTTTGCGCGGACAATTTTTGCCCGGCCGTTCGATCACTATTCGTGGCCTTGCCGCAGAGTTGGATTGCAGCCCGATGCCAGTACGCGAGGCGTTGCGACGGCTTACCTCCGAGCGCGCTTTGGAACTATCGGATTCGCGTCGAGTGAGAGTGCCGAGTATGAACCTCAGGCGTCTGCGGGAAATTTGTGCTGCAAGGGTGGCGTTAGAATGTCAAGCTGCGGAGCAGGCATTACCGTTTGTCGGTGCGCAAGAGCTGCAGCAATTGCGAGAACTGGATGATCGCGTCAGTCTTGCGCTTGAAATCGAAGACACCCAGGCCTATGTGACGGAAAATTTAGCGTTTCATTTTACCCTTTATCGTTTGGGTCGGCCGCACATTATTCTGTCGCTGATTGAAAGCCTATGGTTGCAGACTGCACCTTTGCAGCATTTGGTGTTTCAGCGTTTTGGGGTGCAGGAACTGCCGGACCGACACCAGGATTTGTTACAAGCAATTGGTGCAAAAAATATTGCACAAGTGCGCAGCGCGATACGCCAGGATATCGAAGAGGGATTGGGCTCAATTTCTGCAGAAGAGTTATTGTAGTTAGGAATTTAAACTATGTTTGCGTATGCCCACCTGGTGTTACATCTGTTGGTTCCAGTAGGGGTGGCATGGTTGTTTTTTCGCCCTCTATGGAAACGGGCAGCATTGATTATGCTGGCAGCCAATTTGGTTGACTTGGATCACCTGCTGGCGAGCCCAATGTTTGATCCCAACCGCTGTAGTATTAATTTTCACCCACTGCATAAAATGTTACCCATTTCCATTTATGGGGCACTGTTATTTTTACCCTGGAGGCCTGTGCGACTGCTGGGTCTCGGTTTAATTATTCATATGTTGTTAGATGCGCTGGATTGTGGGTTCTAAATGCATGAGACAATTGTATTGCCAAGTATTATCCTAAAAACTGCAATGGTTCTCGCAAGGTTGCATATAAGATTATTGCATTGTCTGGGTTTTGCGCAGGGCTAAGCGTGTTTTCCAGCGTTTAACTACTAGCCACCGCCACACTATCTGTATGATCAAATAGGATAGGGCCGCAAACATAATGCCTGCAAGCAGCGAGCCACAGAGTAACGGTAACCAGATTTTACCCACCTCTTGTGTCAACCATTGCCATGACAACTCTATATGCAGTGCCTCCGGTGGGATACCCAGCATCCAGGCGCCGAGCTTGTAGGTACTGTAGAACATGATGGGAATGGTCACCGGGTTACTGATCCATACCAGAGCAACCGATAGCGGTAGGTTACTACGCAACCACAGCGCTAATAGTGCGGCGAGCAGCATATGGCCGGGCAGGGGCAGAAAGCTGGTAAATATTCCTACGGCAGCTGCCGTTGAAACTGAATGGCGGTTGAGGTGAAACAGGTTGGGGCTGTGCAGCAGGGCGCCTAGAAATTTGAGGCCACTTTTGGATCTCAGCTGCTCTGCTGTCGGCAGCCATCGCCTAAGAGTGCTTTTATCCATAGGGCAATCTGCTCGAATGTCGAACGCCGATGCTGCGGTCAACCCGCGGTGGGTTTGGGTGGATAGCCTTGTGCAAAAAGGCCACCCATTAAGCATAGAGTGAAAATAAAAGTTTGCGGTAAAGGGGCAGTTGTTGAGGTTATACGGGTATTTTTTATAGCGAGGATTGTTATGTCATTTGCGCTTTGCGCAATGCCAATCGTGCTTTCCAACGCTTTATTACGTGCCATCGCCACAGACCCTGGGTTATAAAATAAGACAAAATAGCAAAGCTAAAGCCGCAAAATAGTGAGCCAAAAAACAGCGGTAACCAGATCTTGCCAACTTCATCGGCCAGCCATTGCCAGGATAACTCTATGTGGAATTGCAGCGGTTGTGTTCCCAGCATCCAGGCCCCGAGTTTGTAGGTGCCATAAAATATCATCGGAATGGTCACCGGATTGCTGATCCATACCAGAGCGATAGACAGAGCTAGATTACAACGAAACCACAATGCTAACAAAGCGGCAATCAGCATCTGGCCTGGCAGCGGTAGAAAACTGGTAAATATGCCTGTGGCAAAGGCCACAGAAACCGAATGGCGGTTGAGGTGGAACAGGTTGGGGTCGTGCAGTAGAGCACCTAAAAACTGAAGTCCGTTTTGAGAACGAATCTGCTCCGCTGTTGGCAGCCAACGTTTGATAAAACTTTTATGCATAAAATTCAGTATGTTCGGATTTCGGTCGCCGATTTTTGGTGAATATGCTGTGGTTACGGAAGTTAAAGCAGTCAAGATTCTCGGCGCATATAAGCATAGGGTGGGTGTAAGTGATTGCGGCGCAAGTATCATTTGTCGCTATTATGCCCATATTGTCCGGGCAAAACTACTGAACCCTCCCCTCCCTACTCTCAGTGAATGTCTGTTGGGGTATTCATTAATGTGTTGACAGAATGACGGGTTGAAGGATGTTTTCTGCTTCTATATACTAATTTTGTTTTAAATTGTCGACACATTAAAGTTTTTGCTGTTTTCAGTTGAAAGCTTCATAGGCGCAAACATGTCAGATGTTGTTTTAGAGCCTGTAGCCACTGCCCAGAGCTTGTCACAGCGATTGTTTGAAACCCTGCGCGGCGAAATAGTAGAGGGACGTCTGGTTGCCGGTAGCAAAATCAGTGAACCAGAATTGGCACGGCGTTTTAATGCCAGCCGCGGTAGCTTGCGCGAAGCGTTGATGCGACTCGAAGCATTGGGTTTAATTGAACGCCGGGTAAATCTGGGTGCGCGAGTGGTGACCCTCAGCCGTCGTGACCTGTTGGAACTCTACGATGTGCGCGAAGCGCTCGAAGGTATGGCCTGTCGGTTGGCGGCGGCCAACCGAAGTGACACAGATTTGCAAGCATTATGTCACTTGCTGGCTCGCCATGAACAGCAACAAGAGCTGCAGGCGGGTACCGCTTATTTTCAGCCCGAAGGGGGTTTCGACTTTCATTTTCGCATTGTCCAGGCATCCAACAACAGCTTGTTAATCGACACACTGTGCAATCAGCTCTACTACCGTGTGCGCATGTATCGCTATCAGCTTGGTATGGTCAGCGCGCGGGCACAAAGTGCCTTTCGCGAGCACAGGCATATTATCGAGGCGATTCAGGCGCAGGATGGAGAGCTCGCAGAGTTGTTAATGCGTCGTCATATTTGCGCATCGCGCAATAACATTGAAAATAAACTGAGGTAGCTTATGAGCAAATCCCTGTCTGCCGGTGCACGTTTTCGCCAGGCCCTGAAAGATCATCAGCCGCTGCAGTTGGTTGGTACTATTAACGCTTATAGCGCAGTAATGGCCGAACGTATTGGTCATAAAGCCATCTACCTTTCAGGTGCGGGGGTAGCTAATGCTTCCTACGGCTTGCCGGACCTGGGTATGACCAGTCTGGAAAATGTGCTGGAAGATGTGCGCCGTATCACCGCTGCAAGCAAACTGCCACTGTTGGTGGATATCGATACGGGCTGGGGCGGCGCATTAAATATTGCACGCACAGTGAAAGAAATGATCCGCGCCGGTGCCGCCGCAGTGCATATTGAAGATCAGGTGGCGCAAAAGCGTTGTGGCCACAGGCCCAATAAGGCCATTGTGAGCAAAGAGGAAATGGTTGATCGTATCAAGGCTGCGGTGGATGCGCGCAGTGACGAGGATTTTTTCATTATGGCGCGTACAGACGCCCTGGCTCAGGAGGGCTTGGAAGCTGCGATTGAGCGTGCACAAATGTGTGTTGAAGCTGGTGCCGATGGTATTTTTGCCGAAGCGGTGACAGATTTGGCGTATTATCAAGCATTTAAAACTGCGGTGAAGATGCCGATATTGGCCAATATGACTGAGTTTGGTAAAACAAAGCTGTACGATAAAAGTGAATTAGCCGCTGTCGGGGTGGATTTATTGCTTTACCCACTGTCGGCTTTTCGCGCCATGAACCGCGCTGCGGAAACGGTTTATAAAGCTATTTTAGCTGACGGCGATCAGCGCTCAGTGGTCGATAATATGCAAACGCGCGAGGAGCTTTACGACTATCTGAATTATCACCAGTTCGAGGACAAGCTGGACGCGCTGTTTGACAAGTGATTTACTCTACTCAGCGTCAACTCGGGCATACTGGGCTGGGTGTTGTTTATTCCGAGTATTCCATAATTAATTTGTAGGAGAACAACCTAATGATAGAGAAAAAAATTGGCGGTGCGGGTTTGCGGGGGCAGGTTGCGGGCAAGACAGCACTTTCCACGGTGGGCATATCGGGCTCTGGTTTGACCTATCGCGGATACGATGTTAAAGATCTGGCCGCAAACTGCAGTTTCGAAGAGGTTGCCTATCTGATTCTTTACGGCGCCCTGCCCACTGCTGCCCAGCTGGCAGATTATCAGGGCCTGCTGAAAACCCAACGCGGCCTACCAGCCGCACTGAGAGAAGTGCTCGAACGCATTCCCGCGACGGCACACCCGATGGATGTGATGCGCACAGGTTGCTCCATGTTGGGTAATTTAGAGGGCGAAGCATCTTTTGATCAGCAATTGCAAAAGGCCAATCGACTGCTGGCCGCTTTTCCTTCAATTATCTGTTATTGGTATCGCTTCAGTCACGATGGTGTGCGTATTGAAACCGAAACCGACGATAACTCCATTGGTGCACATTTTTTACATATGTTGCACGATGAAAGCCCCAAAGATCTCCATGTGCAGGTGATGCATAGCTCACTGGTACTTTATGCAGAACATGAGTTTAACGCTTCCACTTTTACTGCGCGGGTCTGCGCTTCTACTTTATCGGATCTATTCAGTTGTATTACCGGTGCCATTGGTACATTGCGTGGGCCGCTGCATGGTGGAGCCAATGAAGCGGCAATGGAGTTGATTGAGCGCTTCTCCTCCAGTGATGAAGCAGAGCGAGAACTGCTGGGAATGCTGAAACGCAAAGAAAAAATTATGGGCTTTGGCCATGCGGTTTATACCGAGAGCGATCCTCGTAATGAGATTATAAAAGGTTGGTCGGAAAAACTGGCGTCCGATGTCGGTGATGATCTGCTGTATCAGATTTCGGTGCGCTGTGAAGCCGTTATGTGGCGGGAGAAAAAATTATTTTGCAACGCTGATTTTTTCCACGCTTCCGCTTATCACTATATGAAGATTCCCACTAAGCTATTTACCCCGATTTTTGTGATGTCCCGCCTTACCGGTTGGGCTGCGCATATATTTGAACAGCGTGCCGACAACCGTATTATTCGCCCGAGTGCCGAATACACAGGCCCAGAATTACGTCAGTTCACAGCTATCAACGAGCGTTGATAGTACGGTATTTATGGGGGGAACGTTTCACGCTATTATGAATGGTCATTATCGCAAGTCCCTGTCGGGCACCGAGCTGGATTATTTCGATACTTGTGCTGCAGTAGAGGCCATCCGGCCCGGCGGCTATGCAAAATTGCCCTATACCTCGCGGATATTGGCAGAGAATCTGGTGCGTCGATGCAAGGCTTCAGCCTTGACTGAAGCCTTGCTACAAATTGTTGAGCGCAAACGCGAACTGGATTTTCCCTGGTTTCCGGCGCGAGTCGTCTGTCACGACATTCTCGGCCAAACCGCACTGGTGGATCTCGCCGGGTTGCGAGATGCAATTGCCGATAAAGGTGGCGATCCAGCCAAAGTGAATCCGGTGGTGCCCACCCAGTTGATTGTTGACCACTCCCTGGCGGTTGAACACGCTGGATTTGAATCTCAGGCATTTGAAAAAAATCGTGCTATTGAGGAGCGCCGCAACGAGGATCGTTTCCACTTTATCAACTGGTGCCAACAGGCTTTTGAAAATGTTGATGTGATTCCGCCGGGCAACGGCATCATGCATCAGATCAATCTGGAAAAGATGTCACCGGTGGTGCAAGTGTGCGACGGTGTGGCCTTCCCCGATAGTTGCGTGGGTACAGACAGCCATACGCCGATGGTGGATGCGTTGGGCGTACTTGCCGTGGGTGTGGGGGGGTTGGAGGCTGAAGCGGTGATGCTCGGCCGCGCATCCACCATGCGTCTGCCAGATGTGGTGGGTGTTGAGTTGGTAGGCAAGTTGCAGCCGGGCATTACCAGTACCGATTTGGTGCTGGCGCTCACCGCATTTTTGCGTAAAGAGCGTGTGGTCGGTGCCTATTTGGAATTTTTTGGCACGGGCGCTGCTCAGTTAACCCTCGGTGACCGGGCGACGATTTCTAATATGACGCCGGAATACGGTGCCACTGCGGCACTGTTTTATATCGATCAGCAGACCATTGATTACCTGACTCTGACCGGCCGTGACGAGGCCCAGGTAGCTCTAGTAGAGCGCTTTGCCCGCGCTGCTGGTTTCTGGGCCGACGCTTTAGCGGAGGCCGAGTATGAGCGCCTGTTGAAATTTGATTTATCTGCGGTGGGTCGCAATTTGGCCGGGCCCTCTAACCCCCACGCGCTGTTGCCGGTGGCGCAGCTGGCGGAACGCGGTATTGCCCGTCCAGTGCTGTCTGAAGAGGGGTTGATGCCTAATGGTGCGGTGATCATTGCTGCGATAACCAGTTGCACCAACACCAGTAATCCGCGCGCTATGATTGCCGCCGGCTTACTGGCCCGCAATGCTAACCGACTGGGGTTGATGCGCAAGC